>NZ_JARKPQ010000147.1 GCF_029975155.1 Propionicimonas sp. | reverse complement strand
GAGCAGTCCTTCGATCAGCGAGAGGTTCATCCCGCAGACCAGCGCGGTGTGGTCCCGGGCGAGGTGGTGGAAGGGGCAGTTGGCGAGCGTCACCCGTCCGTCCGCGACGCGGGGTTCGAAGCCCAGTCCGGCCAGCAGGTCGGCCGCCGCCGCGAGTGCGCGGTCGGGCTCCTGGGCAGGGACGGAGGCGGCCAACTCCGTCCCGAACCGGGCGGCGACGGCGCCCACGCAGTCACCGACGGCCGTGCCGGAGGCCTCGGCCTCCTCGATCGCGGCGGCCAGCAGGTGGCCGGCCAATTCGTAGCGACGCTCGGGAAGCGTGACCGCGATCTCTACCGAGGTCCGGCGGTAGAGCTTCGCCGGCCGGCCCGCTCCAGGACCGCCCCGTCCGCTCACCCGGGCGTAGGCGGTCTCCAGCAGCCCGTCCGCAGCGAGCCGGTCGAGGTGGAACTTGGCCTGGTGCAGCGCGATGCCGAGCGCGGCCGCCGCCTGCTCGCGGGTCACCGCCTCGGCCTGGCCACCGATGTAGTCGTACAGCGCGGTCCGGGTGGGATCGGCGAGCGAGGCGATCCCGCGGACGCGGTCGCGAAGGCCGGCCATCCCCTCACCTCCAACGGACGAATACCTTGACGATACACCGGAAGGTTTCTAACGTGTAGATACAACTCCGATAGATGGAGGGGCGATGAGCGATCCGGTGAGCGTCACCGAGTTCCGCGCCGAGGCGATCGCGCTGGGCGACGACCCGCGGATCCTGGCCGCCGCACGTCACGCCCGGGAGTTCCTGCGGGCTCTCGGGGTGTCCACGGAGTCGCCGTCGATGCGGCGCAGCCCGCTGCGGATGGCCCAGGCGTACGCAGAGCTGCTCACGCCCACCGAGTTCGACGCCACGACATTTCCCAACGATGAGGGGTATTCCGAGTTGGTGCTGGTGCGTGACATCCCCGTCCGCTCGATCTGCGAGCACCACCTCCTGCCGTTCTCGGGGGTGGCCCACGTCGGCTACCTGCCGACGGACCGGCTGCTGGGCCTGTCGAAGTTCGCCCGGGTGGTGGACGCGCTGGCCCGGCGTCCGCAGGTGCAGGAGCGGCTCACCCGCCAGGTCGCGGACTGGCTCGACCGCGAGCTCGAGCCGCGCGGGGTGGGGGTGGTGATCGAGGCCGGGCACAGCTGCATGACCATCCGGGGCGTGCGCGCCGCCGGGGCCACCACCCGGACGCAGACCATGACCGGGCAGCTCGGCGTCGACGCATCGGCACGGGCCGAGTTCCTCTCGGCCGTCGACTCGAAAGGGGGAGTGCGATGAGTTCGGTCATCGTGGTCGGGGCGGGGCTTGCCGCCGCTCACACCGTCAGCACACTGCGGGAGGAGGGCTTCGACGGCTCGATCACCCTGGTCGGGGCCGAGTCGCAGCGGCCGTACGAGCGTCCGGGTCTGTCGAAGCAGGTCCTGCAGGGCGAGGAGCCGGCCGACTCGCTGTTCGTCCATCCACCCCAGTGGTACGCCGAACACGACGTGACCACCCGGTTCGGCGCCCGGGTGGTCGCGCTCGATCGGGCCGGACGGACGGTCCGGCTCGAGTCGGGCGCGGAGCTCGGCTACGACAGGCTCGTGCTCGCCACCGGGGCTCGCGCCCGGCGACTGGACCTGCCCGGGATGGACCTGCCTGGCGTCGTCACCCTGCGCACGATGGACGACTCGGCGCGGCTGAAGGCGGAACTGACCGCTGGCCGGCGGCTGGTCGTCGTCGGTGGCGGCTGGATCGGGCTGGAGGTGGCCGCGTCCGCCCGCAAGGCGGGCTGCGCGGTGACCGTCCTCGAACGGTTCGACCTGCCGCTCGGCGCGATCCTCGGGGCGCGGGTGGCCCGGCACTTCGCGGAGCTGCACCGCTCGCACGGGGTGGACCTGCGCACCAACGTCGAGGTCACCGGTTTCAAGGGCGGCGCCAGCGGCGTGACCGGGGTCCGGGTCGGCGACGAGGTGGTGCCCGGCGACCTCGTTCTGGTCGGCGCAGGTGCCGTCCCCAACGCCGAACTGGCCGGCGACGCGGGCCTCGAGGTCGCAGGCGGGGTGGTCGTCGACGACCGGCTGCGCAGCTCGGACCCGGTGATCCTCGCGATCGGCGACGTGGCCAACGCGTTCAACCCCACGCTCGGGACGAGGCTGCGGGTCGAGCACTGGGACAACGCGATCCGGCAGGGCCAGCTCGCTGCCCGGACGATCCTCGGCCGGGATGCGCGCTACGACTGGCAGCCGTACTTCTTCACAGATCAGTACGACCTCGGCATGGAGTACGTCGGCCACGCGTCCGGCGAGAACGACGTCGTGCTGCGCGGCGACATGGATTCCGGCGAGTTCATCGCGTTCTGGCTGTCGTCCGGGGCTGTCCGCGCCGCGATGAACGTCAACATCTGGGACGTCAACGACACCCTGCGCGCCCTGGTCGGGCGCGTGATTCCGCCCGAGCGCCTCGCAGACCCCGAGGTGCCGCTGACCGAGCTGTGAGGGACCGAGCCAAAGGACGACCGTCATCCCGGCGTACGCCGGGATCCCTGCACCGGCCCGGCGAGTCGACCACGGGGATCCCGGGTCAGGCCCGGGATGACGTTGGGTGGATCGCCTGCTACACCGGGTTGATCCGGACGGAGTCGAGGCTCGCGTCCGGGGGCAGGTCCACGGCGAGGCGGACGGCGCGGGCGACATCCGCGGCGTCGAGGTGGGCGTCGGGGACATAGGGGAGTCCCTGCAGGGAGGCGAGCCGGGCCTGCATGTCGGTGGCGACGCGTCCGGGGTGGATGGAGGTCACCCGGATGCGGCCGCGTTCGTCGAGCCGCAGCGCGTCGGCCAGCGCGGTGAGCGCGTACTTCGACGCCGAGTACGCGGAGAACCCGCGATGGGTGGTCAGGCCGGCGCCGGAGTTGAGGAACACCACCAGCCCGTGGGAGGACCGCAGCGCGGGCAGCAGCAGCCGGGTGAGGGTGGCCGGTGCGACCACGTTCAGTTCCATCAGGTCGCGCCACTCCTGGGTGGTCGAGTCCGCGAGCGCGCCGAAGGTGACCAGTCCGGCGGAGTGCACGAGCACATCGAGCCGGCCGACACCGGTCACGGCGGCGGCGAGTGCGGCCTCGTCCGTGAGGTCGACGACGAACGGCGCGGCCGACTCGAGTCCGGCCACGACCGAGGCGACGGAGTCGGCGTCGCGTCCCCCGACCAGGACATGATGGGTGGGCGCGAGAGCGAGCGCGACGGCCCGTCCGATGCCCCGGGAGGCACCGGTCACCAGCGCGACCGGGCGGCTCATCGGGCTGACCATCCGGTGCTCATCCGGGGTGGTCATCCGAACACCGCGATCGCCACCGGGATCACCCACAGCACCGCCAGCACCTGCAGGATCGGGTCGGACAGCACCACGTCCTCCGGCTCACCGGCCTTGCCCTGGTCCACGCGCATGGCGTAGCGCAGCACAGCGAGCGTGAACGGCGCGATCGACAGCGTCGTCCACGGGATGCCCCACGGCTGGGCGTAGCGCTGCTCGAACGCCCACAGGCTGTAGGACATGATCACGATCGCGATCGAGATCGACCACACCTCGCGCAGGTACGACTTCGTGTAGCGCTCGAGGCTGGCCCTGGTGCCGGCCTCGGTGCCGAGCTCCTTCAACTCCGAGTAGCGCTTGCCCGCCACCATGAACAGCGACCCGAACGACGCCACCAGCAGGAACCACTGCGACAGTGCGAGGTTGGCCGCGACGCCGCCGGCGACGGCGCGCAGCAGGAATCCCGCCGCCACCATGGCGAGGTCGATGATCGGCTGGTGCTTGAGGAAGAGCGAGTACACCACCTGCAACACCCAGTAGGACGCGAGCGTCACCCCGAGCAGCGGCGCCACCCAGAAGCCAATCGTCAGTGACGCGGCCAGCGTGATCGCGGCCATGACGTACGCGGTCGGGATCGACAACTCGCCCGCGGCGATCGGCCGGAACCGCTTCTTGGGATGCAGCCGGTCCGCGTCGACGTCGCGGCTGTCGTTGATCAGGTAGATCGATGCGCTGACCAGGGAGAACGACACGAAGGCCCACAGCGAGGCGAGCAGCACGGGGGGCTCGAACAGCCGGCCCGCCGCGAGCGGAGCGGCCAGCACGAGCACGTTCTTCACCCACTGCTTGGGACGCATGGCACGCAGCCACGCCGGTAGCGCCGAGGTGGGCGGCACCACGTCCGCGGGGCCGGGCAGGTTCTCCAGATTCGTCATGGCGCTGTAAAGGCTAGCCGGGTCCACAGGTCGTGCCAGCGGACGCCGAGCCGGCCGAACAGGTCACGGAGCAGCGGCAGGCTGATCCCGACGACGGCGTGCGGATCGCCACTGACCGAGCGGACGTAGGCGCCACCCAGGCCGTCGATGGTGAACGCGCCGGCCACCCGTTGTGGCTCGCCCGTGAGGACGTAGGCCTCGATCTCCTCGTCCGTGAGTTCGGCGAACGCCACCGCGGTGGTCTCCACACCGGACGCGGTCGCCGGCGCTGCGCCGAGCCGGATCACGTGGTGGCCGGTGTGCAGGTGCCCGGTGCGGCCGCGCATCCGCCGCCAGCGTGCGACGGCCTCGTCCGCAGAGGCCGGCTTGCCCATCGGCTCGCCGTCCAGTTCGAGCAGTGAGTCGCAGCCGACGACGAGCGTGTCCTGAACGGAAAGGGACCCGTCCCCGTGAACAGAAAGGGGACGGGTCCCTTTCCGTTCACGTGGCAGTGAGGCCGCGACCGACTCGGCCTTCGCCCGGGCCAGGACGGCGACGAGTTCCGCGACGGTGGGCGCGGCGAAGGCGTCCTCGTCCACGTCGGAGACCACGACCTCGGGGGAGAGACCCGCCCGGGTCAGGGTCTCCAGCCGCGCCGGTGAGGCGGACGCGAGCACCAGGCGCGGCACCGGTTCAGCGGCCAAGGATCTGCCCGAGCAGGTCGCCGAGGATGTCGCCGGAACCCTGTTGTGCCGGCTGCTGGTACGTCGGCCGCTGGTCGTCCGGAGCGTCCTGCGTCGGGATCTGCATGCCGGTGGCGTTGCCCGGCGCGTTGAACACGCCGCCGAGGTCACCGTCCGCACCGACCGCGCCGCCGCCGTGCCCGGACGGCACACCCGCCGGTTCGGCGGCCTGATCGCCGAGGATGCCGCCCAGCAGATCACCGAGGCCACCCCCGGCCGCGCCGCCCGCGGACCCGCCGCCGAGCAGCCCGCCCAGCAGGTCGCCGAGGATGTCGCCCGAGCCCTGGGACGGCGCCGCGGCCGACCCCATGCCCAGCTTCTTGGCCAGGTAGCTCATCACGATCGGTGCCAGCAGCGGCAGCAGCTTGCTGAGCAGGCTCCCGCCGAGGCCGCCTACGGCCTGCAGCCGGCCCGGGTCATCGGCGAGGGCGTGGGCCACGATCTTGCGGCCGTCATCGGTGTCCACCCCGTTCAGGTCGATCGAGTCGCCGTACACCCCGTCCGCGTGCTGGCCGAGCGCCGCCATCAGGCTGGCCTGGCCGTCCGCGCTCCCTGCGTTGGCCTGCAGGCTGTTGATCAGGGTCGGAATGGCAGCCGCGGCGGCGTTCACCGCGGTGTCCTGATCGGTGCCCAGCGCCGCGGCCAACTGCTGCGGATCGATGCTGGACAGGATCTCGTCGATGGCGCCCATGCCACGTCCTCTCTCTGGGCCGACAACTCGGCAGCTGGGTGAAGCTACATCCGAAAGCTACTCCGCCAGGCCTCCCGCCCGGGAACCAACGGCGTACGTACCGTATGCCAGTAGGAGCGCCAGCCGCCGGCCAGCGTGCTCGTCGCCGGCGCGTGGGGGTCGGGACGCCCGCGGCGCAACGCCACCACCACGGCGGCCAGCGCGGCCAGTTCCTCGTCGGTGGGGGAGCCCCCGAGTACCTCGAACAACCCATCGGGCCCCGGCCTGTGGTCAGGGCCGGAGATCCCGGCGTTCGCCGGGATGACGGGGGCTCGGCGCGGCAGTTCGGGGACGGTCACAGCGGGATGTTCCCGTGCTTCTTCGGTGGCAGCTGCTGCCGCTTGGTGCGCAGCAGCCGCAGCACCCGGATCACCTGGGCCCTGGTCTCGTGCGGGTGGATCACCTTGTCCACGTACCCGCGTTCGGCGGCGACGTAGGGGTTGGCCAGCTCGTCGTTGTACTCGTCGATCAGCTCGGTGCGGCGCGCCTCGGGGTCGGCGGCGTCCGCGAGCTCGCGCTTGTACAGGATGTTCACCGCGCCCTCCGCGCCCATCACCGCGATCTGGGCGGTCGGCCAGGCGAAGTTCACGTCCGCCCCCAGCGGCTTCGACCCCATCACACAGTAGGCGCCGCCGTAGGCCTTGCGGGTGATCACTGTCACCAGCGGGACGGTGGCCTCGGCGTAGGCGTAGATGAGCTTCGCGCCGCGGTGGATGATCCCGTCCCACTCCTGGTCGGTGCCGGGCAGGAAGCCGGGGACGTCCTCGAACGTCAGGATGGGGATGTTGAACGCGTCGCAAGTGCGGACGAACCGCGCGGCCTTCTCCGACGCCTTGATGTCGAGGCAGCCCGCGTACACCATCGGCTGGTTGGCGATGACCCCGATCGATCGGCCCTCCACGCGTCCGAACCCGCAGATGATGTTCGGCGCGTACAGCCGGTGCACCTCGAGGAACTCGTCGTCGTCCAGCACCCTCCGGATCACCTCGTGCATGTCGTAGGGCTGGTTCGGCGAGTCGGGGATCAGCGTGTCCAGCACCAGGTCGTGCTCGGTGATGGTCAGGTCGGCCTCGTCCTCGTCGTAGACCGGCGGGTCCTCGAGGTTGTTCTGCGGCAGGTAGGTGAGCAGCTCGCGGACATACTCGATGGCGTCCGTCTCGTCGGCGGCCAGGTAGTGGGAGTTGCCCGACTTCGTGGAGTGCGTGCGGCCGCCGCCGAGTTCCTCCATCGTGACGTCCTCGCCGGTCACCGCCTTGATCACCGCCGGTCCGGTGATGAACATCTGGGACGTCTGGTCGACCATCACCACGAAATCGGTCAGGGCCGGCGAGTAGACGTGCCCGCCAGCGGCGGCGCCCATGATCAGCGAGATCTGCGGGATCACGCCGGAGGCGAGGGTGTTGCGCCGGAAGATCTGGGAGTACAGGTCGAGCGAGACCACGCCCTCCTGGATGCGCGCGCCGCCGCCCTCGTTGATCCCGATGATCGGGCAGCCGGTCTTGATGGCGAAGTCGAGGATCTTGACGATCTTCTCCCCGTACACCTCGCCGAGCGCGCCGCCGAACAGGGTGACGTCCTGGCTGAACACGCACACCGGACGGCCGTGGATCGACCCCACGCCGGTGATCACGCCGTCGGTGTAGGGCCGCTTCTCCTCCATGTCGAAGGCACTCGAGCGGTGCCGGGCGAACCGGTCGAACTCGGCGAAGCTGTCCTCGTCCAGCAGCGCGAGAATGCGCTCGCGCGCGGTCATCTTGCCCTGGGCGTGCACCTTCTCCACCGCGGCCACGCTGGACGGGTTCAGCGCTTCGGCCTTGCGCGCCGCGAGGTCGGCCAGCTTCCCGCGAGTGGTGTGGATGTCCTGCGCCATGAGCTGACGATACTCACCGGAGCGTGCGTCGAGGTCGGGAACAGGCCATAGAGTCGCAGGGTGAATCCCCGCGTCGATGCCGAGGCGCTGTCCCGTCGGCTGGTCCGGCCCGGTTCGGTGTGGACCGCGATCCGGACGGTGGCCACCACCGGCTCCACCAACGCCGACCTGGCCACGGCCGCACGCGCCGGGGCAGGGTCGGGGACGGTGCTTGTCAGCGACCACCAGAGTGCCGGACGGGGCCGTTTCGCGCGGGTCTGGGAGGCACCGCCCGGGACGTCGCTGGCGATCTCGGTGCTGCTGCGGCCGCCGGCCTCGGTGCCCGTCGAGCGGTGGCTGTGGCTGCCCCTGGTCACCGGCCTCGCGGTCGCCGATGGGCTCAGGGCGGCCTGCGGCGTGGCGGTCGAGCTGAAGTGGCCCAACGACGTGCTGGTGGACGGGCGCAAGCTGTGCGGCATCCTCTCCGAGCGGGTGGACGGCCCGTCCGGGCCGGCAGCGGTGATCGGGATGGGCATCAACACGACGCTGTCACAGGCGCAGCTGCCGGTGCCGACGGCGACGTCGCTGGCGTTGGCGGGAGCCGAGGTCGATCCGACCGCGGTGGTCGAGGGCGTGCTCGCGTGGCTGGGGACGTGGTATACCCGCTGGCTCGCCGGCGACGACCTGCGCGCGGAGTACTCCGCCCGCTGTGCGTCCGTCGGCCGCCGGGTGCGGGTCCAGCTCGGCCCGGACGAGTTCGTCGAGGGCTGGGCGACCGGCGTGGACGCGGACGGCTGCCTGCTGGTCTCGGTCGCGGGCGGGGAGCGTCCCTTCGCCGCCGGCGACGTGGTGCATCTGCGCTGAACGGCCCAGCCCCACTCACTGTGAATTCGTCCACGTCTGACGGTGGGTGAACTCACGGTCTACGGCTGGATCGGCGAGCTGGAGCGGTGTGGGACCATTGGCGGCATGGGTCTTGATCCGCAACTCCTGGGCAAGGACGAGGTGGTGGTGCTGCACCTGCGCACCCACGTCAAGGCCCTGATCGTCCCCGCGTTGCTGCTGTTGGTGGTCGCGGTGGTGACGGGCTTCGCGTTCGCGTTGATCCCCGCGTCGTGGCAGCCGGGAGCCGGCTGGCTGGTCGCCGTGGTGGCGCTGCTGGTGGCGGCGATCTGGGTGGTCGCGCCGTTCCTGCGCTGGCTGACCAGCACCTACACGTTCACGAACCGGCGGATCATCACCCGGCGCGGGATCCTGGTGAAGACCGGCCACGACATGCCGCTGACCCGGATCAACAACGTCGCCTACCGGCGGGGGCCGATCGACCAGTTGCTCGGCTGCGGCACGCTGGTGCTGACCACCGCGGCGGACCAGCCGGTCACCCTCGACGACATCCCGGAGGTGGAGCGCGTCCACGTGGTGATGACCGAGCTGCTCTTCGGCGGCGAGGACCCCATCAAGGCGCCGGAGCTGCGGGACGAATGACCGGTCCGGAAGCGGCGGAGGCGACGTCGCAGCGGCTGGCCCTGCGCACCCAGCTGACGCGGTTCGTGATCTCCGGGGGGCTGTCGGCGGTGGTCGACTTCGGCCTGCTGGTGGTGCTGATGAACCTCGCCGGCCTCGACCACACCCCGGCGAAGGCGCTGTCGTTCATCGCCGGCACGACCACCGCGTACCTGATCAACCGCCGCTGGACCTTCCAGGCGGAGGCGTCCACGCGTCGCTTCGCCGCCGTGATGGCGCTGTACGGGCTCACCTTCGCGCTGCAGGTGGGGCTGTTCGCCGTCCTCTACCCCTGGGTGCTGGGCCTGTCCGGCAGCCAGACGGTCGCGCAGGTCGTCGGCTTCGTGATCGCCCAGGGCGTGGCCACGACGGTGAACTTCATCGTCCAGCGAGGCCTGATCTTCCGCTAACCGAAGGGGGACGGTTCCCCCTCGGTTCACAGCACGGTCATCTGCTGCGGCTCGACCAGGACGCCGCTCGCCGTCGGCAGATCGGACGGCATCACCCGGTAGACGCGCTGGCCCGAGGCCTCCGCGATGAAGTTCGTGGGCACGCCGTCGACATAGTGGACGCCGGCGCCGTCGTCCGCGCCGTAGCCACCGGGCAGGTCTCCGCCGGCCACCGCGTCCGTGTAGGCCGGCGCCCGTTCCGCCTCGCCGTCGAAGTGCGGGCAGAAGCTGCCCGGGACCAGGCCCAGCCCGCCCCGCCAGGGACGGAAGTCGCCGAAGGAGTCGGTGATGCAGCCGGAATACCAGCACGCACCGCCCGCCGAGACGCCCGCGAGCACGACATCGCCGGCGTTGTGACGGGCCCGGATGGCCGCGTCCACGCCGTGCGCCTGCCACAGCGCCATCAGGTTGACGGTGTGCCCGCCGCCGACCAGCAGCAGGTCCGCGTCGGCGAGCCGCGAGACCGAGCCGGCCGAGCCGCCCTCCCACAGCGTGAGCACCATCGTGCGGACGCCGAGGGTGCCGTAGGCCAGCAGGAACTTGTTGATGTACTGCGGATCGTCGGCCGAGGCGGTGGGGGCGAAACACACCAGCGGCGAGGACTTGCCGGTCAGTTCGACCAGGTACCGGTCGAGGTTCGTCGGGGCTCCGAAGGGAGACATCGAGAAGCCGCCGCCACCCATGGCGACGATGTGCACGGTCATGACTTCATCTTGGCAGAGCTCCTCCTCGCAAGGTGGACCGAGACCGCCGTACTCGACGGTTTCGGTCCACCTTGCGAGCTGTGGACGTGGCGGACAGATGGTCTGGGCTGCCTGTCGGGTTTCAGACGCCGAGGCCCTGGCGTCCGTCTTCCCCTAGGCTCGCGCGGGTGAGGACTCCCGCAGCGACCGTCGGCGTGATCGGTGGCGGCCAGCTGGCCCGGATGATGCACGCGGCATCGATCGGGCTCGGGCTGCGGCTGCGCCTGCTGGCCGAGGGCCCGGACGTGTCCGCGGCCCAGGTGGTCCGTGACGTCACGGTCGGCGACTACACCGACCCGGCGACGGTGGCCGCGTTCGCCGACGGCTGCGACGTCGTCACCTTCGACCACGAGCACGTGCCCACGCGGATCCTGCACGATCTGGAGACCGCGGGCATCGCCGTCCGGCCGGGTCCGGAGGCTCTCGTCCACGCCCAGGACAAGGCGGTGATGCGTGCCCGACTCCGCGAGCTGGGCGTCCCGTGCCCGGTCAACGAGGTGGTGCCGGATGCGGCCGCGCTGGTCACCTTCGGCGACGCGCACGGCTGGCCGGTGATCGCCAAGACGTCCCGCGGCGGCTACGACGGCAAGGGCGTGTGGAAGCTGGACGGCCCGGAGCAGGCCGGCGTCCCGTTCGAGGGGCTGGACGGGCTGCGTGCCAACGCCGTGGTGATCGCGGAGGAGTACATCGACTTCACCCGTGAGCTGAGCGCGCTGGTGGTGCGCCGCCCGGGCGGCCAGGCGGTCGCCTATCCGATCAGCGAGACCGTCCAGACCGATGGCATCTGCACGGCGACGACCACGCCGGCGCCGGGACTGCGTCCCGACCAGGTACGCGACCTGCAGGCGATGGCGCTGCGGATCGCGCAGGAACTCGGCGTGGTCGGCGTGCTCGCCGTGGAACTGATGCAGCGGGCCGACGGCTCGGTGGTGGTGAACGAGCTCGCCATGCGTCCGCACAACACCGGCCACTGGAGCATCGACGGCGCGGTGACCAGCCAGTTCGAGAACCACCTGCGCGCGGTCGCCGACCTGCCGCTCGGCTCGGCGGCGCTGCGTGCGCCGGTCTCGGTGATGGTGAACGTGCTGGGCGGGAGCCGCACCGATCTGCTCGGCGGACTGGCCGAGGTGTTGGCCGCCGATCGCGCGGTGAAGGTGCAGCTGTACGGCAAGGACGTGGTGCCCGGACGCAAGGTCGGCCATGTGACCGCCCTGGGCGAGGACGTCGGGGATGTGACCGAGCGGGCCTGGCGGGCGGCCCGGATGCTGATGGGAGACGACGATGAGTGAACAGCCGCTGGTCGGCATCGTGATGGGCTCGGACTCCGACTGGCCGGTGATGTCGGCGACCGCGGAGGCGTGCACGGAGTTCGGCGTGCCGTACGAGGCGGACGTGGTCTCCGCCCACCGGATGCCGGAGGACATGGTCGCCTACGGACGCGGCGCCCATACCCGCGGCCTGAAGGTGATCGTCGCCGGCGCCGGGGGAGCCGCCCATCTGCCCGGCATGCTGGCCGCGCTCACCCCGCTGCCGGTGATCGGCGTGCCCGTCCCCCTGAAGTACCTCGACGGGATGGACTCGCTGCTCTCCATCGTGCAGATGCCCGCCGGCGTGCCCGTGGCAACGGTCGCGATCGGCAACGCCCGCAACGCCGGCCTGCTGGCGGTGCGGATCCTGGCCGCCTCCGACGCCGCCCTGGCCGAGAAGATGGTCGCCTTCCAGGAGTCCCTGCGCGAGGTCGCGCGGGCGAAGGGTGCGTCCGTCCGCGGCCAGTGATCCGACCCGCCGTCCGCCGGTCCAGGCTTCGGCCGCCCGGGGATGGTTCCCCTCTCGGTCCACCCCAGCCTGAACGGGAAGGGGACGGTTCCTTTCCCGTTCACCTCCGGTCGCCTCGGTCGCTGGAAGCCGCCGAGTTTGTCGCCGTCGGCGGGAATGAGCGGTGGCGGAAAAGGGGTCCGTCCCCGATATCCACCACGTGGCGATGGACCGGGACTCGGTTGAGACACAACCGGGACATTCCTTTGTCAGAGTTGGCGGCGAAGGAGGTCAGATGAGTCGGGTACTGCTGGTCGAGGACGATCCGGGCGTGGCGGACGCGCTCGCGCTGGCGCTGACGTCGCTGGGACACGCCGTCCGCACCGCCCCGGACGGCGCCGCGGGGCTGGCCGCGCTCGCCGGCGAACCGTGGGACGTGCTGCTGCTCGACGTGATGCTGCCGGGCATCGACGGGTTCGAGACCGCCCGCCGGGTGCGGGCCGCGTCCCTGCTGCCGATCATCATGCTCACCGCCCGCTCCGATCCGATCGACATCGTCGCCGGGCTGGAGTGTGGTGCGGACGACTACGTCACCAAGCCGGCGGAGCCCCGGGTGCTCGACGCCCGGATCAAGGCCGTACTGCGGCGGACGTCCTCGGGCGCTGACGCGGCTGTGCTGAGGTTCGGCGACCTGTGCATCGACACGGCGGCCATGACCGTGACGAAGGCGGGCGAGCCAGTGGCGCTGACTCCCACCGAGCTGCGGCTGCTGGTCGAGCTCGCCGAGCACCGCGGCCAGGTGCTGAGCCGCCACCAGCTGCTGGCGAACGTGTGGGGCTACGGCTACGCCGGGGACTCCCGGCTGGTGGACGCGGTGGTGCAACGGCTGCGAGCGAAGATCGAGGACGTCCCGGCCTGCCCCGCGCACCTGCACACCGTCCGCGGTATCGGCTACCGGATGGACCGGTCATGAGGTGGCTCGGACTGCGGCTGCGCATCGCCATCGCGCTGGTGGCGTCCGTGGTGGTGGCCTGCGGGGCGCTCACGCTGACGACCATGCAGTGGGCGGCGGACAACCGGGAGCAGGTCGTCGCCCAGCAGCTCGAGACCGCGGTCAGCGTCGATGCGGACTGGCTGCTGGAGTCGCTGGAGCGCAATCCCTCCGCGCGGCACCTGGCCGACCTGGCCACCACGCGTCCCTTCGGAGCCGATGAGCAGGGAGGAGAAGGCCTGCTCATCGGGCTGCCCACCCGCACGGCGCCGTTCCGCCCCGACCAGTCCGAGCAGTACGTGTACTTGGACAACGACATCCCGCTTCATGAGCGGCTCACCGGATGCCTCGCGGATGCGGTCGACGGGCTCAGGACGGAGGAGTCGTCGCCGACCAGCTTCACCTGGTGGAGCCGGTCCTGCGGCGGCTACATGATCGGCTACGCCATGGTGGTCGCGCCGGAGAAGGCGACTGTGCCGCTATGGCTCGTGGTCCGAGCCCGCGCGCTCAGCGAGGTGGTCGATCCGGTCCCGGGACTGGGCAGCACCCTGGTCGCGTACTCGGCGGCGATCAGCCTCGCCGCGCTCGCCGTCGCCGGACTGCTCGCTGCGCGGGTTGCGCGTCCGCTGACCGACGCGAGGAAGATGGCCGAGCAGGTGGCTGCGGGGGCGCTCGACGTCCGGGTTCCGGTGCGTGGCCGCGACGAGGTCGCCCGCATGTCGGTGGCAGTGAACAGCATGGCCGATCGGCTGACCGCGCAGATCAGGGAGCTCGAACACGCGAACGAGGCACAGCGCCGGTTCACCTCGGACGTCGCCCACGAACTGCGCACGCCGACCGCGGCCCTGCTTGCGTCCGCGGAGGCGCTGGGCAACCCGGAGACCAGGGACGAGGCAGCTGCGCAGGTGGCCCCGCAGCTGCGCCGGCTCGCCGGCCTGACCGAGGATCTGCTGGAGATCAGCCGGATGGACGCCGGCCGCGCCGAGGTGGTGCCGAGCCTGGTTGACGTGATGGACCTCGTGGCCGAGGTGGTGGCGGACGCGGGAGCGGGCCTGATCCACGTCACCGGAGCGGACTCCGTGATGGTCCCGGTCGACGCGGCCCGGTTGCGGGTGGTCGTCCGCAACCTGGTCGCGAACGCGCTCCAACACGGCCGTCCGCCGGTCGAGGTGGGGGTGGACCGGAGCGCGGCCGGTGTGCGGATCAGCGTCCACGACTGCGGCCCCGGTGTGCCGGAGGAACTGCGCGAGCGGGTCTTCGACCGGTTCGTCCGCGGGGACGCGGCCCGGCACGGCGCGTCGTCCGGCCTCGGCCTGGCGATCGCCGCCGAGAACGCCCGGCTGCTCGGCGGAACCCTGAGCGTCGACGCGGACGGGACCACCTTCGTCCTCGACCTGCCGACCGCGGCCACCCACGCTCCCTGACGAGGCCGTCCGAGGAACGAGGACGCCGTCACGACGGGCGGCGACACCGCTGGGCGAACCGTCCCGGAGGCGCCTGGATCGCGCTCCGCGGCTACGCCGCAGGCGGGGCGAACGTCACGTGCTGGTCCGCCGGGATGCCCGCGTCCACCGGTGTCCAGGCCCCCGGGCGGCCCGTGAGGAGTGACTGACCCGGCACCCAGATCGCCCAGGCCTCCGTGGCCGACCCCGCCAGCCTGTCCCGCAGGACGGTGAAGTCGGCCCATTCTCGAACGTCTGAGTCCGACGGCGAGTACCTCACGGTGGGGTGGTCCAGCCAGAGGCCAGGGCAGCGTTCGGTGGCGGCGAACGGCACAGCCAGCGGGCTCGTCCGGCGCTCCCGGGTGATCACTCCACGGACCCCGGGGCACACCGTGGTGACGATGAGGTCCAGGCCGAAGTTGCGGTCCTTGCCCACCGTGCCCGGGACGCCGGCGCCGGCCTGGGTGATCAGGCGGCCGGGGTGGATCCGCAGCCCGTGCCCGGTCCGTTCCACTCGCAGCGCCTGCACGGCGCCCGCCGACTCGTGCCGGCCGACGCCCTCAAGCACGGCGACCGCGACCCGGTCGCCGAGGACCGACACCTCCGTGCCGAAGCCGTCGAACTCCTCGGGAGTGCCGGGCACGCCCCGGGAACCCTGGCGGACCCGGGTCGCCCAGTAGCGCAGCCCAGGTCGCAGCTGCAGCACGTAGACCGCGTTCACAGTGCTGGCGCCGAGCACCAGCAGGTCCCCGGAGGCGGCCATGGAGTCGCCGAATCCCACCTCCGGCCGGGCCTGACCGACGATGCCGGGGGAGCCCATCCGGATCTGCCGGGCAGCGCCCAGCCGCCCGGACGCGGTGACCCGGTGGAGGGTGACGCTGCCGAGCCGCGAGTGGTAGCCGGAGACGGCAAGCACAGGGTCCGGCAGCGGCACGAAGGCCACGGACTGCCCGATCGACTCGCTGCGCCGCCCCGTCGTCAGCACCGTCACCCGTTTCGCGGAGATGCCGTCCGCCGAGCCCCACACTGCCCACACCCTGCCGTTGTAGGACGGACCGGCGCTCGTGTCGCTGACGACGATGTCGGCGCAGCCGTCGGCGTTGAGGTCGCCGACGGCGAGCCCGCGGCCGAAGGTCGAGTCCTCGAAGATCTCGTCACCCATCTCCTCCGCCGTGATGGACTGGATGTCACCGTCCGCGAAGCGCACCTGCAGCCGCGGCCGGTCCGCAGGGTCCTCGGCTCTCCTGTCCCCGAGGACGAAGACGAGGTCGACCCGGCCGTCCCCGTCGACGTCGTTGATCCGGGTGGCGGCACGCGGGAGTGGGGCCGCGACAGCCGGCGGGCCGGTCAGCAGGAGAGGCACAGCGATCGCCAGTGCGGACAGCACGCTGAGGATCCGGCGCATCCTTGCCACCTCCTGCTCGGTGGTTCAAGGCTAGGCCGGGAGCACGCGGAATGAGGCCGTATCGCTGCGTTCCACGTCGGACGACCCGGAAGCGGGTGCGCGACGGCGCGGCAGCCGGGAGGGTTTCGCCCCGGCGGCAATACTGGAAGGCGCCCGCTCACCGTCCTGGAGGAGACCCATGGCTTCGACAGCCCAGCCCGCCGGCTCGGCGCTGCCGTCCCCGCTGCGCCGCAGCCAGGGCATCGCCCTGCGCCGCGCGCTCGTGCTGATGGGCATGACGCTGGTCGTCCCGGGCTCGGCCCAGTTGGCGGTCGGGCAGCGACGGCTCGGTCGGGTGGCCTTCCGGATCTGGGCCAGCCTGGTGCTGCTGGTGATCGCCGCGGCGCTGCTGCTGCTCACCCCGGCCCGGTCCTTCGTGATCGGGCTGTACGCCAACCCGATCACCCTGACCGTGCTGCGCTGGCTGGTGCCGGTGCTCGCGCTCGGCTGGATCCTCCTGCTGCTGGACGCCTGGTGGCTGGCCAACCCGCGGCACCTGTCGGTCCGGGGCAAGTGGCTCTCCGGCGTCCTCGCGCTCGTGCTCGCCCTGACCAGCGGGACGGTCGCCTGGGCGGCGTCCGGGGCGTTCGCGACGCAGGCGTCCGTGATCGGGAACGTCTTCGGCGGTGGCGGTGACACCCAGGCGCAGAACGGCAGGATCAACGTGCTGCTGCTCGGCGGGGACGCCGGCGCCGACCGCACCGGCCTGCGCCCGGACTCGATCACCGTCGCCAGCATCGATGTCGACACCGGACGGACGGTGCTGTTCAGCCTGCCGCGGAACATGCAGCACGCCCCGTTCCCCGCGGACTCGCCACTGCACGCGAAGTATCCGAACGGCTACTTCTGCCACGTGAAGAACCTCGCCGACGCCTGCCTGCTGAACGGCATCTACACCCTCGCCGTGCAGAACAAGAAGCTGTTCCCCGGTGTGAAGTACCCGGGCGTGGAGGCCACCCGCGGCGTCGTGGAGGAGATCCTCGGGCTGAAGATCAACTACTGGGCGATGATCGACCTCAAGGGCTTCCAGCAGCTGATCGACGCCGTCGGCGGCATTCGGCTGGACATCGGCAAGAAGGTGCCGATCGGCAGCCTGCACGGGCCGAAGGGCGTCTACGACTGGATCAAGCCCGGCAAGAACGTCAAGCTGGACGGCTTCCACGCGCTCTGGTTCGCCCGCTCGCGGGAGTACTCCACCGACTACGAGCGCATGGTGCGGCAGAAGTGCGTGATGAACGCCATGCTGCGTCAGCTCAAGCCGGAGGTCGTGCTCACCAAGTTCCAGGACATCGCCAAGGCCGGTGAGGAGATCGTGGCGACGAACGTGCCGTCCTCCGAGCTGGGCACGCTGCTCGACCTGGCCATGAAGGGCAAGTCGCTGCCGATGGCCTCGGTGAGCTTCACCCCGCCGCTGATCGTCCCGATGGACCCCGACTTCGCGAAGATCCGGACGGTCGTCGCCGACAAGATCGCCGCCTCCGAGGCCGAGGACGCCAACCCGTCCGGAAGCCCGTCCGGTTCGGCCAGCCCCAAGCCGTCGGCGAGCAAGAACTCCAAGAACAACACCGACGACCTCGACACGGTCTGCAAGGTCAGCAGCTGAGGCTGCCAGCGGGGGGTTTCGACAGGCTCAACCAGCGGTGGGGATGAGCTCAACCAGCGGTGGGGATGAGCTCAACCAGCGGTGGGGATGAGCTCAACCAGCGGTCTGGCGTCAGAGGGTGCCTGAGCCGAGGATCGAGAACACCCAGGTGCCGACCTCGCTGGTGACCGCGCGGCCGGTGTCGAAGTCGGGGACGCGGGTCATCACGGCGAGCCGATAGTTGCGGCCGTCGCCCTCCACGGCGCCCATCGAGTTCACCGCCCACAACCCGTCGGTGGACTTGAACTGCACCCAGCCGTTCTTCAGATGAGCCTTCACCGTGCCGGACTTCGGCTGGCCGACGCCCCAGGTCTGGTCGTCCTGCACCTGGCCCATCAGGTCCCAGACGAAGCGGCACTCGTCGTCGGTGAGGGCCTTCGACCCGCCGGTGGCAAGGGTCTTCGCCAGCAGCACCTGGTCGGACGGGGTGGTCCAGGTCCAGCTCCACTGGTCGGCCCTGTTCTCGTCCAGGTGGGTGTGCGTCATGCCGAGCTCGGCGGCCAGGGACTGGTAGCTCTGGTAGCCCGCGTAGTTCCACAGGGCGCTGGCCGCGTCGTTGTCGGAGTGGGTGATCGCCGCCCGGGCGTTCTCCTGGTGCTCCGTGCTGAGCGCCTGGCCGTCCGCGCGAGCCTTGCGCAGCGCCATCGCGACGATCATCGGCTTCGCCATGGACGCGCTCTGGCTCGCGTAGTCACCGGTGAAGCCGTACGTGCCGCCGGTGCGCACGTCCTCGATGAAGACGCCGAAGTTCTGCGATCCGTTCGCGATGATCCGCAGCACCTCGTCCAGCTGGTCCTTGATCGGCCCGGTCGGGGACGCGGTCGGGCGCGGGATGTTCGGCGTCGCGGTGCAGGCGGCCAGCGCGGACAGGGCCAGTCCGCCGGCGACGACCCCGGCGGAGGTGAGCAGCGAGCGGCGGGAGACGCCCCTGCCGCCGTCATCCCGGCCCGTGCGGGGATCTCTGGGTGTCCTGGTCGGGTCGATCACGGCTGGGCTCCGTCGGGTAGGGGAGTGGCGCCCGCCATCATGCCATCCCGACGGTCACCCGCTCCGCCGCCCCGATCGCGGCGAGCGCCCCAGCGGCCACCGGCCCCTCCACCACCACGGCCGAGCCACCACCCAGCAGCGGCGACAGCACGGCAGCGGAAAGCGTCTCCCAGGCCGAGGACGGACGGACGAGCACTCGTCCCGGCTGCGCCGTCGCGTCCCCGGTGGCGGAGTGGCTCAGCGTCCGGTTCTCGTCCAGCCAGGCCGCGGCGGACGGCTCGACCGGCTCGGCGCCGTGCGCGTCCGGCTCCGCCAGGGCCTCGCCGCTGAAGTCGAGGACGCCGGCCGGAAGTTCGCGAAGGCCCAGTCCGAGCGGGTGCAGCGAGCAGGCGATCGTGGTCCGGCCCGGCACCGCCTGCGGCGCCTCCGGACCGATCACGACCAGCTCCGACTCCGCGTCCGGGTCACCGGCGAGGTAGCCGCACCCGTGCTGCCACGCGGCCAGCGGCCAGACCAGGCTCATCCAGTGGCCCGGATGGCTACGGCTCACCGGGCCGGCGACGCGGCCCTCCACACCCAGGGTGGCCAGCAGGTTCGCGGTCTTGTCCACCCAGTTCGCCACGGTCCGCACGCTCAGCTCGGTGCGGGCGCCGGTCTCGGGCCGGTACCAGGTCAGCAGCGGATCGGCGCCCGAGCGCCGGGTCCGCTGGGTGAGCGCACGCACGATCGGGTTCTCCGTCACGCGGCCATGGTAGGTGGATAGGCTCAGCCCGTGCGCTACGTGGTGATCATGGCCGGGGGCTCCGGCACCAGGCTGTGGCCGCTGTCGCGGCAGGGGACGCCGAAGCAGCTGCTGCCGCTGGTCGAGGGCCGGAGCCTGCTGCGGCTGGCCTTCGAGCGCTCGCTCGCGTCCGTCCCTGCGGAGCGGATCCTGGTGGTCACCGGCGCGGCCTACGCCGACGAGGTGGCCGCGCAGCTGCCGGAACTCCCCGCGGACAACATCCTCGGTGAGCCGGTCGGGCGCGACTCCCTCAACGCCGTCGCCTGGCCCGCCGCGGTCCTGGCCCGCCGCGACCCGGACGCCGTGATCGCCCAGGTGACCGCCGACCACGTGATCGAGCCGATCGACGTGTTCGTCCGCTGCCTCGACACCGCCTTCGCCGTCGCCGAGGCCGATGCGGACGCTCTGGTGACCCTGGGGGTCGTCCCGACCAGCCCGCACACCGGCTACGGCTACCTGCACCGCGGCGAGGCACTGGCCGGGTTCGAGGGTGCGCACGCGGTGGTGCAGTTCGCCGAGAAGCCCGCGCGCGAGGTGGCGGAGGGCTACCTGGCCTCGGGTGAGTACTGGTGGAACGCCGGGATGTTCGTCTGGCGGGCCACGACGCTGCTGGAGCAGCTGCGCCTGCTGCTGCCCGCCACGTACGCCTCGATCACCGAGCTCGCCGAGCATCCCGAGCGGCTGGCCGACATCTTCCCCGGCCTGGCCAAGACCTCGGTCGACTACGGCGTGATGGAACCCGTGTCCGCCGGGCACGGCAGCGCGCACGTCGCCGCGGTCGCGCTGCCCGTCCAGTGGCGGGACGTGGGCGGCTACGCCAGCCTCGCCGAGATCCTGGCCGGCGACAGCGCCGGGAACGCCGTCTCAGGGCTGAGCGTCGCCATCGACGCGACGGACAACGTGGTCGTGAACGCCGACGCCGGATCCGTGATCGGCCTGCTCGGGGTGTCCGGCCTGGTCGTCGTGCGGACGCCGCAGGCCACCCTCGTCGCCCGCGCCGAGGACGCCGAGCGGATCAAGGAACTCGTCGCCGCCGTCACCCTCGAGGCCGGCCCCCAGTTCGCCTGAGCCTCCCGCCCGCTCCCCAGCCGTCCCCCACCAGAAGCTGCCGAAAGTTGCTCTGGCTGCCGAACCTTCGGCAGCCAGAGCAGCTTTCGGCAGCCACCCGCGAGAGGTGGGACGGGTGGGGCGTGGCCGGTGGGGGGGGGTGGGGCGGCTGTGGGTGGGGGGGGTCTGGGTTGGGCGGGGTGGCGGGGGGCTGGGTGTCGTCCTCGGCTTTAGGCTGTTCTCGCGTACCCCGGGAGGAATGGCGGAGATGATCGAGAACCTGAAGCGGATTCGTGAACCACTGGCGTGGGCGGTGATCGCGTTGGTGGTGGCGAACCTCGTGCTGGGCATCGTCCAGCTGGTGGTGCAGCTGCAGCAGGCCGTGCCGGTGTTCGAGGCGTTCCAGGCGATCGGCAGCTCGCTGATGAACATGTCGCTCGTGATCGCCGTCGTGGCGCTGGTCTGCACGTGCTTCTTCATCGCGCCCGCGACCCGGCATGCGCACGCGGTCACGCTGGTCGCCGCGATCGTCCTCTCGGTCGGTGTCGTGCTCACCGCGGTCTGCACGGTCCTCGGCGTGGTCGCGGCCGGCAACGCCTTCGGTGTGGTCATGGAGATCGTCGGCGGGCTGCTCGACCTGCTGCTCAAGGCCCTCGCGGCCGGCGCGCTGTGGGTACTCCTACGGGGGGTGAGGGCCGGCCGGATCGACACCGCGGCCCCTGCCGCGATCGAACCCGCGCCCGCCGCAGCCGACCTCCCGGCGCCGGTCGAACCGCGCACCACCTGGCAGCGCGGCGAGGCGTCCGGCGCGGTCTGGCGCACGGCGGACGAGGCGGCGTCCGGCGCACCGGGCGCCGCCCGGATGCCGTCCACCGGCGCCCAGGGCATCTTCCGGGACCAGCCCGATCCCGCGTCCGCGCCGGCCGCGGAGGCCACGGACGGGGCCTGATCCACGCGGGTCACCCGCACGGGTGACCCCGATCGCGAGGGGCGGGATAATAACCCACCGGGGTTGACTTATCGCGAATGACAGGCGTGTAATTCTCACCAAGTAGTTCGCCGCCCCTCGTGGCGAGCTGGGTCGAGGGAGTTTGTCAGATGCAGGAACTGTTCCTGGTCACGGAGCCGGACGCCGAGGGCGTGCTCGCCTGGCAGGACCGCGCTCTCTGCGCCCAGACCGATCCGGAGGCCTTCTTCCCCGAGAAGGGCGGTTCGACCCGAGAGGCGAAGAAGGTCTGCCTCTCCTGTGACGTCCGCGCCGAATGTCTCGAGTACGCCCTCGCCAACGATGAGCGGTTCGGCATCTGGGGCGGCCTCAGCGAGCGCGAACGCCGTCGCCTGAAGCGGCAGGCCATCTAGGGTGTGACGCACCCTGACCAACGACCCGAGCCGGCCCGTCCCGGCGGGTAGGCTGTGCCTCCTCCTCCAGCGAGTCGGCGCGAAAGGTTCGGTGTGATCCAGGTCAGCGACGAGTCCCCGGAGGACCCCTGGGCCTGGCTGCGCACCGTCGACCTCGCGGCGCCGCCGGACTACACCGCGTTCCGCGTGGTCGCAGCGGTGCTTCCCGAACAGGGCGAGCCGGCGACCAGCCGCTGCCGCGACGCCGTCGACGACTCCGACGTCCCCGTCGAGGAGATCCGCGACGCCCTGCCCGGCGATGCGGACGGGGACTGGTTCTGGGTGCTGCCGGACGACGCCGAGCCCGCGCCGGGTGCACTGGCCGCGCTGCTGGAGCGCGTTCGCAGGGACCCGGATGCCGCCGTCGTGGGCTCCCTCCTGATCGAACCCCGCCGGCGCGGTGCGGGCACGCTGGTCAGCGACTGGGCGCAGACCATCAGCGGCAGCGGGCGGCTGCGGCCGCTCACCGAGCCCGGCGAGCTCTACCAGGGCCAGCTGGACGCCACGCCCGCGCTCGGCGTGCCGGCGGCCGGAATGCTCGTCCGCGGCGACGCCTGGCGCTTCCTCGACGGGTTCAACCCCGATCTGCCGCGCAGCCACCGGGGACTCGACTTCGGCTGGCGGGCCAACCTCGCCGGCTACCGGGTCGTGGCGGAGCCCGAGGCCCACGTCATCGACCACTCGCGCTTCGGCGATCCGGCGGACGATCTGGCGGCCGGCCTCGCGCTGGTCTCCGGCAACACCCCGGCGGTGCGGCGCTGGCTGACCTCGCTGCGGCTCGTGCTGGTGTGCCTGCTCACCTCGTTGGGCTACCTCCTGGGCAAGGACCCCGAGCGCGCGGCCGAGGAGCTGCGCGGGTTGTGGCGCTGGCTCAGCGGACGTCGGCTGCGGCACTCGGTGACCGCGCGGCTCGCCTCGCTGCCGATCCGGCCGAGCGCGCGCCAGGCCACCCGGGCGCTGCGTCCCTCGCGGTGGGCGGGCGTCCGGCGCTGGGCTGAGCAGGTGGCGGCCCGGCTGATCGAGTGGCTGCGGACGTTCACCGGCCGCGGCGCAGCCGTCAGCCTCGACGAGATGACCGGGGACGACTTCGCCCAGACCGGCACCACCCGGTACCGGCTGCCGCTGGCCGCCTCCGGCCTGCTCGTGCTCGGTGTCGCGGCCCTCGTCGCCGCGCGGACGGCCTTCGGCAGCGGCTCACTCGCCGGCGCCCAACTGCTCGCCGCGCCCCAGGACTGGACCGACCTGGTGGCCGCCTACCTCGCGCCGGTGCCCGGCACCGCCGCGGTGTCCGGGGCGCCCTGGACGGGTCTGGCGGGCCTGTTCTCGCTGCTCACCATCGGCAGACCCGAGTGGCTGGTCACCGGCACGCTCGTGCTGGCGGTGCCCCTGGCCTGGCTGGTGGCCTTCCGCCTGCTGCGCCAACTGGTCGCCGACCGGCGGCTCGCCGGGCTCGGCGCCCTGGGCTACGCGCTCGGTCCCGCGCTGGTCGGCGGTCTGAACGTGGGCGCGTTCGGGCTCGCGGCGACATCGGTCCTGCTGCCGATCCTGGGCTACAGCGCCTGGCACTGGCTGGCCGATCGCGAGTGGAGCTGGCGGCGCGCGGGCGCCGTGGCGTTCTGGATGCTGCTCGCGTGCGCCCTCGTCCCCCTGTTCTGGGCGCTCGGGCTCGCCGCGGCCGTGCTCACCGCACTGTCC
The DNA here is from genome assembly GCF_029975155.1 of Propionicimonas sp. Classification (GTDB taxonomy): domain Bacteria; phylum Actinomycetota; class Actinomycetes; order Propionibacteriales; family Propionibacteriaceae; genus Propionicimonas. The sequence goes on along the minus strand of NZ_JARKPQ010000147.1, from coordinate 16,493 downwards.
GCGCGCCGCGTCCGGGCGTGGCTGCAATGGGGGCTCGTCCTCGCCGCGCCCCTGCTCCTGCTGGTCGGACCGTGGGGGGCGACCGTCGTCCGGTACCCGGGGCGGCTGCTCACCGGCATCGAGCCGCAGCTCGCGCCGACCGACGCCGCGCAGCCGTGGACGGTGCTGATCGGGCACACGCTCACCGCCGGGCCGCCGCTGTGGATCTCGATCGTCTTCTTCGCCGTGCTCTGGCTGGCCGCGGCGGCGGGTGCCGCCCGGCGTCCGGGAGTGTCCGGTCGCGCGCTCGCCGGGGCGGGGCTGGCCGCCGTGGTGGCCATCGTCCTCAGCCGGCTCGTCGTCCAGGTGCCGCCCGGCGTCTGGGCGCGTCCGCAGGCGCTGGAGTGGCAGCTCGCTCTCGTGGGCGGGCTGGTCCTGGCGGCCTGTGCCGGCCTGGACGGCATCGCGACCGAACTGCAGGGCCGCGATCTCGGGTTGCGCCACCTCACCAGCCTCGGGCTGGTCCTGACCTGCGTGCTCGCGATGCTGCTCGGTGCGGGCTGGTGGGTGGTCGGGGGCCAGACCGGACTGTTCCGCGCGCCGGTGGGTGCCGTGCCGGCGTTCGTGCGCAACGCCCAGATCTCCGGCACCCCGGGCCGGACTCTCGCGCTGGTCAACACCGGCGCCGAGGTGCACTGGGCGCTCATCGAGGGGCGGTTCGCCCGGCTCGGCGACGGCGAGCGGGGCATCGCCTTCGCCGGCGACAGCGGGGCGAAGCAACTGGCCGCCTCCGTCGCCGCCCGGCTCGTCGGCGACAGCGGCGACGACCAGCTGCTGCCCGATCTGGTCACCCTCGGCGTGGCTCACGTCACGCTCACCGACGGGGACGCCGGCCAGCGCCTCGCCATCGACAACGTGCCAGGGCTCGGCCTGGGCACGGGTGACCCCAACCAGGTCGTCTGGCCCGTCCCCGACTCCGCGATCGCCGTGCTGACGACCGGTCAGGGCCGCACGCCGGTCGGGCAGGGCGCGGAGATCCCCGCGGGTGAGGACGGCCGGGTGCTGCGCATCGCCCAGCCGGCGGATCCGCGCTGGGTGGTCCAGGTGGGCGCGGCCCGGCTCGACGTCGCGGAAGGCGGCGCGCCCGGCACCCAGTTCGCCGTGGGAGCCCGTTCGGGGACGCTCAGCTACCGCCTCGACGCCGGCTCGTCCTGGTGGGCGTGGACGCAGCTGGCCGGACTGGTCGTGCTGGCGATCCTCGCCGCTCCGTCCGTGCGGCGGCGCAACGAGGCGCTGACGGCGCCGCGCCGGATCGCCGGAGGTGCGTCGTGAACCGCTGGGTGTGGCCGGGTTCGGTCGCCGGCGTCGTCGTCGCTGCCACGGTCGCCGCGTCCCTCGGTGGGGCGCAGCCGCTGCCGGAGACGTCCTTCGCCGGCGCCGAGACCCGCGCGTCCGCGGTCTGCCCGGCGTTCCAGTCCGCGACGGCGACCATCCGGGTGGCCGCCGCGTCCGCGGGGCCGGGACTGCGCGCCGGCCGCGTCACCGATCCCGGCTCGGCGACCGAGGTCTCCGGCCTGCACGTGGCGAACTCGCCCGGCGTCCCGCAGCGGATCTCCGCGCTGCTGCCCGGGCCCTTCGGCGGCACCACGTCGGTCTCGGCGGAGTCGGGCGCCGACCGGGGGTTCTCCCTGGTGGCGTGCGCCACACCCGGCACCGACCACTGGTTCCCGGGCGTCGACATCCGCGGCAGCGCGCAGTCAGAGGTCGTCGTCGCCAACCTCGACGGTACGGAGGCGGCGGTCGACCTGACCGTGTACGGGGCCAGGGGACGGATCGCGGCGCCTCGTGGGCTGACCGTGCCGGGGAATGCCGTGCAGACGATCTCGCTGGGCACGCTGGAGCGCAGCTCGGGCCCGGTCACGGTCGAGGTGGGCAGCAGCGACGGGCGGGTGGCGGCGTTCGTCCGGCAGCGCACGTGGGCCGGTGAGGAGCCGCTCGGCGCGGACTGGCTGGCCGAGGGCACGGCACCGGCGACCGATCTCGTCATCGCCGGTGTACCGGCCGGCGGCGGCCAGCGGACCCTCGTCGTGACCAATCCCGGTGAGCGGACCGCGACCGTCCAGCTCGGCAGCCTGACGACGTCGGGCCCGGGCGGCATCGTCGGTGCCGAGCAGGTGGAGGTGCCACCGCAGGCCACGCGCACCGTCGACCTCCAGGAAGGACTGGACGGGCAGTCCGCCGCGGTGACACTGACCTCGAACCAGCCGGTCACCGCTGCCGTGTGGCTGGACACCAGCGCTGCCGACGCCCGCCACGATCCGGCCTACACGGTGGCCACCCAGCCCCTGCCCGCCGACTCGCTGTGGCCGCTGGCGCTGGGCAAGGAGGCCACGACCGTGCTGCAGCTGGCCAACCCGGGGGACGCGGAGGCCACCGCGACCGTCACGGCGGGCACTCGCCCCGACGCCGGTGAGCCGGCCCAGGTGACGGTGCCGGCGGGGTCGATCGTCGAGGTGCCGCTCGACCGTTCGGCGACGAACCTCGTCCGCGTCCAGACCGACGCCACCGCGCTGCGCGGGGCTCTGGTCAGCCAGGCCCGCCTCGGCAAGGTCCGCGGCCTCGCCGTCCTCGACCTCACCGGCGAGGCCAGCCGCAGCCAGTCCGCCGTCGTCTTCGACCCGCGCGCCGGCAGCTGAACAGAACCCTCTCGTCATCCGGGCTCGACCTGTCATCCCGGGCCTGACCTGTCATCCCGGGCTCGATCCGGGATCTCCCGCGTGGCGTTTGCCGGACCGGTGCAGGGATCCCGCCTTTCGCCGGGATGACGCTGGAGCGAGCCGGGATGACGCTGGAGCAAGCCGGGATGACGCTGGAGCAAGGGCGGCGCGGAGGACGAAGGGTCAGCCCCAGTCGTCCTCGGTCTCACCGGACGGGTCGAGTTCGTCCAGGCCGATGCCGGTGACGGCGGAGAGCTGCTCCACCAGGGTCCGGTGGACGAGCCGGCGCAGGTCGGCGCGGGACGTCGCCCGGTGCTCGAGCGGACGGCGGAACAGCACCACCTGGCCGTTCTGACCCGGCCGGACCGGCACGGAGGCGGCCACCGGCACGCGGACGCTCCGCCACGCGTCCAGGTTGCCCGGGACATCCTCGTAGCCGATGTCGATGCCCACCAGCGCGCGGGGGCACACTGCCGCCGTCCTGGCCACCGAAGCCTTGAGGCAGGCGGCGAAGAAGTCCGCCGGCCGCGGCCGCTGCCGCAGCGCCACCGGTGCCCCCGTGATCGGATTCGGCGCCGCCAGGGGACCGCGCAGCCCGCGTCCGTGCCGTTCCCTCCGCCTCACGCGTCCACCCTACTTCCCGACAACTCGGTGCGTGGGAGTCACCGGGGCGTCGCTGCCGGGGCGGACGGGCACGCGGCGGTAACGTGGCGGCGTGATCAACCGGCGCTGCTCGCGGACAGCCTGCGCAGACCCGGCGGTGGCGACGCTGACGTTCGTGTACGCCGACTCGACCGCGGTGCTCGGTCCGCTGGCGCTGCGTGCCGAGCCCGGCACCTACGATCTGTGCCGCGGGCACTCGTCGCGGCTGAGCGTGCCCCGCGGCTGGGAGGTGATCCGGCTGCCGGGCGACCTGAACAGCCCGCGCGCGTCCGCGGACGACCTGATGGCGCTCGCCGACGCCGTCCGCCGGGTGGGCCTGAGCGATGGTGTCCCCGATCCCGTGCAGCCCGCGGTCAGCCGCCGCAAGGGGCACCTCGCCGTCCTCGCTGACCCGGGGGACCCCGACCGCTAGGCTCGCCTCTGTGATCGCACAGCAGGTTTTCAAGGCCAACGACATCCGCGGGCTGGTCGCCGGCGAACACCCCGAATGGGACCTCGACGGCGCCCGGGCCATCGGTGCGGCCTTCGCGGCGGCGTTCGAACTCGACGGCCGCGAGTTCGTCCTCGGCCGCGACATGCGCGCCGGCGGCAGGGAACTCAGTCTCGCCTTCGCCGAGGGAGCCATGGCCCAGGGCGCCAGTGTCGTCGACGTCGGGCTGGCCAGCACGGACGGGCTCTGGTTCGCCTCCGGCCACACCCATCTGCCCGGCGTGCAGTTCACGGCGTCCCACAACCCTGCCGCGTACAACGGCGTGAAGTTCTGTCTGCCGGACGCCGCCCCGATCACCCCGGAACTGATGGCTCGCATCACCGAGCTGTCATACATTGAACTACCCGACGCTCCCGTCCGCGGCCGCTATCGCACAGCCGACCTGCTGGACGCCTACGCCGCCCACCTGCACTCGCTGGTCGACCTCAGCGGGATGAGCCGGCTGAAGGTCGTGGTGGATGCGGGCAACGGCATGGCCGGCTACACCACCCCGGCCGTGCTGGGCCCGCTGAACGTCGAGGTGATCGGCCTGTTCACCGAGCTCGACGGCAGCTTCCCCAACCACCCGCCGAACCCGCTGGAGCCCGAGAACCTGGTGGACGCTGCCCGCGCCGTCCGCGACCAGGGGGCCGATCTCGCCCTGGTCTTCGACGGCGACGCCGATCGCTGCTTCCTCATCGACGAGCACGGCGACGTGGTGAGTCCCTCGGTCGTGACCGCCCTGATCGCCCGGGCCGAGCTGGCCCGCGAGCCCGGCGCGACGATCGTCGTCAACACGATCACCTCCCGGGCGGTCGGCGAGGTGGTGGCCGCCGCCGGCGGCAGGCTCGCCGTCAGCCGGGTCGGCCACACCCGGATGAAGGCCGTGATGGCCGAGCACAACGCCATCTTCGGCGGCGAGCACTCCGCCCACTACTACTTCCGCGACTTCTGGGGCGCCGACACCGGCATGCTGGCCGGCCTGCACGTCCTGGCCCTGCTGGGTCGTTCCGGCAGGACGATGTCCGAGCTCGCCGCGGACCTGCCGCAGTACGCGGCGTCCGGCGAGATCAACAGCACCGTCGCCGATCCGGTGGCGGCGATGACCGAGGTCGCCGAGGCGTTCGAGGGCCGCGGCGACGTCTCCTGGGTGGACGGACTGCTGGTCAGCGGCGTTGACTGGTGGCTGAGCGTCCGGGAGTCGAACACGGAGCCGCTGCTGCGGCTCAACGTCGAGGCCAGGGACGCCGGCACCGTGGCGCGGCTGCGCGACGAGGCCCTGGCCATCATCCGAAAGGACCGTTGATGAGCGAACTCCCGGCAGACGTGCTGGACCTGCTGGTGTGCCCCTCGTGCCACGCCGGCCTCGCGTGGGACTACGAGGCGTCCGAGCTGGTCTGCACCGGCCCCGACTGCGGTCTGGCCTACCCCGTGCGGGACGGGATCCCGATCCTGCTGGTCGACGAGGCGCGGCGTCCGGGCGCGAACGGCTGAGTCCGGCGTGTACGAGTTCGACGATTCCCGGCTGGAGGACCCGGACGTCCTCCGCGCCGCGGACCACGTGCTGCGACCCCTGGCGGAGGCCGGCGCACGGGTGCGCCGCGAGGCCGTGTCCGCGGAGCTGCCACTGAACCGGCTGGACGCCGATGGCCGGCCGCGGGCGATGATCACCTTCGGGCCGGAGGCGAGGCTGCTGCGCGCCGTGCTGGAGCCGACGTGCCCGGTGCCGCTGGTGGCGTGGCCGCGACTGGGCCTGCCCGGCTGGGTGGGGCCGCTGGACATCGTGGTCGTGCTGGGCGGCGCGGACAAGGTGAGCCTCGCCGCGGCGTTCGAGGCCGTGCGCAGGGGATGCCGGCTGCTGGTCGCCTGCCCCGAGGATTCCGTGCTGGCCCGGCAGTCGGCCTCGGCGTCGACCACGCTGCTGCCGACGTCGACCGGCGATCCGCTCGCCGCCGCGATCGTCGCGCTGGTGGCGCTGCACCGGCTCGGACTGGGCCCGCTGGTCAGCCCTGAGGCCGTCGCGGACGCGATGGACCAGGTCGCCGCCGACTCGTCCATGGCCCTGGACGCCACTCAGAACCCGGCCAAGGCCACCGCGCTCGAGCTCGCCGACGCGAAGCCGCTGGTCTGGGGCGGCTCGATCCTCGCGGCCAGGGCCAGCCGGCGGGTCGCCGAGGCACTGCGCTCTGCCAGCGGCCGGATCGTCCTCTCCGCCGACACCGGCGCACTGCTCCCGCTGCTGGCCGAGGTGCCACCGCGGGATCCGTTCGCCGACCCGTTCGAGGAGACCGGTGCCGAACCCCGTCCGGGCCTCGTGCTGGTGGACGACGGTCTGGACGACGAACAGGCGGCCGAGGAGCGGACGCAACTCCGCTCGGCCGCGCTGGCGAAGGACGTGCTGGTCTCCAACCTTTCGCACACGTCGGGGACCGCCGTGGAGCGGTACGTGACCGTCCTGCAGCAGGGCCTGTTCGCGGCCGCCTACCTGCAGATCGGCCTCGGCCGGGTAAGGATGACGTCGTGAGCAGCCATGGCGGGACGAGGGCGATCATCGCGGCGCTGTCGGCCAACGCCTTCATCGCGGTCACCAAGTTCGGCGCGTGGGCACTGACCGGGGCGGCGTCGATGCTGGCCGAGGGCGTGCACTCGCTCGCGGACACCTCGAACCAGATCCTGCTGCTGCGCGGCGGCCAGGTGGCCAAGCGCCAGGCCACCGAGGAGCACCCGTTCGGCTACGGTCGCGCGCCGTTCATCAACGCCTTCCTGGTCTCGGTGATCCTGTTCAGCCTGGGCGGCCTCTTCGCCATCTACGAGGCCGTGCACAAGTACGAGGAGATCGTGGCGGGCCACCCGAACGAACTCCTGGAGAGCCAGTGGTGGTGGGTGCCGCTCGCGGTGCTGGTCTTCGCGATCATCGCGGAAGGGCTCAGTTTCCGGACGGCCGTGCGCGAGTCGGTGCCGCTGAAGGGCGGCCAGTCCTGGCCGCAGTTCATCCGGTCGGCGAAGTCGCCCGATCTGCCGGTGATCCTGCTGGAGGACTTCGCCGCGCTGCTCGGCCTGGTGTTCGCGCTGATGGGCGTGGGCCTGACCCTGCTGCTGCACCAACCCCTGTGGGACGTCGCCGGCACCGCGCTGATCGGCGTGCTGCTGATCCTCGTCGCGGTCACGCTCGCCATGGAGACCCGCAGCCTGCTGCTGGGCGAGGCGGCGACGCCGGAGGCCGTCGGACGGATCACCGCAGCCCTGGCCGGCGCGGACGGCGTCGAGCGGGTGATCCACCTGAAGACGCTCCACCTGGGACCGGACGAGGTGCTGGTGGCGGCGAAGATCGCCGTGGAGCCCACCACGTCCGCCCAGCGGGTCGCGGAGGTCATCGACGCGGCCGAGATCGCCATCCGCGCCGCAGACCCCCAGGTCACCGCCCTCTACCTGGAGCCGGACATCGACCGCACCTGAACCAAAACGGGGACGGTTCCTTTACCGTTCACCTGCACGGCAGACGTCATCCCGGCGGACGTGAACAAACGGGGACAGGTCCCATTCCCGTTCGCCCGCACGGCAGACGTCATCTCGGCGGACGCCGGGATCCCCTGCGCCGGTCTGGCGATGCACGCACAGGGATCCCGGGTCGAGCCCGGGATGACGGATCAGCGGAGGCGGGATGACGACCAGCGGACCGCAGGGGACGGACGCTGCTAGCGGTCCAGCCAGACGGACGTGTCGGGCGGCACCTTCCCGTCCGACAGGGGCCCGGACGCGACCAGGACGCGCGAACCTGTGGGGAGGTCAACCGGCTCGGTGGAGAGGTTCACCAGGCAGCCGAAGCCGGGCTCGCGGGTGAAGTACAGCACGTGGCCCGGGTAGTCGTCGCTCCAGGCGAGCGTGCCGTCGCCGAGCGCAGGATGGGTCGAGCGGATCGCCAGCGCCCGGCGATAGAGGCTGAGCGTTGAATCCGGGTCGCCGTCCTGCGCCGCGGCGCTGAGGTCAGCCCAGACGTCCGGCTGGGGGAGCCAGGGGCTCGCGTCCCGGCCGTTGCCGTACGGCGCCGTGGTGCCGGACCAGGGGAGTGGGACGCGGCACCCGTCGCGGCCACGGATCCGGCCGCCGGTCCGGAAGAAGCTGGGATCGTCCAGGACGTCGTCCGGGAGGTCCTCGACCTCGGGCAGTCCGAGTTCCTCGCCCTGGTAGACGTAGGTGGTCCCGGGGAGTGCAAGCTCCAGCAGCGCCGCCGCCCGCGCCCGCCGCCGCCCCAGCTCGATGTCGGTGGGCTGGGGCCAGAAGTACTCGGCGAACCGGTAGGCCCACGCCTCGGGGGTGCCGCCGAGGGTGAACGGCTTCCCGGTCTCGGGCTTGCCGTAGCGGGTGGCGACCCGGGTGGAGTCGTGGTTGCCGAGCACCCAGGTGGTGGGCGCGCCGATCGCGGCGTGTGCGATCAGGTTGCGGTCGATCATCGCGCGCAGCGAGCCGGCCTCCCACTCGCACCAGAGCATGTCGAAGTTGAAGGTGGTGTGCATCCGGCCGGGGTCGACGAAGCGCATCAACGCCTCCAGCGGCTTGGTGTTGGCCTCGCAGACGAAGATCCGCTCGCCCATGCCGTGCTCGGCGTAGCCGTCGGCGAGCTCGCGCCAGTGCCGCTGGATGGCGTCCAGTTCGGGCTGGTTCCACCAGGGGTGGCCTGGGTAGAAGCTGGCGATGCCGAGGCCGGTGGCGGGGTCGACCGGGGTGTCGGGGTAGGCCGCGTCCTTCGCCAGGCCGTCGGCCACGTCGACGCGCAGCCCGTCCACGCCGCGGTCGAACCAGAACCGGATCACGTCGTCGAACACGGCCACGACGTCGGGGTTCGCCCAGTTCCAGTCCGGCTGCTCTGGCGCGAACATGTGCAGGTACCACTGTTCGGGGCCGTCCGGGCCGATCACGCGCTCCCACGCCGGACCGCCGAACAGAGAGCCCCAGTTGTTGGGCGGCAGTTCGCCGGCGGGGCCACGACCGTCCGCGAAGTGGAACAGTGCGCGTTCGGCCGATCCGGGACCGGCGGCCACCGCGGCCCGGAACGCCGGGTGGGCGATCGAGCAGTGGTTGGGCACGAGGTCGATCAGGACCCGCATGCCGCGCTCGTGCGCCCCGGCGAGGAAGGCGTCGGCGTCGGCGAGCGTGCCGAAGCGGGGATCGATGTCGCAGTAGTCGGCCACGTCGTAGCCGCCGTCCGCCATCGGCGAGGGGTACCACGGGCTCACCCAGACCGCGTCCACGCCGAGGTCCCGGAGGTAGTCGAGCCGCTCGATCATGCCCGGGATGTCGCCGGTGCCGTCGTTGTTCCCGTCCGCGAACGAGCGGGGGTAGATCTGGTAGACGACGGCGCTTCGCCACCACGACGGGTCAGGACTGGTCACGAACCAGCAGCCTACGGGGCGAAGGCCGGCGAGCAGCGCGTCGTTGACGCGATTCAGCCGCTGTGTCCGTCCCGGGCGTCCCCACCGTCACAGCCGGGCAGTCGAGTGGCCGGATCGCGCCACACCTCAGTCCTGCTCCCGATCCAGGTCGCGCCGGATCTCCGCGGCCCTGCCGGCCCGGGCGAGGCCGAGCAGGATGCCACCGGCCGTGCCCGCGATGGCGAGGACGATCGCGGGACCCGTCCAGACCCTCGGGCGGTCGCCGAGAGTGCGCAGGACGGTCACGGCGGCGCCACCCGCACCGACGGCGCCAGCTGCCGCGAGCACACCGGCCCGCGCCGGACCCGGCTGGCGGGACCGGGCCGCCCCGGCCGCCGCGATCGCCGGGACGAGCGTCATTGCGAGGTCGGTGACGGCGGCGCGCCGACGGCTCATCCAGCGGTCCGGTGCACCCGCGATGTCCCAGTGGGCGGGCAACTGCGCAGGGAGCGAGCGGCCACGGAAGGCGTAGTGCAGCACGGTCGCTGCCGCCCGGGCGGCCGGCACGGCTGTCGCCGCGACGAAGACCCGGTCGGGCGTCGCCGAGAACGGCTCGGACTCCGCGTCGGCCTCGATCAGGCCCAACCGGACGGCCAGAGCGCCGAAGTTCAGGTCCCAGCCCCAGCCGATCGCTCGAGGCAGGAACAACCGCTCGTCCGCCGGGTTCCACCAGGTGGTGGCGATCCGGGTGGCGGCGTTCCTGGGGTCGAAGCCGGAGCTCAGCAGATCGCGCAGGTGCTGGCACGGCGTCCGGGCCTCGGCGGGCACGGGACCGGCCTGCTCGATGACCGCGTTGACGTCGGCGACGGTCGCTGCCGGCGTCAGGTGCTCGCAGAGGAACAGTCGCAGGTCGTCCACGACCGCGTCGCGGTCGTCGGCCGCCACGCGGTCGGCCGCGCTGTCGAGGTAGGCCTGCGCCACCGCCCGTGCGTCGGGGGCGAGTTCAGTCAGTTCGCGGATCACGATTGTGCCTCCAGGATGCGGTTCACCGTTGCCGTCACGGACCGGAAGGTGCGCGACGCCTCGTCCAGCGTCCGGCGGCCACGAGGGGTGAGCGTGTAGTACTTGCGCGGCGGGCCGACCGGGGACTCCTGCCAGGTCGAACTGACCAGCCCGCCCTTCGCCAGCCGCGCCAGCAGGGGGTAGACCGTGCCGGCCGTGATCGCCAGGTCGGGGTGTGCGGCCAGGTCGTCGACCAGCTGCGAGCCGTACCTCGGCTCGGCGGCCAGCAGGCCGAGCACGGCCAGTTCGAGCACTCCCTTGCGCAGCTGCGAGGCCCAGGTCTCCCGTTCGTCCCCCACAGCTACAAGGTAACACCATCTACCTTGCGTAACAAGATAGATGGGTGATGTCGTGATCTGGCCGTTCAAGCTCATCGATGTGACGGCAGAGCCAGGAGGGACGCGGAAACGGGCCGGATCGCGTCAGCGGGTCGGGGGGTCGTCGGTCCCGGTGGAAGACGCGCGGACGATCAGCTCCGGCTCGAACAGCGAGTGCGGGTGGTCGGTGAGCAGCAGGTCGGCGGCGGCCCAGCCCAACTGGCGCATCGGCTGGCGAACCGAGCTCAGGGGAGTCATCAGCTCGGCGGCGAAGTAGAGGTCGTCGTAGCCGACCACGGCCACGTCCCGCGGGATCGAGAGTCCGCGCAGCCGCAGTTCCCGCATCACGCCGAGCGCCACGATGTCGTTGATCGCGAACACGGCGGTGGGTGCCGGACGGCCGGAGTCGAGGACCGTCGCCAGCGCGCGCTGGCCGTCGTTCGCGGTGAGGTTGGTCAGGTTCACCACCTGCAGCACGTCCGCCGGGTCGAGCCCGTCGGCCTGGATGGCTTCGATGGCGCCGCGGAGCCGGTGCCGCGTCTGCTGCAGGTCGGCCGGTCCGGCCACGAACAGGATCCGGCGGTGGCCCTGCCGCAGGAGGTGCGTGATCGCCTGCCGTCCGCCACTGACGTGGTCGACGCCGACCGAGGTGTGGTGCCTGCTGCTGGAGTCCATCAGCACGGACGGGATGCCGAGCCGGCGCAGGTCGCCGAGGCGCTCGAGCGTGGTGGCCATCGGGGTGACCAGGACACCGCGGACGCCCTGCTCGGCCAGCAGCCGCAGGAAGCGGGCCTCCCGCCGGGGGTCGTCGTCGGACGAGCAGAGGATCAGGGTGTGGTCGTCCGCGGCGAGCCGGTCCTCGATGCCCCGGGCGAGCTCGGTGTAGTACGGGTTGCCGACGTCCATCACGATCACGCCGACGGTGCGGGACACGCCCGCCCGCAGCTGCCGCGCCGACGCGTTGCGGTGGAAGTTCAGCTGTGCCATGGCGTGCTCGACCTTGGCGCGGGTCTTCTCCGTGACCGACTCCGGCCGGTTCAGCACATTGGAGACCGTGCCCACAGACACGCCGGCCAGCAGCGCGACGTCCTTCACGCTCGCCCGTTGCGCAGTCATCGGCGTCCTTCCTCGCGGTCGCTTGAGCATAACCAGCGAAGCCGCCGGGACGCGGCAGAATCGCCCAAACTGCTGAATCGATTCATGGTGAACGGGAATGGGACCTGTCCCCACCTTTAGGATCGGGGACAGGTCCCATTCCCGTTCAGCGGCGATAGGTCGGACGGCCGCGCCAGAAGGTGGCGACGACCGGGTCGGGCAGGTCCCGACCGCCGTACGGGTTGTTCCGGGAGCGGGACGCGGAAGCGCTCGCGTCCACCACGGCGCGGGCGGCCGGGTCCACCAGCACCACGTTGGCAGGCTCGCCCACGGCGAGCGGACGGCCCTGGCCGGAGACCCGGCCGATCCGCGCGGGGGTGGCGGACATCCGCTCGACCAGCGTCGGCCAGTCCATCCGTCCGGTGTTCACCATCACCTCGACCACCACGGCCAGGGCCTGCTCGAGCCCCAGCATGCCCGGCAGCGCGACGTCGAACGGGTGGTCCTTGTCCTGGCTCGCGTGCGGGGCGTGGTCGGTGGCGACGGCGTCGATCGTGCCGTCGGCGAGCGCCTCGCGCACGGCCTCCAGGTGCTCGGACGTCCGCAGCGGCGGGTTCACCTTGAACCGGGTGTCGTAGCCCGCGACCAGGGGAGTGTCGAGCAGCAGGTGGTGGGGCGTGACCTCCGCGGTGACCTGGATGCCGCGGCGCTTGGCCCAGCGGATCACCTCCACGCTCTCCGCGGTGGACACATGGCAGACGTGGACGCGCGCGCCCGCCAGCTCGGCGAGCTGCACGTCGCGAGCGACGATCACGCTCTCCGCCTGGCTCGGCCAGCCGGGCAGGCCCAGCCGTCCGGACCACTCCGACTCGTGGCAACAGGCGGACGGGCCGGCCAGCCGCGTGTCCTGCGAGTGCTGCGCGATCACTCCGTCGAACGCCTTCACGTAGGTGAGGGCCCGGCGCATCAGCAGCGAGTCGCCCACGCATCGACCGTCGTCGGAGTACACCCGCACGCCCGCGGCGGAGTCCGCCATCAGCCCCAGCTCGGCGAGTTCCTCGCCCTCCAGCCCCTTGGTCACCGCGCCGACCACCCGCACCTCGCAGTGGCCCTCGCGTTCGCCGAGGTCGGCCACGTATTCGGCGGCCTCGGCGGTGTCGGTCACCGGATCGGTGTTGGCCATCGCATGGACGCAGGTGAACCCGCCCCGCGCCGCCGCGGCAGTGCCCGAGCTGACGGTCTCGGCGTCCTCGCGTCCGGGCTGGCGGAGATGGGTGTGCAGGTCGACCAGCCCGGGCAGGGCCAGCAGGCCGTCGGCGTCCAGCCGCTCGACGCCCGCCGGGGCGGACGCCGGGTCGGCCAGGACGCCGTCGGCCAGGTACAGGTCGCCGCGGGCGCCGTCGGCGAGAGCGGCCCCCGTGATCAGCAGGCCCCCACGATTCGTCACTGATCTGCTCCTTCGTCCGAACCCAGCAGGTGGTACAGCACGCTCATCCGGACCGCCACCCCGGCGGCGACCTGGTCCAGCACCAGCGAGTTGGCCGCGTCCGCGGCGGCGCTGGAGATCTCCACCCCCCGGTTCATCGGACCCGGATGGCAGATGCCGGCGCCGGGCTTCATCGCGGCCAGCCGTTCCTCGGTGAGCCCGAACCGTTCGGTGTACTCGCGTGCGGTCGGGAAGTATCCGCCGGCCATCCGCTCACGCTGCACCCGCAGCATCATCACGATGTCGCAGCTGGGCAGGACGGCGTCCAGGTCGCCGGTCACCTCGCAGCCCCACGTCTCGATGCCGGTCGGCAGCAGCGTCGGCGGCGCGACCAGCACCACCTCGCTGCCGAGCGTGCGCTGCAGCAGGACGTTGCTGCGCACCACGCGGGAGTGCAGCAGGTCACCGACGATCGCGATCCGCTTGCCGGCGAACTCGGTGGAGCCCTGCTCAGGCCCCGCCGTCACCGGCGCCTGCGCCCGGAAGTGCTGGCGCATCGAGTAGGCGTCCAGCAGGGCCTGGGTGGGGTGCTCGTGCTGGCCGTCCCCGGCGTTGACCACGCGCGCCTTCACCCAGCTCGCCACCTGCGCGGCCGCGCCGGAGGACGAGTGCCGGATCACGAAGCAGTCCACGCCCATCGCGTCGAGGGTGAGCATGGTGTCGCGCAGCGACTCGCCCTTCGACACCGACGAACCCTTCGCCGAGACGTTGACCGTGTCGGCGCTCAGCCACTTGCCGGCGATCTCGAACGAGGTGCGGGTGCGGGTGGAGTCCTCGAAGAAGATGTTCACGATCGTGCGGCCGCGCAGCGCCGGCAGCTTCTTCACCGGACGGGACTGCACCTGGTGCATGTCCTCCGCGACATCGAGGATGCTGGTGACCTCGGCGAGGTCGAGGTCGGCGGCGCTGAGCAGGTGCCTCATCGATGTCCTTCGGAACGGGAGATGGTGACGGCGTCGCGTCCGTCGTGCTCGCGCAGCTGCACCTGGACGTGCTCGTCGGCCGCGGTTTGGATGGTGCGTCCGACGTGGTCCGCGGCGACCGGCAACTCACGGTGGCCGCGGTCGACCAGCACGGCGAGCCGCACCGCGCGCGGCCGGCCGAGGTCGCGCAGCGCGTCGATGGCCGCGCCGACCGTCCGTCCGGAGAACAGGACGTCGTCGACCAGCACCACCACCGCGTCGTCGATCCGGCCGGGAATGGACGTCCGCGCGGGGTTGCGCGTGGGGTTGTTGCGCAGGTCGTCGCGGTACATCGTGATGTCGAGTTCGCCGAGGCGGACGGGCCGTCCCTCGATGTCCGAGATCAACGCGGCGAGTCGGCGGGCGAGGAACACCCCGCGCGTCGGGATCCCCAGCAGCACCAGGTCGTCGGAGCCCCGGTTGGCCTCGAGGATCTCGTGCGCGATCCGCGTCAGGGAACGAGCCAGTTCGGGTTCGTCGATGACGACGCGGGAAATGCCGGGGGTCGGGGTGTCGGGTGCTGGGTCAGCCACGCAAGCGCTCCTCAGGTTCTAGGACCGGGCGGCGTCAGTAGGGATGCCACCGATCTTCGAGCGGCCAATCTAGCGGAGGTCGGCTACGGTGAGTTCATGCTTCCAGTTCCCGCGACCCTGCCGCTGCAGACCCTGCCCAGCTGGCCGGCCGTGCCGGACCCGACGGCGCTGCAACTCCTCACCGTCACGTTGTTCATCCCCCTCGCGATCACCGCCGTGGTCGCCCTGTTCGTGCTCGGTCCCGGTTGGCGGACGAAGGGCGAGTAACACCGCCTCGCCCACCGGTCCCCGAGCCCGGATCCGCTGATAGAGCGCGTCTCGACAAGCTCGACGAGCGGTTTCGGGGGAATGGCTTCCCGCCGGTCCCCCGAGTTCGGGTGCACCGATTGGACGTCTCGACAAGTCGAGCGGTTCGGGGGAACGGCTTCCCCACCGGTCCCTGAGCGCGTCACGAAGGGCGTCCGCCGCACTTTCCTGTCAGCTGATTGCCCTCAGGCGGACGCGTGCGCGGTCTCCTGGCAGCGCAGGGCGCGCTCGGCGTCGTCGCGCCGTTCGTCGATCTGACGGCGGACGGCGTCGCTGAGGTCCGCCCCCTGCAGCCAGAGGGTGAGCAGCTGCAGTGTCGCGCGGTCGGCGAGGGGCGCGGGGAACAACCGGCCGAGCACGTGCTGCTTCAGCGTCGAGCTGCGGTCGGCCCAGCCGTCGGCGCCGTCGGAGATCGCCTTCGCCACGTCGAGGTAGCGCTGCACGTAGGGCTGCAGCACCTCGTCCTGCTCGAACTGCCAGAACTGCGCACAGACCTGGAAGTGGGTCTCGTTCGGCACGTTCTCGTCCGCCGTGGCCAGGCGCCAGGCCTCGGCCTTCGCTGCCGCTGCGGGCCGGGCGGCCCGCGCTCCGGCGGCCTGCTCCGCACCCCGGGCGGTCGGATCCTTCGACAGCTCCGCGTCGATCTCCGCGTCCCCGATCGCGCCGAGCCGGGCGAGGCTGGTCACGACCAGCCAGCGCAGGTCGGTGTCGATGGCCAGGCCGGGCGGAGCCTCCTCGCCCTCCAGCCAGGCGCGCAGCAGCTGGACGACGGCGTCCGAGCGGGCCGCGGTGATCAGCGCCCTCGCGAAGGCCAGCTGGTGGTCGGACCCGGGCTCGGCAGCCTTCAGCAGCCGGGCGAGTCCGGCGACGAACCGGTCGTTGAGCGGCAGGCGCTGCTCGCGCGGGGCGTAGTAGTCGATCGCGGTCCGGGCCTGGGCGAGCACGGTCTGGACGGCGGTGAGGTCGGTCTCGACGCCCACCCCGGACAGCGCCAGAGTCACGAAGTCGGACGCCGACAGTTCCGCGTCCCGGCACATGTCCCAGCACGCACCCCAGCACAGTGCCCGGCCTAGCGCGTCGTCGAGCGCGCCGATCCCGTTCACGACGGTGGCCAGCGACTGCGGGTCGAGCCGGATCTTGGCGTAGCTGAGATCGTCGTCGTTCAGCAGGATCAGTGCCGGACGCTGCTGGCCCACCAGCTCCGGCACCTCGGTCGTCTCGCCGGCGATGTCCACCTCGGCACGGTGGACGCGGACGAGCCGTCCGTCCTGTTCGGAGTAGAGGCCGACCGCGAGTCGGTGGTGCCGTAGCGTCGGCCACGCCGCCGGGGCCACCTGCCGGATCGCGAAGCGGGCGAACGTGCCGTCCTCGGCGAGGGCGAACTCGGCCCAGATGGTGTTCACGCCCGGCGACTGCAGCCATTCCGCGGCGAAGTGCGACAGGTCGCGTCCCGAGGCGTCGGCGAGCGCGCCCAGCAGGTCGGACAGCTGGGTGTTCCCCCAGGCGTGCTGGGCGAAGTACGCCCGCACCCCGGC
>NZ_JARKPQ010000136.1 GCF_029975155.1 Propionicimonas sp. | reverse complement strand
CGACTCATCGGCGATCGGACGCGTCGGTCGGCAAACATGCGGCCGACCCGCTGCTCGGCGACCAAATGCCGCCCCACCTACAGTGGGCACATGGTCACTCCAGCCTCGCCGACACCTCCGGCGGATGACGCCGCGCACCGTCACCCCGAGATCGCCCAAGCGTTCGGATCGATCGCGGAGAAGTACGACCGCGCACGACCCCGGTATCCGGCCGCACTCATCGACGCCATCGCCGAGCGGCTACCCGGCCATGCAGTGCTGGATGTCGGCATCGGCACCGGCATCTCGGCCGAGCCGTTCCGAGACCGCGGGTTCGCGGTGCTCGGCGTCGAACCCGATCCGAAGATGGCCGCACTCGCACGCAAGAAGGGTTTCGAGGTCGAGGCCGGCCGATTCGAGGATTGGGATCCAGCAGGGCGGACGTTCGACGGCGTGATCGCCGGGCAGACCTGGCATTGGGTCGATCCGATCGCCGGCGCCGCGAAGGCCGCCAGCGTGCTGCACCCCGGCGGTCGACTCGCGGTCTTCTGGAACGCAGCCATTCCGTCGCCGGAAGTCGCTGCCGAGTTCGCGAAGGTCTTCGAGTCGCTCGATACGGGACTCCCCTTCAACCCCTGGACCGCTTCGCCGCAAGCCGATCCCTACGGCTCGATCATCGACCAGACAGCCGATGGCCTGCGCGCGACCGGCGCAGTCGGGGCAGTGGAGCGCTTGACGTTCGAGTGGCAGTCGACGGTCAGACGCGACGCCTGGCTCGAGCAGACCTCGACCGCTGGCGGCATCAACCGCCTTCCGAAGGACAAGCTCGACGTGCTCCTCCGGGGGATGGGAGAGGCAATAGACGCCGTCGGCGGGACGCTCGTGATCGACTACACGACGGTCGCCGCGATCATCGAGCGTCTGCCCGATTGATCCGAGTACCTGGCTCCGCGACCACACCGACCACGACCTCAGCATCCTCACCAGCCCCTTCTACGCTTCCCGCGACGCCGCGAGTGTGACGGACCCGCTGCCGTACACGGCACCGCCACCAGGGTTGTCCCCCGATGTCCGACATTGATGAGGGCCTCCGGCTACCCCTGTAGCCGTTCAGGGTTGCTCTGCTCTGTTGCTTGATCCTCACCTGAGAACCATCCAGCCGAGAAATGCGCTTGGGTGATCAGCGGCCCACCCAGGGCATGGGACTGCTGCGAGAAGCCGATTCCCGGCTGGCTAGGCTACAGCCATGATTGGCGAGCTCGGTGGGCTGGGTCTGGTGGTCGCGTCGGTAGTCGTCAGGGCCGCACAGCCAGCCTTGGCCGACGGACTCGACACCGCCGGTGCCGCAGCCGGCCCATTGCAGGCCTTACTGGGCAAACCGGAAACGACTGAACAGTTCAAGAACAAGATCGCGCGGCAACTCGAGACGTCAATCGCCAGACAGTACCGCTACGCCGCCCCGGACGACCGGATCCAGGCCGCGAAGGCGGTGACCAGGCTGTTTAGCAGCGAATGCCTGACAGCCGAAGACTTGGTAGTGGAGGCCGTCAAGGACACCGACGGCTTCGTGAGCCTTGTGATGGTCCACGGCGGCGACCAAGAGAAGATCGGCCTAGCCGAGCCAACCAC
The DNA here is from genome assembly GCF_029975155.1 of Propionicimonas sp. Classification (GTDB taxonomy): domain Bacteria; phylum Actinomycetota; class Actinomycetes; order Propionibacteriales; family Propionibacteriaceae; genus Propionicimonas. Next base: position 1,277 of record NZ_JARKPQ010000136.1, on the reverse strand, counting down.
AGACACAACTGAAATGCGCCTGTTGATGTTCGACGGGATGCTGCGGCTGTGTGCCCAGACACTTAGTGAGGCAGCGCGCGGCTCTAACTTGTTCGATTTCATAGCCACCCGCCGCCAGCTGTAGGTCATGGACCAGACGGCGACCGACACGGCTTGGATCCGCGATTTCCTGAATGATGTGATCGGTCCGCTCGTCAGCTGGCGCGGCCAGGCGGTAAGAGAGACGGGACCGTGGATCGAGGGTGCACGCCCCCAGCTGGCGGCAGGGTTCGTAGCTCGTGACGAGATGCAGCGTCTGCGTGAGGCGTTGACTGGCGGCGGGGTGGCGACGGTCTGCGCATTGCAGGGTATGCGGGGGGTCGGTAAGTCCCAGCTGGCGTCTGCCTTCGCCCAAGAGTGCGAGCAAGCAGGTTGGCGGTTCGTGGGCTGGGTCGACGCCTCAAGCAGGGAGAACGCGGCCTCCGAATTGGCCGGTTTCGCCCGTACGATCGGGGTCTCTGACCAGGACGATCCGCAGGAGGCTGCCAAGGCGTTCGTGAGCTGGCTGAACAGCACCGGACCGCAGGATGAGCTCTTGGTGTTCGACAACGTCGAGCAGGCCGATGACGTGACGGATCTCATCCCGCACGGTCCCGGAATGCGCGTACTGATCACCACCACCGGCCACACGCCGGTTGTTGGTACACCGGTTGAGGTCGGCGTTTACAGCCCCGCCCAAGCGGTCGGGTACCTGGAGGCCGCAACCAAGCTCGGTGACTCGGACGGTGCTGCCCGAGTCGCAGAGGATTTGGGCTGGCTGCCGGTGGCGATCACCCAAGCGGCGGCTGCAATCAAGGAATGGGACTACGACTACACCGGCTATCGGGTCTTGCTTGACGAGCTCATAGCTGAGCGGTCCTTGGATGAGGTTGTGCACCGCTCAGATGGCGAGTCTTACCCGGTGAAGGTGGGTGCCGCGCTTCGGATTGCCTACAGCGGTGTGCTGGACCGCCTCGATCCGCCTGTGGCAGCGGCGGCTGGCCTGATGCTGTCGGGATTGTCGGTGATGGCCGCCTCCGGCGTGCCCAAGAGTTGGCTGTACCGCGTGATAGACGATGAACACACCGCCAGACGGGCCGTCGCCAAACTGCTACACCAGTCCTCGCAGACATACTCGATTTCAGCGTCGCCACCTTCGAGAACTACGCGCGCCTCGCAGGCGGCACCCGCGGCGACTACCCCGCACTGCGTACTCGGTAGCTCAGAAGGCGGCTCACCTGTCTCGTTTCGCGAGCCTC
>NZ_JARKPQ010000129.1 GCF_029975155.1 Propionicimonas sp. | reverse complement strand
GCCCAGCCACAGTCACGGTGGCGGGAGTAGGCGCGGCCGGACTGCTGCGGACATGCTGAAACCCCCTCCGATTTGGGTATCGACCCTAATCGGAGGGGGTTTCGCGTGCTGTGCGCGAGAGAGGAGTTGAAGCTCTCTTCTATCAGTCGATAATGGCCCCCTGACAAGGTCTCATGCGGGTTGATTGCCACTTCGTCACCTTGCCGTGGGGAATACGTGGGGAATAGCTCTGCACCCGAGACCCGCGCGGATCTCGCGTCCAGGGCTGCTCCTCAGCATAGGCGGCCGACACCCACGGCCCACCGCCGAGAGGTTGGTTGACCGCAGGGCTGCCAGCCAGCCGATGGAAGGGGCGACGAGCGTGGGAGCCGCCTCGGCGTCGCCGCCTGCGGCTATCGACACCGAGGCCGAGACCCAGCCCCCGAGTCAGGAAGAGTGCCGCAGGTTCTCGGGCTTCATCGGCAACGGCCGCTGCGTTCGGCTCGCCCTCGCGCTTGGCCAGTCCGAGCTGGTCGGAGGTGTTAACCGCCCGCAGCAGTTCGACGGGGCGAAGGGCACCGGTCTCCTTCACATGGTCGGGCAAGAGCGACATCGACCGCCGAATGCTGCAGTGGCATTTCTTGCACTGCATCGCGGCCTCCTGTCATCGGCCCAGACAAGCCAGTCACCCCGCATAACGGGTGTCGACTGCAGCCGGTGGACAGCTTCGGACACACCACGGGTTCCCCCACCCCGCCCATGCCACCTGACACCACAGGGCTCGCCCGTGAGCACGACGTGACCCTTGATGACGTGCTGTCTCGCCGTCCTCGCTACTCCCTTCAGAGGTTGCCCGGCCAGGTAGTGTCAGCTATAGTCGACACATGGTCGAGGTTTACGCTAGCGAGGGCTTCGACCGTTGGCTCAGAAAGCTTAAGGACCGGCAGGGCAGGCTGCGGATCCTCGAGCGGATCGACCGCCTCGCCCACGGGAATCCTGGTGATGTGAAGTCGGTCGGACAGGGCGTGCTCGAACTGCGCTTGAGTTCCGGTCCCGGCTACCGGGTCTACTTCACACAACACGGCGACCGTCTGGTCCTGTTGCTGTGTGGCGGCGACAAATCCACACAGCAACAGGACATCGAGAAGGCTCACCAACTTGCTGCCGACTGGCGTTCGAGGGAGGACGACGATGACGAAGAAGACTGAGAAGTACACCCCGTTCGATGCGGCCGACTATCTCGAGGGCATCGATGATGTCGCCTCCTACCTGGAGATTGCGCTGGAGGAATCGGCCGAGGACCCCACGGCCGTTCCCCGCGCCCTTGGTGTCATCGCTCGCTCCCAGAACATGAGCGAACTCGCTCGCCGCGTCGGCATGAGCCGCGACGGCCTGTACAAGGCGCTGTCCGATCAGGGCAACCCGACCTGGTCGACCGTCCTGAAGGTGACCAACGCACTGGGGCTGCGATTCACTCTGCACGCCGCCTGACTCACGAAAGGTACGCACATCCCGCGATTGGCTCGAAGGTCGCGGCTCACGAGACGACGAGGTGCTGGTGCCCGTCGATGCCTTCGCGGACCATGTCGAGTTGTTCGGCGTGCGTGGTGGTTTCAACCAGCAGCCTGGCCCATACCCCCCTTTAGGCCATCGGAACGCTGGCGATGACCGCGTTCTACGAGAAGTTCATGCAGCGCGACCTCGCTGGCGTCGACGTCGACCGGGTGGTGGCCGCGTGGCCGTCGTGGGATGCGCTCGAGGCGGACATCCGCTCCAAGCTGACCGGAGCGCTCGCGGAGAAGGGAGTCCGGGAGACCCGGGAGAAGTACGTGGACGCCGACGGCCTGCGGACGCGCGTGCAGACGCTGGTCGATTCGTGGCCGTCGCTGCGCCCGCGCCTGGCCGCGGCGGGGACGCCGACGCACCCTGAGCACATCGGCCTCACGCTGGCCCAACTCAAGGACACGTTCCCACGCGCGATGTATTACCGGTCGAGGTACACCGTCCTCGACGTGACCAGGGAGATCGGCTGGTTCGACGAACTCGTCGATGAGGTCTTCGCGCCCGGCGGGCTGTGGACATGACGCGTCCGGAGCGCCTGTACTCCGCCTACGTGTTCGACATGGACGGCACCATCTACCTCGGCGACGAGGTCCTGCCCGGAGTCGCCGACACGCTGAGGGTGCTGCGCGAGCTGGGGGCTCCCGTCCGGTTCCTGTCGAACAACCCCACCAAGGACCCGGAGCAGTACGCCGCGAAGCTCGCCCGGCTCGGGCTCCCGACGCCGGTTTCCGACATCGCCAACACCGTGGTTTCGACCGTGGGCTGGCTGCGGCACCACCACCCGGACGCCGTGGTGTTCCCCATCGCGGAGGAGCCGCTGATCCGGGCGCTGCGCGCCGCGGGGGTGCAGCTCAGCGAGCACCCGGCCGAGATCGACATCGTGCTGGCCTCCTACGACCGCACGTTCGACTACCGCAAGCTGCAGATCGCCTTCGACGCGCTCTGGTTCCACAGGAGGGCCATCCTCGTACAGACCAACCCCGACCGCTACTGCCCCTTCCCCGGCGGACGCGGCGAGCCGGACTGCGCCGCGATCACCGCCGCCATCGAGGCGTGCACCGGCGTCCGCTGCTCAGTGAACCTGGGCAAACCGGGGGGGATCATGGTCGCAGAGGCGGTGGCCGGCTTGGGAGTCGAGCCCGCCGACGTCCTCATGGTGGGAGACCGCCTGGCCACGGACGTGGCGATGGGCCGGGATGGCGTCCGTCCTGGTGCTGACCGGCGACAGCACGCGCGAAGAAGCGGACGCCGCCCCGCCCGAGCAGCGTCCCGACCACATCATCGACACCTTCGACCAACTCGTCCCGGACGCCGTCTGGCGTCGGGCCCGCGGGGCGGGCACCTGAGCGCTCGACCAGTGAGGCCCGAAAGCCCGGCAGCCGGGCCTCACTGGTTGCGGCGGGCCAGCAGCTGCTCGCGCAGGATGTCCGCGTGTCCGCAATGCTGGGCCAGCTCACGCAAGACGTGGAGGAGGATCCAGCGAAGCGTGAGACTGCCCCGCCGGTTCCCCGAAAAGACGACATCCCCGGACAGCCCAGCCGACGCAGTGCGCGACAAGGCGATGGCGTCGCGGTAGCTGGCCCGGACGGATTCGATGGTGTCCTCCGCCGCCAGATCGAAAGAGTCGTCCGGCGACGCCGCAATCCCCAACTCGGCGCGCGACTGCCCCGTGACCGCCTCCCCGAACCACACGCGCTCCACAAACACCGCATGCTTGACGAGTCCGAGGAGCGTCGTCTTGGAAGGCACCAGCCTGGCCCGGGCCTCCTCCTCGGTGAGCCCGTCCAGGGACGCGAGCAGCATCTGGCGGTGCTCGTCGACGAAGGCGGCCGCCTGCACCTCAAAGTCAGCGCGATACACGGCGGCGGTGTCCGGACCAGTCATGGCCGCATGATCCGACGAGGCGCAGGCGCTTCTGGAAGACCGCACCACCCAGTCACGGCCCCGTGTCCACAGCTGTCCGCACTGCCCCACCCTGCGGTGAAGGGACGGTGACGCCAGCGGTGCGGAGTTGCTGGAGGGCGTTGCGGATCCCGGCGCGGGGACGGCGTTTTGGCGTAGTGGTCTCCGCTGGGGAACGCGTGGGGAAAGCGTGGTGAACTCGCCCCCAGGCGTGGTGAACGAAGCGACCACGACGGAGTCCGCCGGTCACGCCACGACGTGTTCTCCCTTGTCAACTACTCGTCACAACACCGGGACATAGGAAAGGCGAGAGGTTTTCGCCTCCCGCCTTTTCACTGTATAACCCCTAGTCAGAGGCGCTTTTTGTGCGCGAGAGAGGAGTTGAAGCTCTCTTCTATCAGTCGATAATGGCCCCCTGACAAGGTATTTTGATGGGCCGTCGCCATATCGTCACCTTGCCGTGGGGAATGCGTGGGGAATAGCACTGCACCCGAGACCCGCGCGGATCTCGCGTCCAGGACTGACCCCCAGCATAGTCACGCCGCGGGGATCTTCGCGTTCAATCCACACCCCCTCGAGGCACAGTCACCAGCCACCGCCGCCGTCTCTCGCAGGAACACCGATCCTGCGAGAGTCCCCGGCGACCGCGTGGCGGATGGGTCCCTAGGGCGCCTACCTGGGCGCACATCGCGGTCGCCTCGTCCGGGACAGGGTCCTAGCTGGTGGTCATGCGGTGGAGTTCTTGGTCGAGGGCCCGGCCTGCGACGCGTGCTCGGATGGCGTCCGCGTCGGTGTGGATGCAGACACCGAGTCGGCCGGCGTAGGAGAGGGCGGCGACGCCGAGGCGGACGTTGCCCTGGATCGGCGCGACGGGCCATACGCGTTCCAGGGGTGCGCCGGCCACGTGGAGTCGCTGGTCGGGGCCGCGGACATTGGTGACGAACAAGGCGATGAAGCGTTGGCGTCGTGCCAGCCTCGCGAACAGCCGGGAACCCCAACGGGTGCGGGTCAGTTCAAACGTGCCCTGGGCGCGGGCCTCGGATTTGGCCGCTCGGGTGGTTCCGGCGATCCGGGCGAGCCGGACTCCGGCGTCCGGTACACCGGTGGGGAGGGGGACGAGCATGACGCCCACGGCGTTGCCGGAGGTCCAGCGTCCGGGGAGGGCGACCGGGACGCTGGCGGGCAGTACCGGTGGTACCTCCTGGTAGTCGGCGCCGAGGGCTGCCTCGACGGCGACCGTTACCGCGGCGAGCAGCGCATCGTTGACGGTGGGCCCTGGGTCTTCGCCGCGCGGGCGAGGGCTGCGAGGTCGACCTCGGCGAAGGCCACCCCACGGCGTGAGCTGATGGGTCCGAGCAACACAGTCGGCGCGACCGTCGCCCGGAACACCGCGCTCACCCGGGTGATGCTGGCGGCGCTGGTGCGCCAACGCCGGCGGGGGGCCGGCGGGATCGCGGCACGTGGTGTCGGGGTGGTAGTGGGTGGGGTGGTGGTGCTGCCGAAGAGCCGCTGCAGCAGCCGGACTGCGGCGACCCCGTCGGCCACGGCGTCGTGCACGCGCAGCACGATCCCGGGCCCGTCGGGGCTGGCGCCGGACACGATGAGCAGCTCCCTCAAGGGCCGGTCCAGGGGCATCGGCACCGTCATCAGGCTGGCGCACAGGTCGGCGAGCCCGTCCACCCCGTCGACGGGGTCGACGCGGCGGACATGCCAGCTCAGGTCGGGCAGGCAGGGCTGCCAGGTCAGGGTCCGCCCGTGGACGCGGACGCGTTGGGTAAAGCGGGCCAGCCCTGTGGACGCGTGGTCGCCGATCCGGGCTGCGATGACGCCACGCAGCGCGCCGCGATCTGGGGCGCCGTCGGTGGTCACGAACCCACCCACGCCGAGGATGCCGGCCATCAGGAACACGTTGACCTGGTCGTCGGCGTCCATCACCACGTTCGAGGCGTCAGCGGCACTGAGCCGCTCCGCCTCACGGGGCGGGAGCACGGTTGGCCGCCCCGATCTTGAGGAGCTTCCAGCCGACCCAGGCGAACCACAGCGGCAGCAGCAGGCCGTAGACCAGGTAGGCGGGGCCGATCAACGGGCGGAGGGCCTCGCTGACCACGCCGAGCACCCCCGCGAACAGGCCGACCACCGCCAGCGCCCGGCCGAACAAGCCCTGCCACATCACCAGCGACAACACCAGGATGCCGGCCGCGGTCAGGATTCCCCCCCACGAGACGGCGTTCGTGGCGGCGATCAGCGCCTCCGCCGCAGCGATCAGGCCGGCACGTTCGGCGTCCGTGCCGGCCACCGCGTAGGAGTCGGCGAGCACGACCAGCCCGCCGTGCAGCGACTGGGGGCTGCTGCCCAGAGCCAGCGCGATCGTCTCCGACACGATGCCGAACAGGCCCCCGACCGCGGCCAAGGCCTTGTTGACCCGGGACAGGGCGACCGCCAGGGCGCCGAACACGAGAAGGGCCGGCACCGCCAACCCGACGAAACTGACCAGCTCGACCAGGTAGACCGCCCTGTTGGCGGCGATGTACTCCAACACAGCCCGCCCCTGGGTGGGTGGGAGCGGCGCGGCGAACACGAGCGCGACCGGCACCAGCACCAGCACCACGAACACCAACGCCGCGTAGCCGCCGATCCGATACAACGGCTGCCACGAAAGGTCGGGACCAGCAGACGCGCCGGGCTTCATCCTGCGGCCGACACCAGCCGGGGAGCGCCGACGAGGAGACGACGAAGTGATTTCGCGGGACTGTGTGGGTCTGTTCATTTCATGCCTCCGAGAGCAGGACGATGTTGCCGACGATCTGTCCTCTTTCGTAGAGGGCGACAATACGCAGGACATCCGGTCCACCCAACCGTGTGACAACCACAACCTTGTAGGTCACTCATTCATTCTAACGCCGCCGTATCAGCCGCCCGGCACGATCGCCGAAAAGCCCTCGATGTGTATCGCCGACCACCTGCCCGGGTGTTTGCTCGAAGCTGCCGGTCCTCCGGGGGCGGTTGCTGGCGGCCCCACCCTTCCTGCTTGGGAGTCTCTCGCCGTAGCGGCGGCGAGGGCACGTGTTCGGAGCCCGTACTGTGAGTGCCATGACACTCCCCCAGCCCCGTTCGGTTCTGGTCTGGTCCGGGATCATTTCCCTACTCGTCATCGTCTCCAGTGTCGCCGGACTTACTGACCCACGCGTCTACGCACACGAGACACAGAACTGGGCCCTCCAGGCCAAGGGTCAAGACGTCGGAAACCTGCTCGCGGTCGTCGTTCTCCTCACCGCCACCCTCGGCTACCACAAGGGATCACGGCGCGCTGGACTGGTCTGGCTTGGGACCCTGCTGTACCTGATCTACGCATTCGTCGTGTACGCGATGGCGGTCCACCTCAACTACCTGTTCGGCGTCTACGTCACCGTGTTGGGCCTCGCCGCGTGGGCCGTCATCTTCCACGCCAAGCCCGTGCGTGGCAAGGACTGCCCCTACCCCAGCGGCCGCCCGCTGACGATGGCAGCGTGGGTGATCATCGGCATCGGCGTGTTGTTCGCCGGCCTGTGGCTGAGCGAACTCGTTCCCGCCCTCCTCACAGGGACGGTACCGGCAAGCCTCACCGAAGCCGGCCTGTGGGTGAACCCGATCCATGTGATCGACCTGGCGATCGTGTTGCCCGGCTTCATCCTCGCCGGCGTCGCCGCCCTGCAACGCCGCGAACACGGCCTGTTCTGGTTAGCGCCATGGCTGGTGTTCTCAGCCTTGATGGGATCCAGCATCATCGCGGCCATGGTGTTGATGCTGATCGCCGGCGCCAGCAACACCACACCGGCCATGGTGATGGTCTCCCTCGTCGTCGTGGCCAGCCTCCTCGCCATCCATGGCTACCTCCAACACCCGTCCCCTCAACACCTCCGTCCCGACACGCCACGGAGCACAGGCGCGGCCATCCTGAACTAACGCGCGCAGCAGGTGCGCAGTTCACCGTCCCGTCCCGGGCGGCCGTACACCAGGACACGGTCGCGTCCCAGTCCATGAGGACGACGTTGCCGGTGACCACCGTGGGGAATCCGTGGGGAACACGCCTCCCATGTGGGGAATGAACCCGTCACCAAAGGCAGCGCCGGCCGCGTCAGCGAAGCATTCCCCGTTGTCAACAGCCTCGACATCGCCCGGGACACAAGAAAGGCGAGAGGTTTTCGCCTCCCGCCTTTTCGTCCTATTTGCCCTTGTCAGAGGCTGTTTTTGTGCGCGAGAGAGGAGTTGAACCTCTCTTCTGTCAGCCGATAATGACCCCCTGACAAGGTCTTATGTGGGTTGATGGCCACTTCGTCACCTTGTCGTGGGGAATGCGTGGGGAATCGCTTCGAACCCGAGATCCGCGCGGAACTCGCGTCCAAGGCTGCTCTACAGCATAGGCGTCCGGCAGCAGATGGTGACGGCGGAGGCACGAGACGAAGGTGCGCCCGGCTGCCGGCTCTCGGGGGTCACCAGTCCGACGCTGCGCCCTTCTAGTGCGAACCTGCTCGTACAGCAGGAATGCCGCGAGGGCTCTATCTTTGTTGAGGTCGCCGACAGGGCGCGCCGTCGACAACAGAAGACTGCCGTAGTGACTTGTCGCAGCGAGCCTGCCGATCACGGTCTTCATGGTCACCGGGCCACTGTGGGGAGGAGCACCGGCGAGCCGACAGGCGGCGGTTCCTGGGCGATGGCCTTGACGACGGGGACCGTCTCCCAACGCGTTGGGTCGGTCTCGACTCGGACGTCACCCACGAGAGCATCCAGCGCTGTGTCGATGATGGTTGGACCAGGCTGCGTTGCCTGGAGGATGAGGTCGGCGGCGCCAATGACGCGCTGGCCGGTGCTCCGGAGGATGACGGCAAGGTCGTGTTGCTCAGTCACGGCATTGAGGGCCCAGCCGGCGACGTAGTTGAACGTGTACTGGCTCGAGTCGAGGCCGTGGGCGTTGGTGACCATGTATGCGACCGACTCGGCCTCCACCTCGAGGATCCCGCGACAGTCACGGTTGCGCTCCTCTTGATGGAGGAGTACGTGGCCCGCTTCGTGCGCGAGGGTCTTGACGGCTTGGGCGTCGTCGACGTCATCCCGGACCATCACGAGCCGCTGGCCGAAGTCGGTATAGCCGTTAGCTCCACCCAGGTCCGCGCCGCGACGCACGTCGAATCCTCGCTCGGCGAGGAGGTCCTGCAGCTGTTCCCACAACCCTGGTGGCGCTTGTCCGGTCAAGAGCGCGGCCTCACCGATCTTGGGGTCGGGCAGCGGAGGACCGTCCGTCTGCCGGATGTCGAACACCGTGACGGGCTTCGCGCCGACGACGTGTGGCCGGAGCGCGGCGCGGCCCTGGTCGTCGCGCATAGGTTGGCCAGCGTCGTCGAGGCGGGGTTCGCGGCGGGTGATCGGAGCGAGGACCTTGATTCCGGTCTCTCCTCGGCGTACTTGGCGGCCCATCGCCTTGAACGCTTGGTAGCCGGCGACTTGGGTCGCGTGTGGGTCCTGGAGCATGATCAGCAGCGAGTTCCCGAACGAGTAGCGATGGAACTGGCTGGAGAACTTCAGCCATGCCTTCCAGGCCTGCGGTTCGTTGAGGGCGAGGATGCCGTCGCTCAATTGCGTGTGGAGCTTGTCGAGCGTCGCCTGCCGGGCTTCCGCTGCGGCGGCCCGCTCCGACTCGCTGACGGGCTTCAGGTACCCGGCCATCAGCTGCGGCCTTCCCGCACGGCGGCCACGTACACGAGGATCTCCTCAACTGCCTCCTGGGGTGCGCCGGAGTCCGCCAACCTCCTGGCCTGCAGAAGGAGGTCCTCGGCAATGAGGAGAGCGTCCGCGAGAGGGCGCTCAACCTCACCGCCGGCCGCAGCCCCTGCGGGGAAGTCATGCGCGGCCATCCCGTCCTGGTCGACCTCGACGATGGTCGCGGCAGCCCCGCTCCCACGCCGGAGGTTGAGCAGTGGACGGTGCGGGAAGACTTGCCCCGCCCCGTCCCTGACTTGGACGCGGTCGGTGTCAAACCCGAAGTCGCCCCGGCGGATCTCGCCCTGCATCGCCACCCCCCCGTCATCGGCCCGACAAACCGCATAACGGCTGCCGACGGACGGCGGTGGACAACAGCGAACCCAAGAAGCCCTGCTTTCCTCACCCGACCTTGCCCGCAGGGCTGCACCCGTGGACGAGGCGACGCCCGATGGCGTGAGGCGCCCCTTCGCCATCACCCAGGATGGAAGACGCTAATTGTCAGGTTGGTACCGACAGGGTGGCGAGCGTTCACCCATGACGGCGGGTCGCGACGTCGCGGGCCTGTACATGGCCCAGTGGCGGACCCCGGCGTCCGTGGACGTGAACTCGCTCAGTCCGTTGACGAGTCGCGTGGGTATCGCGCGATCCCGAAGTCGCAGAGCTTCCATGTGCCGTCCAGATTCAGAACGTTGTCCGGCTTGAGGTCCCTGTGCACGATATCGGCCAGTTCGAGTTCTACAAGTGCTTGCGCGACATCGGAGAGGATCCGGATCACGTCGTCCAAGTCCAGTTGGCCACCGGTTGCATGAATATGCGCGCGAAGCGAGTACGCGGCCCTCGGCATGATCAACACGTACTCATCCGCCACCCGACCGCTATCCAGAATGGGAACGACGCGGGAGAGGCCGGCAGCGCACAGTGCGTCTCCGATGAGCCTCGATCCGCCGAAGCGCATTCGTAGGTGACGGTTTCGGCATTCTTGGGAGGCTGCCGGACAGCGGTGTCGGGGGTGGGTGTGGGTTGTCCGCCGGTGTGCCCGGCCTTTCCACTGCAGGTTCCTGGTCGTGCCCGTAGGGGCGGTTGGTCAACTCGCGGTGAGGGCGGGTGGGCCGAGGGCGGCGGTGTAGAGGGTGTCGAGTTCGTCCTGCCAGGGCCAGTGGGCGGGGAGGTGGAGCCGCCACCGGCGGGCCTGGTTCGCGATCCTGCCAGCGACCTGGATGAGGGTGCGGCGCACGGTCGCGGTGCGGGCCCTGCCCAGGGTGGCCGACGCGAGGCGGGCAGCGGCCCGGGTCAGGTTGAACGCGATGGAGGCGAGGGCGAGCCAGGCGGCGTTCGCGGTGAACTTCCCCGATGGTGCGTGGGCAAGCGGCCCGTCCTTGAGGTCGGCGATGACGGCTTCGATGATCGCGTGGTCGCGGTGCGCCGCCTCGGCCTGGACCATCGCCAGGGTCGTGTTCGTGAAGATCGGGTGGTAGCGGTAGCCGGGCAGCAGTTCACCCTGGGTCTTCGCGGTGTGCGGGTTGAGGCGTTTCACGCGGCGGACGATCAGGCGGGCGGTGACGTGGTGAGCCTGACGGTGGGAGGTGAACGCGGTGAACGGCACCTCGGCCACCTCAGCCTCCGAGATCCACCGTTGCTCGACCCCGTCGTAGATCGCGTCGCGGTACCGAATCATCGTCCACGATGCCTCCTCGATGCCGGCGATCGCCCTGACCACGGCCTTGTTCATCCGGGCGGTGACCGAGAACCTGGCGCCACCCGTAGTCGCGGCGGCGATCATGTCGTGGCGGAAGTAGGCACTGTCAGCACGCACGATCACCAAGCCAGGAGTGGTCGGTACGGCCTTGCGGAGGGTGGCGAGGGTGTCACCGATCAGCCGGGCGGCGCCGTGCCCCGAATCGATGTTGCCCTTCCGCAACCGGGTGGCGGCGATCACCGGCGCAGCCAGCGGGGTCGACACGATCGCCAACTGGGCGTTCAACCCCTTCACCCGGCTGTAGCCGTAGGCGGCGCCCTGTTTGCGGTAGCCGTGGGTTTCCCGGATCGTGTCGTCGACATCGACGTAGACGAGTTCCTCGGCGCCGGCGAGGATCGGCGACACTCGCGCCAACCTCACCAGCAAGCGGGCAGCGACCGCGTCCAACTGCCTGACGTGCCCAAACGCGTAGGCGCGTAGATGGGTGCCCAGCGTGGTTGCTGCCCGCTGGCCGTTGAACACCCGACCCATCCCGCCGTGGCGGAGCACATCCAGATCGCTGAACGAGTCCGCGCCGGCGATCATGCCCGCGATGATCGCCGACACCTTGACCGACGCGTTCGCCCCAGCAGTGCCCGGCACCGTGACGCGGTCGTCGACCAGATCGTGCAGGCCGGCATGTTCGGCCAGCGTCATCACCGCCGGCAGCCCACCGAAAGCGATCAGGTTCGGGTCGTCGAATACCGGTTCAAGGGTGTGGCAGACTCGCACTACGAGTGCTCCTGTCCAAGGCGGGAATGGCGTCTTCGCAAACACCATTCTTCCTTGTCACAGGAGCATTCGCCATCCAGGCACGCCTACCACCTCGGCGGATCGAGGATGAGTAGTTCACGGTCGGCGCCCGGGTCGACTGGCACGAACTTGGCGACCGCGTTGGGGACATCGGCAGAGCGTGCCTCGCGGACCCGCCCGAAGCCACCGGACCCAAGGTCTGGTCCGATCTCCCATTCTCGGTGCTGGGAGTTTGATAGTCACGACTAAAACGTTAGCGAGCGGAACTGGACAGGCGAGAGCATGGCGCCCACACGGATTCGAAGAGGGTCATCTCGGCCGGGTTCGCAGGATCGCCGCTCGCTGCAGTCACGCCCAGGTCGCGAGCCCGACACAGCGCAAGAATGGAGGGACCATCCAGGATGGTTCCAGGTGTGAGCCTCGGTACTGACGGTTCGATCTGCGCCCGGGAGGCGACCGTGGCGGGTGCAGGCGTTCGCTCCACAGGAGACGCGGGTGCCGCTGCTTCTGTCTGTACGACGGGACGCAGCAATCGTGGGTTGGCCAGGTACTCCAGGGCGAGTCGGCCGATCCTCGCCGCCGACGGTCTGGCCGAGAGCTCGGCCGTGACGTGCTAGGGCTGCGCCCACGGCGCGGAGCGACGGCGCCGGGACAAGCTCCACCCCCACGGTTCGCGCTGCGCCGTTCGTGGCGTTGGCCAGCAGCGCAAGTGGGTCGGCGCTGGAGATAGGGCCGAGCCCTCGGCAGATGGTCAGGGACCGGATACCGTCCGCGTCCAGTCGCCCATCAGGTCCTCGGTGAGGGACGGGTGGGCGTCCCACTCGAGGTTGGCGAGTTCGCGCCGAACGGACTGCCACATGGGGCTAGCCCCGATGCTTTGCCGCGGACAGCTCTCCCCGGACGTCGGCGAGCAGCACCCGCAGTCGCCACAGGTCGGGCAGGTCAGCAGTTCGGCCCAAGTCAGGTCTGAGGAAACCAACAACCCACGTCAGTTCACCGACGCCACAGATTCGATGCGAGACTCCCCACCTTACGCTAGCCTCGAGTTCAGTAAGGGGGGGGCGATGATCCGGGGCTGTCTACTGATTGTTGCCGATGGCACTCAAGCGTCGGGCAAGACGACGTTCTTATACGGCCTAGCGTCTGCACTAAAGGAGCATGGACATCACGTTGGCCTGCTCCCCGAGCCTGCACGCTCGAGTCCGCTGGTCGACGATGTTGTTCGATACGGCAACGGAACCTTCGACATGCCACTGGAAGTTGATCTCTTCGCGGCGCACCTCCGGCAGGTGGCGCGAGCAACCCGCACCTGCGATGTAATTCTGGCAGATCGCTGCCCATTAAATGTGGTGATATATTCGCGGGTGCTCTCCGTGGCGCACAGCGCTGAAGACGCGAAGCTCCTGAACTCAATGGAAGCCATGGCGAGTCAATGGCATGAATACGTTGACTTGACGATCCTTCTTCGCGACAAGTTCTCTCAACATGGCCAGGGTGACGAAATGCGTAGGCTCGTTCTTCATACTCAAGACCAAATGGACCTAGCACTGGATAGCGCCTACAGTCGTTGGCCCGCACGACTGCAACGGATGCCAACCGGTCTGTCCACACACGAGCGTGTGGCTCATGCCCTGCCTCGCATAACCCAACTAATTGAAGGATCATTGAAGTGACGGTACCTATCGGAATCCCCCGTGCCAAGGCAAGTGAGATTCAATCCGTTAGTTCAGATGTGGGCTATGCCAAGCACGGCCACTACTTCACCTCCAGTCTCAGCGATGAGGCTTTAGCGAACCAGCTCACCAACTTTCGGGCTCCGCTCTCCGTGATCTACCAGGTGACTCGACGCTGCAACTTTGACTGCAACTTCTGTAGTGAAATTGACCAGCTTCGCGATCCGGCGCTGGGCGAGATCCAAACGGTCCACGACAATCTCCACGGAGTCTCCCGAGTCTTCTTGAGCGGGGGCGAGCCTTTGATCCGTCGGGACATTGTCGATATAGTCGACATGTTTAGTGACTATATTGTCGGAATTCCGACGAACGCGACCCGCGGAGTGAAGCTCGCGCCGAAGTTAGCCGGCAAGGTCTCCTTCATGAACGTAGGACTCGAAGGGCCACGGAATGCGACGAACAAGGTGCGTGGAGACTACGACGCTATCATGGCAGGCATATTCGCCTTCCGCGAGGCGGGGCTCGAAGTGTCGTTATCGTCAGTCGTTCTGAGGAGCCTCCTGGAAGATCTTCCTTACCTGATCCAGATCGGGGATGTTCTTCAGGCAGGAAAGATCAAGCTTATCCACCCCATTAGAAAAGGGAATGGCGCCAATCTGCCAGACAGCGAGTTTCTCTCGCTTGAGGAGTCTGCTCAGCTATTTGCTCGCCTTGACGCTGAGCGCAGCAAGAACGGCTGGAGACCGCAGCTGCGGATGACGACCTGGACTCCCGACACGGAAGGCTATTCGATATTGATCTACCCGGATTCGACCGCTTGGGCTTGGCCGGTTTATGGCGGATACACCGATCGTGGAAACCAAGGTGGAACAACCGACAAGACCATGTACCTCGGGAACCTTCGGAGTGAATCGATCCAAGACATCTGGGAGAAGTACCCCTTCAAGCTCAATCATTTGAAGAAGTATCTTGGCAAGAGCATCTCGGTGAGCGATAGTGGGGCGGGAGTCATCAGTGCGCGTAGAAAGCAACATGCAGTGGAGCGATAGCATCTTCACCTCCGAGGGGAGGTTCTTTCAAGGAAATCATGAGCTTATCGCCTCTCTTGACGTGGAGTGGACGAAGAACTACAGGATCAAGAACGGCTCTCGTCCGTTCAACTACTCCATTAGTCTAATAGAGCTTCCAATCGATCCTACTCCCGTCGACATCCACCCACGCTCTTTTGGATTCAAGTCCGTGTATGTCTCGACTGCTGCTGATGAGATTAACCTTCTGGAGTCTCTTGATCGAGACCTCCTTGGATTCCTTGAATCGGGCATACTAATGGCTGGACACCAGCTCTCTAGCGACCTTTCGTGCGTTATCAATGCTTCACCCGTCAGTCTCCCGAATGTATCCACCCTGTACGAATGCTGGCGTGAGCGACGCTCGGAGGGTAGAGTTATCGATACGCGATACGACCTCGACCATCTCCTTGATATTAAGAGTCGCCGCCTAGTTGATGTCGCCGCCGAGCTCGGTGTCGGCGTCGAACAACCAGAACTCAAGAATACGTCGATGACTGCGATTCATAGGCGGTTCCTATCCACCGGTAATGAGGCGTTGCGTGAGCGTCTGATGGTTCTGAACCTAAGACACAGTCTTTCGACAGCTGTATTGGCTGCGATGAGCTTGGGAAGGCTTACTCCCACGTACGTGGGAGTGAATAGTCTGATTCGTGACAATGTCTGGGACTACTTCGACTATGTAGACTCTACTTCGTTCTCGGAATTGGTGCACACGGAGCGACATCGTGCACGAGCGGGAAGCGAGCGTCGCTATACGCTGCCTTGACATGTTCACAAATCCGAATGGGCGTTGAGCGATGTGCAGCCCACGAGCACGCGCGAGAGTTCTGACCTGACCCAGGCCAAGACTTGGCCAACAGGGCCAGAAGGGTTGGCGCCTGTAGGCTCCGGTTCCTGTGTGCGCGATGACTATTCAGCCCGTCCGGCTGCGAGTGAAACCTGAGTTGGCTCACCGTTGACGCCTGGCGGGGCTGATACGGCTTCTGGCTACGGGGTTCGCCGCAACGGTGGCGGGAATTTGCATACTAACTAATCGGGTGGCTGTGGGATGGTTCGGGTGTGTCTCCGTACGTGCGGAAGGTGCCGACCGCTTCGGGTGCCAAGGCTGTTCAGATCATTTGGTCGAAGAAGCGGGGTCATGCCGAGGTTGAGCACATCGGCTCCGCTCATGACGAGGCCGAGCTGGAGCTGTTGACTGCGGTCGCCCGGCAACGGATCCACGCCGGTCAGGACGAACTCGATCTGGGTTTGCCGGTCGGCGACCAGTCCTCGGTGGAGATCCTGGGGACCCGGATGGGTCGCCTGCTGGACGCGATCGGCGCCGTCTACCGACAGCTCGGCTTCGACACGGTTGCCGGTGCCGATGAGGTGTTCGAGCAGCTGGTCACGGCCAGGATCATCGAACCGACCTCCAAGCAGGACGCCGCCAGGGTCCTGGAAGAAGCTGGTGTGGCACCGGTGTCGTATCCGACGTTGAAGCGTCGCCTGCCCGGCTAGGCGAGCGATGAGTTCCGTCATGGCTTGTCAGGTGCCTGCGCGGCCCGCGCGGAGCTCGGCCCCTCAGCGTTGTTGCTCTACGACGTCACCACGTTGCGGTTCGAGACCGACACCGGTGACGGGTTCCGTGAGCCTGGCTTCTCCAAAAGAACGACGCCTGGAGCCGCAAATCACCGTCGGGCTGCTCACCGACGCGTCGGGGGCGCCGTTGATGGTTGATGCGTTCGAGGGCAACACCGCCGAGACCCGCACCATGATCCCGATCATCCGAGAGCCTTCGTCCAGGCCCACGGCATCGCCGGGGTCACCGTCGTCGCCGACGCCGGGATGATGAGCGAAGCGAACCTGAAAGACGTCGAGGACGCCGGCTGGAGCTTCGTCGTCGGCGGGAAACTACCTGACATTCCCCGGGGTGCCGCATCGCGGCGGTCATCGCCCACGTTCGCAGACCGTGGTCTTGGATGACGGCGTGCCGAGTCTGCGCCGGACCCTTCGGGGCGCCGTCGTGGACCTCGATGCCGGTCATCACACCGGGCAGGTCGGCGTCCTCAAGGGCTTCGGCCTTTCCCGTGGCAGCCTTGCTGCGCCATGACGTCCACCCGAATGCCCTCCCGACGGTGAAGCTCAGGGACGCGAGCAGCCACCCGGTCGCCGATCGTCCGCGGACGGGGACGACGACGAGCGCCGTCGCCACGGCAGCGAGGGCGGCCAACTCGGCAGCCAAGGCCCAGCGCTGCTGGTTGGCGGCCGCCACGAACACAGGGATGACGGCGAGGGTCAGGGCGGCCACCCGGGGGCCGGTCAGCCCGAAGAAGAAGCCGACTCGGTCTGGGCCGTAGTCGTGATAGACCGCTGCCATGACTTGGCCAGTCGCTCAGGAGGCCAGCGCGGCACCGGGCGGCGTCGCGAACGGAAGGGGAACCTCTGCCTCGGCGAGTTTTCCTACGGCGTTGAGGGCTTGGGCCTGCTCGAGTTTGGCGACGCGGCTGACTTCGGCCTGCCCGGCCCGGACATGGCGGTCAACGATAGCGCGCCAATCTTGATTCAACCGCGTCGGCTGCGAGTCGTACGTGTCGACGTCCGGGTCTGGGTAGGTCTGGTCATTTCCTTGCTGGAGCCTCCTGTCAGGCGTGGTGACCGCCGGGCCATCCACGCCGCATAACGGAGACCTGGAATGTCTGGTGGACAGTCCCAGGCGGGTGGTGCTCGGACGCCACGGCGGCTGCTCGTGGCCAGCGCCGCCCGAGAGAGACGTGCACGCATCAGGGTCCACCTGACACAAAGGTCACTAGCTACTTCGACCTGAAGAAGTCGGGGCGTGTCACCCCTTGAATACTGGTGTGACAACGGGTAATGGTTCCAGCTCATTCGTTTTGAGAGGCTGGAGTCGGCCGTGTTGCGCACTGTTGCGCATCAACCAACGTTGTGGGAGTCGACGCTCCCCGAGGAACTGCGCAGGTTGCCGGTGGAGTTGGCTCGGGTCGATGCTCTGCTCGATGATCCGAGGTTCTTCACCCGTTCATAGCGTTCTTCGACCCGCGAATCGGGCGCCCGTCGACACCGATGGAAACCTATCTGCGGTTGATGTTTGTCGAAGTTCCGCTACCAGCTCGGGTTCGAATCGCTGTGCCGGGAGGTGTCCGACTCGATCACGTGGCGACAGTTCTGCCGGCTCGGGCTGGACCAGCCCGTGCCTCATCCGACCACGTTGATGAAACTGACCACCCGATGCGGATCCGCCGCCGTCGACGGCCTCAACGACACCCTGCTGGCGAAGGCCGCCGAGGCGAAGGTGCTGCGCTGCGCGCGGGTGCGGGTCGACACCACCGTGGTGCCATCGAACGTGGCCTACCCGACCGACTCGGGCCCGCTGGCCAGGGCGGTCCGCAGGATCGCCGCGACCGGCAGGAGAGTCCAGGCCGCTGGCGGCGCGGTCCGCACCAAGCTGCGTGACCGGTCCCGGGCCGCCGGGCGGCGGGCTCACGATCTGAACGCGAAGCTCCGCAGCCACAGCGCCGAGGGCCGCGAGGAGATGCTGGCTGTGGTGCGCCGGAAGAACGCCGAACTGGCCGACCTCGCCCAGACAGCCGCCCGTGAAGCGCAACGACTGCTCACCAACGCGAAACGAGCGCTGCGGGTCACGAGGAAAAGGGCAGCCGGGCTGGCTGCCGCCGGACAGAAGGATGCGGTCGCGGGCCGGCGGCGGGGCCGCCTCGCCCGGGCCGTCAACGACATGACGACTCATTGGAGGTCACCAGGAAGATCGCTGACCAGACCCGCCTGCGGGTTGCGGGGGTGACCCCGGCGGGGGCCACCCGTCTGGTCAGTCTCCATGATCCCGATGCCCGCCACATCGCGAAGGGCCGCCTCGGGAAACCGGTCGAGTTCGGCCACAAAGCCCAGGTGTGCGACAACGAGGATGGCGTCATCCTCGATCACGATGTCCTGCCGGGGAACCCGGCCGACGCCCCGCGCCTGGCACCCTGCATTGCGCGCGTGATCCAACGGTCCGGGCAGACACCCAGAGTCGTGGCCGCTGACCGCGGCTACGGCGAGCAAGCCATTGACGACGCCCTCCACGCCCTGGGCGTCGACCGAGTCGCCATGCCCCCCGTATCGGCGGGGAGGAGCGGGCCTTCACGGCAGGCAACGTGGCAGCCTCGCGGGATCGGACTGTGTCGCTTGCAGGTCCTGCCCGATGCTTCCGCCGACAGCCTGGACGCGTTCGTGACCGCCTCGGTGGACGTCGGCTCCCGGGTCATCACCGACGACTGGCAGGCGACCAGGGCGTTCCCGCGCTCGGATACACTCCCCACGATCGGCGAAGCCAGCGCGCCGCGCGCCTGCGAGGGGAGGTCCGCGGCGAACTGCTGCCGTTGGTGCACCGGGCGTCCCAGGGCACGCGGTCGGAGGAGCCGAACCGTGGTGGCCATGTAGCATGATGCCCACTGACGGCGAGAGGAGCGGGCGTGAGCACGGTGTTTATTGCAGGTCCGTTCAAAGCCTTGGTGGACGCAGAGAGTGAGCCTCGGTACCGCGAACTCCGAACGACCATCGAAGAGTTGATCGACTTCTTTAATTCCATATCATGGAACGTCCTAAACGCCCACACTCGCGAACAATGGGGCGCGGCCTTTCTTCAGCCTAACGAATACACCAGGCTAGATTACGACCAGATCACCTCGGCCGACTTGGTGGTTGCATTACCGGGTGATCCTCCGTCTCCGGGGACGCATATTGAAATCGGGTGGGCTTCGGCCACGGGTATACCTCTAATCATCCTTCTTGAAGAGCATGAGGAATACTCCGGCATGATCCACGGTCTGCCAACGGTCGGCAGGGTCGCAATCGTCGGGTTCAGTGGATCCGTCGAAGAAAAAAGTTTGCACTCTGCCATGGCCGAACTGCTCCTGGCCGACCCAAGGGGAGTGTAGCCCTTGCCCACGTTCACCTTCAACTCGCTTCAAGACGCGTTCATAGACGGCCTGCACCAGGTGATAGATAGCCCGCACTACTCCATTGCCCCCCGGGGCCACCGCAGTAAGGAGGTTCTCGCACATTCATTCCGTATCGCGAACCCACTAGACAGGCTGATTCGCATCAGCGCGCGAAGAACCAATGTTGTTTTCAATTTCGCCGAGTTCCTCTGGTACGTTAGCGGATCCCGAGAAGTTGATGCAATCGCCTACTACGCCCCGCGGATGCGGACCTACTCCCCAGATGGTCAGTACCTCTATGGCACCGCCTACGGCCCGCGGCTATTCGGCTCCAGCAGCGCCTTTCCATCCCAATGGGAACGCGTCCTCGCGACCCTCGAAGATGATCCCGATACCAAGCGAGCCATTCTGTCGATCTACGAGAGCTCCGAGACTGGTGCGCCCCGCAGCGCGGATGTAGCTTGCACTCTAGCCCTGCAGTTCCTGATACGAGACGACTCACTACACGCCATAACCTACATGCGCGCCAACGATGCTTATATCGGTGTCGTGAGCGATGTCTTTTCGTTCACGATGATCCAGGAGATGCTGGCTAGGCGACTTGGCGTCGGAGTCGGCTCGTATACGCATTTCGCCGGCTCTTACCACGTTTACGAAGAGAACCTCGCCTCGGCGCGGAACGTCCTTTCCGACTCGTCGCGGACTGATAGTAGTTCTAAGCCGTGTCCACCGATGCCTGATGGAGACCCGGCCGACGCACTCAAAGTCGTGCTTCGCTGGGAGCAATTGCTACGAAGGAATGAATCCACTCTCGACGCGAAATCACTCGCACGCCTGCCAATCGACTCCTATTGGCAGGACATTCTGAGGTTGCTCGAGCTCTACAGGCAAATAGCGCACGAGAAGCGATGCGACATACAGATGCTAGATGGGCTTCCGGATGCATATAGCGACGCCCTCTTGAATAGATGGCCACTGCACTTCAGGAGTCGAATATGACGGTCCCAGTAGTCCTCTCGATTGGGACTTTCGACTCCAGCGGCGGAGCGGGAACGCATGCAGACGTCAAAGCCGCCGCATCGGTCGGTTGCTTCTTGGCAACAGTGCTTGTGGGGGTCACTGCCCAAAACACGATGGGGATAACGAAACGCCATTCCATCCCCCTAGACATGATCGAAGCGCAATTTGCCGCTATCAACGCAGATCTTGAAATCAGCGCCCTGAAGGTGGGTGCAACGTGGAGCCCTTCCGTGATAAGTGCGATCGCGGCTATCAGCGATCGCCTGGACGTCCCTTGCGTCATCGATCCGGTAATGGGTGCCGCATCGGGCGCAATCCTCGGCAAAGGAGACTCCCTTCGTAATTCGATCTGTCGCGAGTACCTGCCGCGTGCGACTCTACTCACCCCAAACCTGCAAGAGGCGCGAACAATAGCAGAGCTACCTTCGGCCGACGCACCAGAATTGGCTTCTTGGATAAGAGCACAGGGCGCTAGCGCCGTCGTTGTCACAATGGGTGACGATCCACGGGGGGACTACTTCCTTCACAACGGGAATGGTCAATGGTTGGGTCGCGTGCCCCATCCTGAGCCGCTTGACCATGGTGCCGGGTGCACACACTCGACTTTGGTGGCCAGCCTGCTGGCCCGAGGATTGGTTTTGCGCGAGTCCGTGGTCCGCGCGGGAGTATTATCGAGTAAGGCCGTGCACCACGGCCTGGCGGAGATAGGCGGTGGTCGTCACCCGGTCGACGCGTTGAACCTGCAGGCCCGATGGTCCGACGTTACTTCTTGAGAATGCTGTCGAAGTAGGCGAGGGCGTCCGCAGTAACCGCGTCCAGATCCCGATCTCCATCGATGAACTTTACATCGCTAAAGGTGCCCACCTCTCGAACAATGCGTGGTTGAAGAGTTGCATCCTGGCGTACGCGATATGAGGCAAGTCCGCGCGCATCATCAACGCGAGACGAATAGTGCGCCCGAGCTCGAACACGCGAGACTGCGACGTCAATGGGTACTGATAGAACGATGCAGTGAAATGAGCGGAATTCGAGCGCCGGAATGGCCTGGACCTGTTCAAGGCTGCGAGGATTTCCGTCCAGAAGGAGATGTGTGGGCGTTTGCGGCAAGGCGTGCAGTTCACGCATGAGCAGGTTAACGAAGAGTTCGCCGGGCATCGCCGCGCCAGTCGAAACAAGCGAGCCAGCCACCGTGTCTCCGGCGTCAGAGAGTTTCCTCAGAGACCGCCCTCCGGAAAATGTATAGGAGGAGACTCCTGCATTTCGCCTGATTCGGGCAACTACGGAGGACTTTCCGGAACCAGCCAGGCCGAGGACGGCCAGCGCGTGGAGGTCGATCTTCCCTTCCTTCATACCACACTCCTACACTGGTGTGCTTTGGCGTTACTCGCGCGAGTCTGGCCAGCGTTCTATACGCGATCAGCCTACTCAGGCCAGGCCTCACCGCGTGGCATGTCAACGCAGGCTTCCTGGCGGGCGGGAGAGGGTCCCCGCTCTCTGTGCTGGTCATGGGCCGACAAACTTCCTCCCTGTGGTTAGGGTGGCACCCGGACCTCGGACAGCAATTCGCAGACGGCCGGGAGGGTCGTCACCGCTCGGCGCGCCTCATAGCCTGTTCCACGGGCGCCGGTCGGCAATCACACGTGAGAGGTGATGACGTCCCGGGACTGGGCCAGGACTTCGTCTGCCAGCGCCTTGGCCCGTTCGAGATCGTCGTCCCGAGTCGTCAGCAGGTCCTCGAGTCTCATGGTTACGACGGCGAGATGGGCGGCTGCTACCTCAACCAAGTCGTAGTAGCGCTTTTGCTCGCTTGGGCTCAGCGAGCCCCAGCCACGTGGCTCTCCTCCCACCTCGGCTTCCCATCTGCGGAGTGCATGGGATGCGTGCACGGCGATGTAGTCCAGGGTCTCGGTTGCCTTGGGTACGAGGTCCCGCAACGCGTCAACTCCGGGCTGGGTCAGTGCAATCTCGGCCTCTGCCTCGGCGAGCTCCTTCTGCTGTCTGCTACTACGCTGCGCCGTCGCCCTTTGCCATCCGACCGCAGCACCAGCGGCGATCCCCACGACGGCTGCGATCCCGCTGGCTACACCCAGGGTGGGCCGCATGCCCGTTGTCTTCTGAAGCGCCTTGAAAGCCGCCCCGATACGGAGGCTCGAGAGGAGGGAGCCCAGAGGAAACGATCCCAGAGACACCAAGCTAGTGAACGCCTCGAAAGCGGAATCACCACTTGTCGCGCCTCCAGCCGCGGCGACCGAGGTACCCGCGAGGGCCTGTTCAACGCCGAATCTAGTGAACTGGATCTGGAGCGCGGCTTCGACCGCAGCGTCGTCCGCGTGCGGAAGTTGGTCGGTAGCGAGCGTCCCCGGATCAGGGGAGGGCGCGTCGTCCAGACGCCCGGCGATCTCGTGGAACCGCAGGAGGAAGTCATCTCTCGCTCGGTCACTGGCGATGTTAAGCGCCTCTACCTCTTTGACGAGCTGCCTACGCGCCTCCTTCACTCGCTCGATCCGAGCGATCCGATCTGAGACGCTGACGATGCCACCGGCGGAGGTACTCCTGAGCAGAGCGGTCCTCGCGTCAGCCAGCGTCACAAGTTCCTCCCGCGTGACGTCAAGTGCGCGGGCGATCTCCACGAACCGCTCTTCACTCGCCTCCATCTGGCCGCTTTCGAGTCGCGAGACTGAAACGCCTGCGCCACCCTGGTAACCCGCGCGGATCCCAAGCTCCTCCTGCGTGAGCTTGCGCTTCTTCCGGAGGTCCTTGATGACCTCCCCCATGGCTTCGGGTGAGTACTTGGGCATGCGGGGAGCATAGCATCTAGCACGTACAGTCGTGGACTACTTGACCCTACTAGATTTAGCATGCATAGTTGGGACAGGCGACGCTAATCCGGTTCCCGATCCAGCACCAAAGGAGACCATGATGCAGTACAACAATGAAGCGGACATCCTGAAGGCACTCGGCATGGGGTCCTGGCGGAACCTCTCGAAAGACAAGTTCGTCCAGTTTCTGGCGATGATGCCCGAGATGGACAAGGAAGTGGCCCTGAAGGCCATCAGCCAGTTTCCCGAGTTCACGAAGTTCGCACGTTCCGCGCTGGAGGACACGACCAAGGCCCTCCAGGCTGCGCTCGACTCGAACGAGCGCAGCCAGGCGCAGGTACACGAGATCCACCTCGAACGGCTGGCGATCCTCAAGGCGGAACTCGACAAGGACCTCACCCCGGATGAGCGCATGCGTGTGCTCGACGACATCCGCGAGGTTGGTGAGAGGTCGGCCGCCAAGGACACCGAGAACAAGGAGTTCCTCGCGGAGCAGCTCGCCGTGAAGGAGATCACGACCGTCGTCTTGGTCCTGGCGCTACTCGTCTTCGTTGGCGCAAGGGTGCTGATCCAAGGAGGGGCGAGCAAGGCGACGGCCTGAAGCCTCACACGCGGCCGGCCGCTGCTGAGCGCACAGGTGTTGACCTTCATGACCGCTCAATGCGCGGTGCCTGCGCCAGCTGCGTGACCTCAACTACTTGAGCGGATTGCCCGACCGCCGGGCATGAGAAGGCCAGCCCTCTCGAGGAGACCAACACAGCTCAGTGGCCGGGGCCGTGCGGCGGCCATCGTGGGTCGGGAAGACTTCTCTCTGGTCACCTTGGACGGGTGGGGTGCATCGTTGGTGAGTGGATCGCGGTCGACCCCGGACGCTTCTTCGTGCCGGTGAGCCAGCAGCTCAGTGTGGGGTGCGGGGCCTGCCACGGGAACCGTGGATTGTTGCTACGAGCACGCAAGTCAGACTCCTGATTTCGATAGCCCCGTCCGCGGTCCGCCTTGCCGTATCGGGATCGGAAGGGGGTCGGCGATGGAGGTGTTACACCCGCGGTGTGCGGGATTGGACCTGTCGAAACGCGACGCGAAGGTCTGCATTCGGATCGTGCCACTGGGGAGGGTTCGTGCGGTCGAGGAGGTGACGACGTGGTCGTCGATGACCGGCGACATCTTGGCGTTGCGGGACCGGCTGATATCGACGCAGGTGACCTGAATCTCCCCGGAGTGTCCGGAGACTCATGTTGTTGTGAGCTCTGCTGGTTGCAGGGCTTGGTGTGAATCGTAGTAGAGGGCTTCGAGGTCGGCTGGTGGCATGTCGCCGCAGTACTCGTAGAGGCGGCGGTGGTTGTACCACCGACCCATTCGGCGGTGGCGAACTCGACGTCGTCGTTGCTGCGCCAAGGGCCGCGGGGTTTGATCAGCTCGGTCTTGTACAAGCCGTTGATCGTCTCGGCCAACGCGTTGTCGTAGCTCGTGCCGACCGCCCCGACGGAGGCCGCGATCCCCGCCTCGTCGAGGCGTTCGGAAAGCTTGATCAAGGTGTACTGAGAGCAGGACCCGCAGGCCCTCGTGGGTGGAGATGTCCTCGACCACCCCCTGTGCCACCAGGTAGTCGGCCAGTTTCGACAGGCTCCACGTCGAGAACGGCAACCCGTGATCGCCCGGCCTGGCGAGCGCGATCTGCTTGATCGCCGCGCGCTGGTCAGGGTCGAACTTCGGTGGCCGGCCGCCGCCGTACTTGGGGCGCAGCGAGTCGAATCCGTCGGCGTTGAAGTTGTGGATCACGTCGCGGACCCGATCCGGGCTGGTGAACGTCACCTGCGCGATCTTCGCCACGTCCATGCCCTGCGCGGACAGCAGGACCATCTGCGCCCGACGCCACGTCATCACCGACCCCGAACTACGACGCACGATCTGCAACAGGCGGTTGCCCTCAACGTTGCTGATCTCCCGGACATGGACACGCTCCGCCATGACTACTCCTGAGGGGAAGAACAGGAATCCGACCCCCCAAGCGTCCCGGCACCGGGCCAATCACCCCCAACGGCACGCCGTCAACACGAGCAAAGGTTCACAGCCGCGGTACTAGGGCGTGTCTCGTTACCCTCGGTGGGTTTCCACGGCAGGGTGAGGGTTCGTGACTCGGATGCCGATACTGACCGATGAGGACTGGGCCCTGTTGGAGCCGTTGATGCCGCCCCGGTCGGGGGCCAGGGGTGGTCGGCCGTGGAGCGACCATCGGTTGATGGTCGAGGGGATCGTGTGGCGGTATCGGACCGGTTGCCCGTGGCGTGACCTGCCGGCCGAGTTCGGTCCATGGCAGACGGTGTGGGCGCGGCACCGGGGCTGGAGCGAGGACGGCACGTGGGACAGGATCCACACCACGCTGATGGCGCAGGCGGATGCGGCCGGGCTGGTGGACTGGTCGGTGAACGTGGACTCCACGATCAACCGGGCCCACCAGCACGGCACGAACCTGCCCAGGGGGGGCACCATCGAGTTACAAGAATCTGCGCTTTGAGCCCGATGATCACGGCATCGGGCGTTCTCGTGGCGGGTTGACCAGCAAGATCCACCACCTGGTCGATGGTCGTGGCGCGCCGATGGTGGTCGTGGTCTCGGCCGGCCAGTCCGGTGACTCCCCGATGCTGCCGGTGTTGCTCGATCACCTGCTGGTGCCCCGGATCGGGCCCGGCAGACCGCGGACCACCCCGGACCGGGTCCGCGGCGACAAGGCGTACTCGGCCCGCGCCCACCGCGAACTGCTCCGCGGCCGCGGGATCACCGCCACCATTCCCGAGCCGGCCGACCAGATCGCCAACCGGAAACGTCGAGGCAGCACCGGAGGACGACCACCCGCGTTCGACCCAGTCGACTACAAGAACCGCAACCACGTCGAACGGTCGTTCAACCACGGCAAGCAGTGGCGCGGATTCGCCACCCGCTACGACAAGCTCTCCATCGTCTACCGCGGCGCCGCAGTCCTGAACGCCATCACCCGGTGGCTCCAACGGTTACGAGACACGCCCTAGACCGAGGCGTGCTCCCGCAGGCCATCCACCGCACCACTGACAGCGCCGCACCTTCAACTGAAACGGTGATGGCTGCGCAGCCACGCGCTGGTTGCGGGTCTCGCCACCGTTGGCGGAGCGAAGGGTGAACTCGCTACCTTCTGGCAACACGCCGCCGTCCCCTCAAGCGGGAGCGCAGTGACTCGTGTGCCAAATAGAGTCGACCGAGTCTCGTCGGCCGCTCGGCCAGAATGGACCCATGAGTTCGACCCTGCTGACCGACGAGGTCTCCGCCGCCCTGGCCCAATTCTTCTACTCCGGCGACGGCCCCAGCCACGCCACCCTTACGCGTTGCTTCATGGCGTGCGGCTTGGCGGACGTTGACCCGTACGACCCGTCGGCAGGGATGCCGAACAAGCAGCAGCGTGTGCTTACCGTCTGTGCGGCGGCCCGCCGACGACCCGGTGGCGTCGACGACAAGCTACTGGAACAACTCCTGACCGCGCTGCGCGTCGGCCGCATCTTTCATGCGGCCGACCCCAACGTCAAGGAACGAGTTACCACCCTGCGCAGCGCACTCACCGCCAAGGGCGCGGGACTCGACGCCGAAGGCCGACTCCAACGCACCAGTCCCATCGACCTCGCCACTGGTGGCCGTGCTGCGCTCGACGAACAGCTGGCACGGCTCCGACACAACGCTGAGGATCCAGGTGCCCTGCTCGGCGGTGCCAAGGAGCTACTCGAGTCGATCTGCAAATTCGTTCTCGAGGAGCAGGAGATGCTCCCTGACCGGAAAATGGACTTCGACGAGTTGCTCGCCCTCGCGCTCGATCGACTCCAGCTTCAGCCCCAGACCGTCAACGCGATGGCACCCGGGGGCAAACAGCTGCGGGCCATCTACCAGTCGGCCAAGACCACTGCATCGACCATCAACGAGTTGCGGAATCTCCAAGGCACAGGTCACGGCCGCACCCTGCCGACCGGCATTAGCAAGGAGACCGGTCGATACGTTATCCGCGAGGCCACTCACGTCGCAGAGTTGCTCCTTTCGACGCACGACCGTCTGATGGGCCGGTCGACTTGATCTTGAGAGTGCCCCGGTCACCGCACCCGCTGCTAGAAAGGCGAAGGTTCCGTCCCGGTAGACGAGGAGAGCCTTCAGCGGTACTCGTCGGCGAGCAACTCGGTCCTGTGATGCTTGATCTCGGCGAACACCATCGACCGGACGACGACGACGGTGAGCAGCAGCGCGTCAACGCGCTATCCGGGTCCCTTGATCCTCCCCCGTGCCGCGACCTTTGCTAAAGCCTGTCCGGGTCCAAGACGTCAGGAGCTGACCAGCCAGTCCGACGCCCAGAACCGCGAGGAAGCGCGTCGATCTCCGATTCAGCGCTCGCCAGCGAACTCGCCATGGCGAACCTCGACAACGAGAAGAGAACCGGTGCATGGTGGCAGGCCCTGCCCAGCAACGGTTGAGGGGCGCGGCGACGGCGGAATTGTCACACCTCCCGGCTAACGTCGAGGTGGAAGGCAATCAACACACAGCAACGAGCGCGCCGGTTCGGTGCGGAGGAGCATGAGCGCAGGATGAAGAGATATCACCGAGGCGATCAGCCACCCAGTCAGGACATTCGCCCCACTTCGGTGTGCGAAGCCTGATGGGCGAACAATCTGATGCTGTAGAGCGAGAAGGAACTGAGTTCGTCGACCCCCGGGCGCTGCTCGCCGACTGGGCGAACGCCAACGATGAGTGGGCACGCCTGCTCGTATCCGAGGTCATCGCTACCGGACGTCCCGTCGGCACCTCGACGATCGAGAAGGCATACCAGCTCTTCCGCCAGGAGAAGGTCCTTGACAAGCGGGATCTGCCCGCCGTTGCCAAACTCGACATCGAGGCACGCCAGGACGAGTCCGCGCCCCCCTTGATCCTGACTCGCCTCTCCGAAGTACACGGCGTCAACGCCCTTTTGCCCGGAGCAGTGATCGAACCGCATAGGGGGCTGACGATCCTCTACGGCGAGAACGGCACAGGCAAGACCGGCTACTCCCGCATCTTCAAGGCACTCGCGAACAGCCGCACCGCGGACACTATCCTCGGCAACATCGAGGCGGATTGGTCGGAGGTCCAGACCGCCAAGCTGGAGTACAAGCTCGGGGACGACGACCAGACCTTGACTTGGACTGGAGACCGCGGCGTCGCGCCGTTCACACGGATGTCTATCTTCGACAGCCCAGCCGTCACGACACATGTCGATGACGACCTCGACTACGTCTACACCCCAGCCTCGCTCGCGCTCTTCAACCACGTCACGGCCGCCATCCAAGCCGTTGCTGGCCAGATCGATGCCGCCATCAGCACACTCGGCACGGGTAGCTCAGGGTTGCTCTCCAGGTTCCAGCGGGGGTCGACCATCTACCCGCTGATTGAATCCCTTGGCGCGTCCACCGACCTCACTGACCTGAGGGCAAAGGCTGTTACAGGCGAGGACATCGACGAGCAGCTCGACGTGCTCACCCAAGCCGTCGGCGCACTGCGGGCGAACACCGTCGGCACCCAGATCACGGCACTCAAGGCCGAACAGCGCGTCCTGACCCAGGCCGCTGCTGCCGCCAAGGCACTCCTGGGGTTCGACGCGACCACGTACAACCAAGCCCTCACGAAGCGCGCACAGCTTGCCACCGACCACGTGACCTTCCGCAGGGAGCTTTTTGCTGCAGCCGATCTGCCTGCCGATCCGGACGACACCTGGAGCGACTTCATCAAGGCCGGCGAGACCTACCGTCTGCACCTCGTCGAGCTTGGCTCTCACGATGCGGATCGCTGCCTCTACTGCCGCCAGCCCCTGATTGATCCCGCGCGCGACCTGCTGTCCCGGTACTCGACCTACCTCGAAGACGGGATCTCTGCTGACATCCGCACGACCGACACCGCGCTCCTTGGCTACAGCCGTCAGGTCGCGAGTATCCAGAACAGCGAGCTCATCGCATTCATCAATCAGTACGGTGCCGAAGAAGAGAAGCCGTCCTACTTCTCCCAGGTCGACGCGATCGAGGGGGCTAGGAGTGCGCTCGAGACAGCCGTGTCGGGCGGCAAGCTCGCCAGCCACAAGATCGCGGGCCTGGTCGCCCATCCAGCGGCCGATGTCGACGCTGCTCTTGAGACGGCCGGGCTCAGCATCTCGACTCTGGAGACCCAGCAGGCGAATCGGACCCAGGTGCTCGGCGAGAAGCAGACCGAGTTGCTGGAGCTAAAGGACGCCGTCGAGCTTGGCAAGTCGTGGCCGCTGATCGAGGCGCACGTCAAGAGCGCCAAGGAGGCCGACCAGCTTAGGACTCTAAAGCGCCCGCTTCCGTCACTGATGCGCGCCGTCACTGAGCTGGCCAAGACCGCCAGTGACCAGCTGATCAATCAGAGCTTCGACGCGTTGTTCCTCGAGGAGTGCGAAGCGCTCCGGGCGCCACCACTGAAGCTCCAGTTCGTCGGGCGCGAGGGCAAGGCTCAGCGTCGCAAGGTTATGAGCGGCAAGCACAAGCCGTCGCGGGTGCTGTCGGAGGGCGAGCAGAAGGTGCTCGCTCTCGCCGACTTCCTGGCCGAGGCACGGCTGGCCGGTATCACGGCACCAGTCATCTTCGACGACCCAGTATCGAGCCTTGACCATCGTCGGATCAACGAGGTCGCCCAGCGAGTCGCCCGGTTGACCGATGACAATCAGGTCATCGTGTTCACCCACGACATCCTGTTCGCCACGACGTTACTCAGTCTCTTCGAGAAGTCGAAGCGTTGCGTCTACTTCCAGGTAACTGACGAGAACGGCAAGGGGCAGGTCGCCCGGGCCACCGGCCCGCGGATCGACTCGCTGAACGCCATCAAAGGGCGGATCAACAAGACAATCCAGACAGCCCGCACCCAGGAAGGTGAAGTGCGGGATGCGCTCGTCCACAACGGATACAGCCACCTTCGCTCGTGGTGCGAGGTCTTCGTCGAGGACGAGGTGCTCAAGGGCGTGACTAGGCGGTATCGAGCGAATGTACAGATGTCGACCCTCTCGGACATCAACACCAGCGAGCTCGGCGAGATCATCCCCAAGGTCACAGAGGTGTTCGATGCGGCCTGTCGATACATCGACGGCCACTCGCAGCCGCTCGTCACCCTTGGTGTGAGCCCGACGCTCGCGGGTCTTGAGCAGCACTGGGCGGAACTTCAGGAACTGAAGAAGGTCAACGACGGGAAGGCAGAGAGGCTCGCGTGATTGCCAGTGACCTTCACGTTGCCTCTCCTTGAGCCGGCCCACCTGACGTCGCGCGCGGAGGCACTGGCTCGGTCAACGCCGCTCCCCGCCCAATCGGGTGTGTACGCCTGGTACTTCGACGCCCCGCCGCCAGGTGTTCCCACCGAAGGCGTCCACGCAAGTGAGTTCGGTCATCTGCTCTACGTAGGCGTCGCGCCCCGTGAGCCGCGACGCAGTGATAGCAGACCGAGCAAGCAGGACCTGCGTAAGCGCATCCGTAACCACTTCCGAGGGAACGCGTCGGGTTCGACGTTACGTCTGACGCTCGGTTCGCTCCTTGCGGGCGAGCTTGGCCTTCAACTCCGCCGTGTGGGAAACGCAGAGCGCCTGACCTTCGGCGACGGCGAGGCTGCGCTGTCCAGCTGGATGGCTGAGCACGCCCGGGTCTGCTGGTATGTGGATCCGACACCTTGGGCGATCGAGTCGGAGCTCCTTTCGGAGTTCGTGCTGCCGCTCAATCTCGACCAAAACCGCCACGGCCGGTTCCACGCGACGCTCTCCGCCTCTCGGCACGCCCAGCGTGAGGCGGCGAGAAGCCTTCCGGTCCTGCCGTAGCCACCTCGTCAGCTGGCGGCTTGCGTCGGCCAGCGATTTCGGGCACCGGCACTACGATTTAGTCCAACAGCAGAGCCAAGATCCTTCGAAGAGGACGAGAAGTGATTATTCAGCCCACGTTCTACATCCCGCCAGACATTGCGGCTGGATTGCTCAGCGGGGAGTTCATTCGGTACGGAGGAGTGGTTCGTGACGCCGCGGGACGACTCGTAACCCACCTCAAGGAAGTCTCCATTCCCAAGCCCAGCGAGGAGGCGGCAGCTGCTGCGTTCTCGCTCTTGAGGAAGCCCGTGGTCCTTATCACGACCGCCGTTGTGGGTGTGGTGGCGGCAGGGGTTGCCGCAGTCGTCGTAGTCTCTGGGAGGCGAAAACGCGCCATGCCCGAGTGCGTCAAGAGCTATACCGAGTCGCTCCACACCTACCTCGAGGCAGTCCGCAGCAAGCACCTCGACGCCGAGATCATCGACCGGCTCATCGCCGACCTCGATGCAGTAAAGGAGTACTCGGAGACCGCCAAGATCACGGTCGACTTCACGACGGAGCAGTCGGAGACGCTGGTGCGGCTCGTTGTCGACTACACGCGGCAACTTGCCGCGGCCAACGCCGTTGAACTGAACGAGCCGCAGGATCAGGCGCCAGTGTCCGGGGACGGCGTCGTTGTTAACCTGCGTCACTACCTCGAAGTACAGCGGCGGATCTTCAACGAGGCTGCATGATCGATCGCTCGGGGGAGACGTCGGCTCATCGCCGTCCTATCGCCTTACTCGGCACACTGCGCTCGACTCAAGCTGGCTAGAGCTGGCCGCTCACCGTGATTCGGTAGGCGGACCGCTCGACGTTGGCATCGGACAACCGGGGCGACGCCATGTAGCTCAACGTGCGAGCCCCCGGCCCGGCTCGTTGCCTGGGGTCAATGGGAACGCCTGCTCGAAGAGGCGCTGCGCGCGTTCCAGAACGGGATCGGTCCCCGTGTCGAAAGGCACCCACGGGCGGTCTTCCGCACGCGAGGCGAGTTCGTTCCTGAGGCGCTCACGCGCTTCGTTGATCCGTCGGTGGGCGGTGCTCTCGGAGTACCCCAGGTCCTCAGCGATCACCCGAAGCGGGTGGCCCTGCATCGACGCCTCCAGCGGTTCCCTCAACGACGGGGGCAGTTGTCCGACAGCCTGCGTGATGGCAGCGACGGCGTGCCGCTCTTCGACGACCTCGCCCGGGTCGGGCGCGCGACTCGCCGGGTCCCGGCCGTCGGGGGTCACGGTCGCAGGTCGGGGGGCGGATGTGCGCTTGCGGACGACGCCGGCGTCATCGACGCCGCGCCAGCGGGAGTGTTTGATCGTCATCCAGGCGTAGCTGGCCCAACCCTCAGGGCTGGTTCGTTGGGGGTCGAATCGGTAGGCCGCGCCCATCAGTTCAACGAACATCTGACCGCGAGTGTCCGCGGCGTTTGGCGTTCGTCTGGTCTGGGCGTAGACCATCGGGATGACCGAGCCAACCAAGTCGGTCACGGCCTGCCGCCCCTCGGCGACCAGCCGCGGCCAACGCGATGGGTCGACCCCCCGGAGGCTGTCTGGCGGGTTTGCCGGGTCTGCTGACCCTGCGGCGACGCCCAGGTCGAGAGCAAGGCAGAGCGCCAGGATGGAGGGCCCGTCGAGAATGGTCCCGGGGCTGATCGTCGGTTCCATGGGTGCGATCCGTGCCGAGGCTCTGGGTTCCCGCGCGGCTGCGGCCTTCGGCTCCCCGTGTGCGGGCGGCGTTGGGGCGTCCGACAGGTCGATGTCGCGGAGCATCCTGGGGTTGGTCAGGTACTCCAATGCGAGTCGGCTGATCCGCGCAGCAGCAGGATGGGCGGATGGCTCGCCGGTGAGGTTGGCGACCAGAACCGCCTGGCCGAGACCCGACCGCAGCAGCACGTCGAGACGGACGTGGAGAGGCTCGGTGGGCTCGGGGCGTCCGGTCAGTTGCCGCACGGCGGTGCCGACCTGGAGCATGACTGCTTGGTCGACGCGGGTGGCGCCGAGGCGTCGGCCGTCGATCTGACTCAGCGTGGTCTGGTGTGCGCGGGCAAGGTCGCGGATGTTGCCGAGGAGTGCGTCAGCGTACGGCCCGGGTAGCGCCCCGGCTTTCCCGGCTTCGTCGACCAGAGAGTGGGTGTCGCGCAGGATCGCGAGGTGTCCGAGCGCCACGCTGCGGCGCACGATCGGGGCATTCTGGACGGGCTGCACGGCTGCGAGCGCGTCCTGCCACGCCGCCAGGCCGACGCCGACGGCCGATCGGCGCGTTGGGGCGTGGATCGCGCCGTCGAGTGCGGTCTCGCCGGCCAGCAGCCATGCCCTCGCCTTCTCGTCCGGCGTCCGGACGCGCACCCAATGCACGAGTACGTAGGCGACGTGGTTGAGGGTCGCCGCGTCGCGCTGCCGGTCGAAGTCAGTGCGGGCCGCCATGTCCTGGCCGACGTCGGCGAGCGCCGCGCTCACAGCGCCCAGCGACGGCGCCAGGATCGGCTTCACGTCCGCAGTCCGCGCTGCGCCAGTCGTCGCGGTGGCCAGCAGCGCGAGGGGGTCAGCTGTGGAGATCGGGCCAAGCGCTCGGCGGATCGTCACCAAGCTGGACACGGTCTGAGTCCAGTCCGCCATCAGGTCGAGGGTGAGGGGCGGCTCTACGTCCCACTCGAGGCTGACGAGTTCCCGCCGGACGGCCTCCCCCATGAGCCGTTACCCTCGCCGTCCGACAGTGCTGTCCATCTTCCTGCGGACGTCGGCCAACAGCACCCGCAGCCGGGCCAAGTCGGGCAGGTCTGCGGCCAGAGCCAGGTCCCAGGTCTGAACCTCGCGCAAAGCGTGCTCGACGCACTCGAGCGCCGTCAATCGTGTCAGTCCCGGGACGTCCACGGGCCGGCTCGACGGGTGAGTGGCCGCCATCAACCGCGAGATCCCCCTCGCCTCGTGGATCATCGCGGCCAAGTCGTCCCAACGGTCAGCAGTCAGCATGGTCGCCTGCCCCAGCTGGAGATCGACCTTGGCGATCGACTCGATGGGGATCTGCACTTCGGTCATGATCGTGATCCTTTCCTTCCAGATGTCCTCGGATCGTGGGCACGAATCCCTTCGCCCGTA
>NZ_JARKPQ010000389.1 GCF_029975155.1 Propionicimonas sp. | reverse complement strand
AGCTTCTCGATCTGCGTGGTGAACATCTCGACCGTGTCGCTGGCGCGCTTGCGGGCTTCTGGGTCGGTACGGCGCCATTCGTCGTCCTCGGCGGCCTTGATGGCGTGCTCCAGAGCCCGGACGCGATTCTCCAGCGGCCGGATGGCGTCGCGCGGCACCTTGCCGTGCTCGTTGTAGCGGGCGAGGAAATCACGGAACTGGTCGCGAGCGGTTTTGACATCGGTGACCGGGACAATCGTCGCCTCGGCCTCATCGAGCAGCGACTGCTTGGCCGTGAGGTTCTCGCGGAACTCGTCGTCCTCGGCGCTGAATGCGGACGAGCGGGCCTCGAAGAACTGATCCTGCAGGCCCCGGAACTCGGCCCACAGCGCGTCGTCGATCTCGCGTGCAGCGCCCCCGGCGGCCTTCCACTGGTTCATCAGCTGGCGGAACTCGGCCGCGGTGTCGGCCCAGTCGGTGGACGCGGCGATCTCGCGGGCCCGGGCGATGATGGCTTCCTTCGCCTTGCGAGCGCCGTCGCGCCGTTCGTTCTCACTGGCGAACTGTGCCTTGCGGCGGCGGGTGTAGGTGGTGCGGGCGCTGCTGAAACGATGCCACAGTTCGTCGTCGGTCGCGCGATCGATGCGAGGCAGCGCCTTCCACTCGTCGAGCAGGGAGCGGAACCTGTTGACCCCGCCCCGCCAGTCGTTGCCGGCGGCAAGCTTCTCAGCCTGTTCGACCATTGCTTCCTTGGCTGCCCGGGTCTCTTCGTTCTGCTGTGCACGCTGGGCCTTGCGGGCCTCCTGAGCGGCGGCGAGCTGAGGTGCCAGGCCCTGCAGGGTCACGATCAGGCCGTCCAGGTCGCCGACCGCGTTGGCCTCGGCAATCGATGTGCTGAGGGCGTTGACCGCTTTGCGCGCCTCCTCGGGCGATACGGTGCCCGATTCGATGCGTTTCGACAGCAGGTTCACCTCGGTTTCGAGGGCCTCGAAGCGACGGACGAAGAACCCCAATGCCTCGGCTGGATCGGTATCTGGAACTTGGCCCACTCTTCGTTCACCCGTCGAAGTCACGACGTAGACGGTGCCATCGGAATCGACGCGACCGAAACGAGCCGGCCCTGCACTTTCACTCATGGGTCCATCTTGCCCGATAGGCTGCCAAATGTGTTCATCGTGCCAATCGTAACCGGGCCCTGGCAGACAAACTGTTATGTGATAGCTTCCGGCGCCCCGGACTCGTCCAGCGTTCAATCTGCCCTGATCATCGACCCCGGAGCCCATGCCGATCCGAAGGTCCACCAGGTGCTGGACGAGCAGCGGCTGCGTCCGGACGGCATCATCTGCACCCACGGGCATTTCGACCACGTTGCCGACGCGGCACGTCTGGCCAACGAATTCGCCATACCGGTCTGGCTGCATCCCGGCGATCGTCCGATGCTCACCGAGCCGGCGCTCGGTTTCGGTCCCGGCAGCGAGCCGCTCATCGAACAGGTTGCCGGGACGACGGTGCTTGCGGCCCCCGACGATCTGCGGCCGATGACCGACGGTGACCAGGTCACGGTGGCAGGCATCGACTTCGAGGTGATCCACGCTCCGGGTCACACCCCGGGCTGCGTGGTGCTGCGCAGCTGGGTCGGCGGCGAACCACTGCTGTTCAGCGGCGACGTGCTGTTCGCGGGCAGCATCGGACGTGTCGACCTGCCGGGCGGTTCGATGACCCAGATGAAGCAGTCGTTGCGCAGACTGTGCGGGCTGATCGACGCCGAAACCGGTATTCTGC
>NZ_JARKPQ010000117.1 GCF_029975155.1 Propionicimonas sp. | reverse complement strand
CCTCAGAGTGCCGCGCGGCGAGGTGGTGGCGCTGCTCGGCGAGTCCGGATCGGGCAAGTCGACCGCGCTCTCGCTGATCGCGGGTCTGCACGCTCCGTCCTCGGGATCGGTGCGGGTGCTCGGGGTGGACCTCGGTGGGTTGCCCTCCTCCGAGCGCGCCCGGTTCCGCCTTCAGCACATCGCCCACATCTACCAGGACTTCCGGCTGCTGCCGATGCTGACCGCGACCGAGAACGTGGCCTTCGTCCTCCGCCTGAAAGGCGTGCCCGAGCGCGAGGCGCGGGAACGCGCGGCGGCCGCGCTGGTCTCGGTGGGCCTGGGCCACCGCTCCGACCACCTGCCGAAGGAGTTGTCCGGCGGCGAGCAGCAGCGCGTCTCCATCGCCCGTGCGCTGGTCTCCGAGCCCGACATCCTCCTCGCGGACGAACCCACGGGCTCGCTCGACGCCGATCTCCGCGACGAGAACCTGGAGTTGATGCTCTCGGTCCTGGCGGGGGCGACGATCCTCCTGGTCACCCACGACCCCGTGGTGGCGCGGCGCGCGGACCGGACCGTCCGAATCGGCGCGCCGGGCTGAACGCAACCAGCTACGGACATGGGTCTGGTCAGGTCGGGCCGCCGCACGCGAGGATGACGGACGTGGAGGCTGAACGACCACCCATGGTGCTCCCCGGCGCGACCGGGTTCGGATCGGTGCGCGAGGCGCCGAGCACCCGCGAGGAGCGCTTCGCGCTGGGCGAAGGGCTGCGGCAGCAGGTCCCGTACGAGCGGCTGGGCGAGTGGGCGGCGAGCCCGGCCCGGTTCGACCCGCTCGCCCTGATCGCGATGAGCCACGCCGGCCGGGTTCCGGAGCTGGTCGGGATCCGGGTCGCGCGAATGGCGTCCTCGCCGTACGGGTTCCTGCGCGGGTCCGCGGTGGTGATGGCCGCCGACGTGGCGTCCCTGCCGTCCACGGGGATCCGTCCGGTGATCTGCGGGGACGCGCACCTGGGCAACTTCGGCTTCTACCGCTCGCCCGAGGGCGTCCAGGTGATCGACCTGAACGACTTCGACGAGGCCCACCCCGGCGGCTGGGAGTGGGACCTGCGCCGGCTCGTCGCCAGCGTGTGGGTGGCCGGACGCGAGAACGGCTACGCCGAGGCGGCCTGCGAGCTGGCGGTGCGCTCGTGCGTGGAAGCGTACGCGGCGGAGGTCGCCGGGCTGGCCACGATGCCGCTGCTGGCCCGCTCGTTCAACCGGCTGGACGTGAACCGGCTGCGCGACACCGTCCAGGAGCGGACGCTGCGCGACGAGATCAAGCGGGCAGCGAAGACCGCGCGCAGGCGGACCAGCGACCGCGTGCTGCCCAAGCTGACCGCCGAGGTGGCAGGCCGGCGCCGCATCGTGGCCGAGCCACCGATCACGACCGCGGTGAGCGCGGAGGACCACGGCGCGATCGCCGCGGGCCTCGACGACTACCTCGGCACACTCGCCCCGCACTGGCGGCGGGTGGTCGGCGGCTACACGCTCGAGGACGCCGCGCACCGCGTGGTGGGCGTCGGCTCGGTCGGGTTGCGGGCCTATGTCGCGCTGCTGGTCGGGTCGAGCCCGGACGACGTCCTGTTCCTGCAGCTCAAGGAGGCGCGGCGGTCGGTGCTGGCCCGGTTCGTCCACGGCGACGAGGCGTGGCACTCCCACCAGGGCCAGCGGGTCGTCGAGTACCAGCAGGCGCTGCAGACGGTGAGCGATCCGCTGCTGGGCTGGACGACGATCGCCGGGCGCGACTACTACGTCCGCCAGTTCCGCAACATGAAGGGCACCGTGCCGCTGAACGCGATCACCGAGTCCGCGCTCAGCGACTACGCGGGGATCGTCGGCTACCTGCTCGCCAAGGGCCACGCGCGGACGTCCGGCGCCTCGATGATCGCCGGCTACCTCGGCGACGGAGCCGCCGCCGGCGAGGCGCTGGCCACCTTCGCGCGCCGCTATGCCGATCAGACCGAGGCCGACCACGCCGCGCTGGTCGCCGCGGCGAAGGCCGGCAGGCTGCCCCTCGCCGACGACGCGTTCATGGGATCGGCCTTCCGCCCGGGCTAGGGTGCCCGCCGGCGACTACAGGCGGGTGTCCCAACGGCCGCAGAAGGCGTCGACGGGACTGACGCCCGTGAAGGACGATCGCCCGACCAGCTTGTCCACCAGGGCCTGCAGTGAGTTGTCCGTGGAGCTGTAGGTGTTGATGTAGGTCTTCACCCTGGGCACGTCGAGCAGGTGGTAGGGGTTCTCGATCGACACGAACACCGTCGGGATGGACGCCACGTAGTGCGGGCAGTTCGCGCCCATCGGCTGCGCCCACTCGATCCGGACGGAAGTCTGGTTGCTCTTGGTCGCCAAGTTCGCCACGTACACGATCAGGTCGTACACGCCGACGTAGTTGCTGGTCCGCTCGACCGCGCCCTCGAAGGTGTTCTTCGGCACGAACACGTCCACCGCGAAGCCCTCGTCGACCAGCAACTTGTGGACGGCCTCGCACGCCCCCGCGCGCACGCCGTAGGCGACGCCCGCGTCCGCCTCGATCGGGCAGTAGAGGACCCGCCGGTACTTCTGCGGGCTGAGCGGCAGCACCCCCGGCTCCTCCTTGACCAGCGTGATCGCCCGGTCCGCGGCCTCCCGGCTCCATGCCTGGTGCTCCTCGGTGCCGATCGCCGCGCGGGCGTCCGCCACGGTCAGCGCCGGCCGTGGCCGGTGCAGTCCCAGCGCGGCCTTCAGGCCGAGGATCCGCGCCACCGCGCAGTCCAGGCGCCCGGTGGTGATCGTGCCGTCCTCGACCCCGGCCAGCATGAAGTCGAAGTCCTCCTCGAGGTTCCGGGTGAACAGGAACACATCGGCGCCCGCGGCGATGGCCGCCGGCACGGCCCGCGAGCGCGGCATCGGGATCGTGAAGCCCGCCATCGTGGTCGCGTCGGTGACCACGAGCCCGTTGAAGCCGAGCTTGCCGCGGAGCAGGTCGTCCATCAGTTCGGGCGCCAGCGACGCCGGCAGGATGTCGGCGTCCGCGATGCCCGGGCGGAGCGCGCGCGAGTACGCGGGCTGCATGATGTGGCCGACCATCACCGTCAGCGCACCGGCGTCGATCGACGCCGCGTACGCCTCGCCGTAGGTGGCGTCCCACTCGTCGGTGGAGAGGTCGTTCACGCTGGTCACCAGGTGCTGGTCGCGCTCGTCCTGGCCGTCGCCGGGGAAGTGCTTGATGGACGCGGCCACGCCCTGCGCCTGCACCGCCCGCACGTACGCCGCGCCCAGGTCACGCACCCGCGCGGGATCGGAGCCGAACGTCCGGACGTTCGTGATCGGGTTGCGGAAGTTGGTGTCGATGTCGATGATCGGCGCGAAGGCCCAGTTGGCGCCGACGGCCGCGCCCTCACGTCCGCAGATCTCGCCGAGCCGCTCGGCGGTGGCGACGTCGTCGGTCGCCGCGACCGCCAGCGGCGAGCCCAGCGAGGTGCCTCCCGCGACGATCCCGTTGCCGCCGCGTTCGAGGTTGGCCGCCACCAGCGGCGGGATCGGCAGCCGCTCGGCCAGGAGATTCGCGTAACCGACCGCTCCCTCGACGCTGCCGGGCCGGAACATCACTCCGCCGGGCCGGCAGACGGACAGGGTGTGCTCGAGTTCCTCCTCGTCCATCCGCAGGGCGATGCCGCAGAACAGCTGGCCCACCTTGTCGTCGGTGGACAGTCCGGCGAGCGTCGCCTCCACCCACGCGACGGCCTCGTCGTCGAGGGAGAAGGGCGCGCGGCGCATCGCAGCGAGCACATCGGGGAGTTGCTGTTCAGCCATCGGTCGATCGCCTCTCGTTCGGGCCGCTCCGTCGCGGGCCTGAGGCAGCATCGTGCCATGAAAAACCGAACAGCATTGGGGATTGCGGGCACACTGACCAGCGTCCGGACTGGTAGCGTCTGCCGCATGTTGGGATCTCCCGGCGCGCCGGGCACGTGGCGCTGACCCGTTCAGTCGTACGCGTGCCTGCTCCCGTCGTTCGCTGAAGCCGCAGGTACTCCGGCCGTCCCGGTCAGTGCAGCCGTCGCTGCCCTCGCCCACCGGACCCGAAAGACCGATCCCCGTGTTCCTCTTCGCCCTGGCCTACCTGGCCTTCCTCAGCATGGCCCTGCCCGACAACATGCTGGGCGTGGCCTGGCCCACCATGCGGCTCGACTTCGCCCAGCCGCTGAGCGCCGCCGGCATCATCCCGCCGGTCGGCGTCGCGGCGGGGCTGGTCTCCACCGTCCTCGCCCCCTATCTCGTCGCGCGGCTCGGCGTGGGCCGGCTGCTCGCCGCCGGCACCCTGCTGTCGGCCGGCGCCCTCGTCGTCACCGCCACCAGCACGCAGTGGTGGCAGTTCCTGCTCGGTGTCGTGCTGGGCGGTCTGTCGGGAGGCGCGGTGGACGTCACCCTCAACGTCCACGCGGCACGCACCTTCGGGCCGCGCCGGATCAACCTGCTGCACGCCAGCTACGGGGTCGGCGCCGCGGTGTCGCCGCTGATCGTGACCGCGACCGTGGTGTCCGGCGTGGGCTGGCGCTGGGCCTACGCGATCGTCGCCGGGCTGCAACTGGTCATCTCCGGCGTGTTCGCGGCCACCGTCCGCCGCTGGCCGGGGCCGGACGAGGCCTCGCCGGACCGCGCCCCGCACTCCAGAGCAGGGGTGTGGACGCGGGGTTCCGTCCTCGGCCTGGTCACCGTCGTGCTACAGACCGGCATCGAGTCGTCGGTGACCCTGTGGGCGTACTCGTTCCTGACCGAGGCGGCGGGGGTGCCGCCCGCGGTCGCCGGGACGCTGGCGTCCGGCTACTGGCTGATGCTGATCGCCGGGCGGGTGGGCTTCGGCGCTCTC
Source organism: Propionicimonas sp. (assembly GCF_029975155.1). Lineage (GTDB taxonomy): Bacteria > Actinomycetota > Actinomycetes > Propionibacteriales > Propionibacteriaceae > Propionicimonas. The sequence continues at coordinate 7,204 of NZ_JARKPQ010000117.1, read as the reverse complement.
GCCGAGCGGATCGGCAGCTGGCGGGTGCTCGCCATCGCCGTCACGCTGCTGCTGGTCGCGTCCGCGCTGGCCAACGTGCCCTTCAGCGGGACGGCGATGGCTGCCGTCGTGGTGTTCGGGCTGGCGACGGCACCGATCTATCCGCTGTTGATCCTGACCACGGCCGAGCGCACCTCGGCGGAGGTCGCCGACCGGGTGGTCGGACTGCAGGCCGCCGCGTCGTCGCTCGGCGCGGCCCTGCTGCCGGGCGCGGTGGGACTGGCGATGGGCTCCGACCCGCGGGCGTTCGGCCCGGCCATCGCCGTCCTGTGCGTGGCCGCCGCCGGGCTGCATGTGCTCATCCAGCTACATCGCCGGGCTCAGTCCCCCGCGACTCCACCCGCCCGCTCCCCGCAAGGTGGGCCGAAAGCGCCGTAGTCGACGGTTTCAGTCCACTTTGCGGGGAGGGTGGAGGAGCCGGTGGGGTCAGCGGCAGCCGCAGCGGGCCATCACGGCGGCCTCGCGGTCCAGCCAGTCGTAGGCGCGGTAGTAGCTGGTGGCGTCGTTGGCGAGTTCGGCGAAGACCAGCACGGCACCGTCCTTGGTGGTCACGAAGCCGGTGAGGCCGGCGAGCCGGCTCAGCGTGCCGGTCTTGGCGTGGACGACGTGGCGTCCGGCCTTCTCGGACTTGTCGTCGAAGCGGTTCTTCAGGGTGCCGCTCTCACCGGCGACCGGCAGGCCACCGACCACCGGCGCGAAGGTGGCGTCGGCCAGCGCGAGCCGGATCGCGCCGGCAAGCATCGCGGGGGTGAGCTTGCTACCGGGGGCGAGGCCGCTGCCGTCCAGGATCTTCGCGCCGGACGCCCACAGCCCCCGCTCGGCGAGCCACGCCCGGACGTTCGCTGCCGCGCCGGTGAAGCTGCCGGCCCGGCCGTTGGCGATCGCGGCGTGCCGGGACAGGGTCTCCGCAGCGACGTTGTCGCTGATCAGGAGCGTGCGCCGGATGATCCGGGACAGCGGTGCGGAGCTGACCCGGGCCAGCTCGGTGGCTGTCGCCGGCGCCTTGCCGGACGCGATCGAGGTGACCTTGATGCCCGCGGCCTTGAGTCGCTTGGCGAACGCCGTCGCGGCGGTCTTGGCCGGATTCGCGGAGGCCCGCCCGCCGCTGATCTTGCCGGAGTTGATCTCGAGCGCGGCCACCCGGGCCTCCCAGCCCAGCCACTTCTTCTTCCAGTGCGGGCTGAACGTCGGGCCGCTGAACAGGCTGGCGTCGTAGCGCAGGGCGATCCGGGTGCGGCCGGCGGCCTTGAGCGCCGCCGCCGTGGCCGCGGCCAGCCGCTGCAGGGACGCGGGCTTGTCGGCGGAGGCGGACGTCTTGTCCGTGAGCAGCGGGTCCCCGCCGCCGACCAGGACGACGCGGCCGTCGCCGGCGTCCCGCACGGTGGTGGCGAAGGTGCGGTCGGCGCCGAGGACCTGCAGCGCCGCCATCGTCGTCGGCACCTTCATCGTGGACGCCGGGGTCAGCGCGCGGCTGCCGGAGCGATTGGCGAGCACCTGTCCGTCCGTCGTGGTGACCAGGACGCCGACCTTGCCGATGCCCTTGGTGGAGATCTTCTTCAGCTGCGCGGTCAGCACGCCCGGATCGGGCAACGGTGCGACATCGGTGGCGGCGACGACGTCGATCGGCACCATCGCGACGGACGGGGCGACCGGCTGACCGGTCGCCAGCACCGCGGCCAGGAACGGCGCGACCAGCAGGCGGGCCAGCCAACGCTGCGCGCGCGGGGAATGACTCGGGGGCGTCATGGCACCACATCCTCCCCCGAAACGGCCCGGCGCGCACCCCGTGGGTTGAGGGTTGCCCGCCCGGCGGTCCCGACCGCCGTCGGTCAGACCTCCGCCGGGGGCACGACGGCGGCGGCCAGCAGCCGGACGCCGAGCTCACGGTAGGCGGCGGCGTCGATCCGGATGCCGAGGCCGCGCTGCACGGCGTATCCCGTGATCAGGCCCATGATCACGCTCGCGAGCGCCTCCGGGTCGGTGCCGGGCGCGTGCTCCGCGCACCAGCCGGCCATGAACTGGACGATGCTGGCCTTCACCGTGGTGACCTCGCCGAGCAGGAGGGTCTGCAGCACCTCGTTGGCCTTCGCGCCCGCCCAGATCTGCAGCAGCATCTCGGCGATGCCCTCCGCCTCGGACACCCGGTCGAGGGCCGCCGAGAACAGCGCGGCGGGCGACAGGCCGGTCGAGGTCTGCATGATCATCGTCATCGGGACGGCCATCGCACTGCGCGCGACCTCGAGGACGAGACGCTCCTTGCTGCCGAAGTGGTGGTAGATCGCACCGGCGGACGTGCCCGACTCGGCGATCACGTCGGAGATCGACGTGCCGGCGACGCCGTTCACCCGGATCAGCTCCGTCGCCGCCCGGATGATGGCCTCCCGCGCCGCCGCGGGCCGCCGCCTTCTTGCGTCCACCTGTGCAGACTATCCGCAAGAGTGCGTATCTCCGGTATGGTGGACGCCTGAACAGAACGATCGTTCTGGACGGAGGCGGCATGGCTGGCGTGACCTCACTCGGCCTCGACATCGGGTCGACGACGGTCAAGGCCGTCGTGCTCGACGGAGACACCGTTCGCTTCAGCGAGTACCGACGCCACAACGCGGACGCCCGCGGCGCTCTGCGCGACCTGCTCGGCGACATCGCCCGCCGCTTCCCCGGGGCACGCTTCCACTGCGCGGTGACCGGGTCCGCGGGGCTGGGCGTGGCCGACCTGATGGGCGTCCCGTTCGTCCAGGAGGTGATCGCCAGCACCGCGGCCATCGAACGCCGCGTGCCCACGGCGGACGTGGTGATCGAACTCGGCGGCGAGGACGCCAAGATCACCTTCCTGCACCCGGTCGTCGAGCAGCGGATGAACGGGACCTGCGCCGGCGGCACCGGCGCCTTCATCGACCAGATGGCGACCCTGCTGCACACCGACGCCGGCGGTCTCGACGATCTCGCCGCGCACGCCGGCCACCTCTACCCGATCGCGTCCCGCTGCGGGGTGTTCGCGAAGTCCGACCTGCAGCCGCTGCTCAACCAGGGCGCCGCGCACACCGATCTGGCCGCCTCGGTGTTCGCCGCGGTCGCCACCCAGACCATCGCCGGGCTCGCCTGCGGCCACCCCATTCGCGGCAACGTCGTCTTCCTGGGCGGACCGCTGCACTTCCTGCCGCAGCTGCGCAAGGCCTACGAGCGCGCGCTCAGCGACCAGGTCGAGTCGTTCACCACGCCGGAGAACGCCCACCTGTTCGTGGCCATCGGGGCGGCGCTGCTGGCGGGGACGAGAGCCCTCGCACCCAACCGCCATCCCGGCTCCTCCCCACGTCATCCCGGCCCCTCCCCACGTCATCCCGGGCTTGCCCCACGTCATCCCGGGCTTGCCCCACGTCATCCCGGGCTTGCCCCGGGATCCCGTGAGTCGGTTGGGGACCGTTCCGGGATCCCGGCCTCCGCCGGGATGACGACGGTGGGGGCCGCCGGGATGACGACGGCGGGGACGGCCGGGATGACTGGCACCGAGGATGGCGCACGCGTCGACGAGCTCCTCGGCCGGCTGCGCGAGCGGACGCTGATCCCGCTGGGCAGCGCGCGGCTGCGTCCGCTGTTCAGGGACGCCGCCGAGCGGGCCGAGTTCGACGCCCGCCACGGGGCGACCACGACCCCGAAGGGGGATCTGGCGACGACCACCGGTCCGGTGTTCCTCGGCATCGACGCGGGGTCGACGACGGTGAAGGCCGTGCTGCTGAGCCGCGACGGCGAGATCGTGTTCTCCCACTACCAGGGCAGCAACGACCCGGTGAAGGTGTCGATCGGGATCCTGCGCAACGTCCTCACCGATCTCCCGGCGGATGCCTACCTCGCCCGGGCGTGCGTCACCGGATACGGCGAGGGTCTGGTCCGGGCGGCACTGCGGCTCGATGACGGCGAGATCGAGACGATGGCCCACTACCGGGCGGCCGAGCGGATCGCGCCGGGCGTGACCTCGGTGATCGACATCGGCGGCCAGGACATGAAGTACCTCCGGATCCGCAACGGCGCCGTCGACTCCATCGCCGTGAACGAGGCCTGCTCGTCCGGCTGCGGCTCGTTCCTGCAGACGTTCGCCGCGTCGATGGGGACGGACGTGGAGTCCTTCGCCGGCACCGCGCTGGAGTCGTCCGCCCCGGTCGACCTCGGCACCCGGTGCACGGTGTTCATGAACTCCTCGGTCAAGCAGGCCCAGCGCGAGGGTGCCAGCGGCGGCGACATCGCGGCCGGATTGTCGTACTCCGTCGTGCGGAACGCGCTGTACAAGGTGATCAAGCTGAAGGACGCGTCCCAGCTCGGCGAGAAGGTCGTCGTGCAGGGCGGCACGTTCCTGAACAACGCGGTGCTGCGGGCGTTCGAGCTGCAGACGGGCGCGCAGGTGATCCGTCCCGACATCGCCGGGCTGATGGGTGCCTACGGCGCGGCGCTGACCGCCCAGCGCAACTGGCAGACCGGGGAGCGCTCGCAGTCCCTCGGGCTGGACGAGCTGGACGGCTTCACCGTCGACACCCACCTGGACACCTGCCGGCTGTGCCAGAACCACTGCCAGCTGACGATCTCCACCTTCGGCGACGGCACCCGGCACGTGTCCGGCAACCGCTGCGAGCGGGGCGCGAGCACCGAGAAAGTGCCGAAGAAGTCCGAGCTGCCGAACCTGTTCGACTACAAGTACCGGCGGATCTTCGGCTACCGGCGCCTGACCGATGACAAGGCGTTCCGCGGCGACATCGGCATCCCGCGGGTGCTGAACATGTACGAGAACTTCCCGTTGTGGTTCACGATTCTGACGAAGCTGGGCTTCCGGGTGACGATCTCGGGACGGTCCAGCCACGAGGTGTTCGAGAAGGGCATGGAGTCGATCCCGTCCGAGAACGTCTGCTACCCGGCGAAGCTCGCCCACGGTCATATCGAGAGCCTGCTCGACCGCGGCATCCGGACGATCTTCTACCCCTGCGTGCCGCTGGAGGCCAAGGAGATCGAGGGCGCCGACAACCACTTCAACTGCCCGGTCGTGGCGTTCTACCCGCAGGTGGTGGAGAAGAACCTCACCCGGCTGGCCGAACCCGGCGTCCGCTATCTCGCGCCGTTCCTGAACCTGAACGAGCCCGGGAAGCTCGCGGCGCGGCTCGTCGAGGTCTTCGCCGACTGGGGTGTGACGCTGGAGGAGGCGACCGCGGCCGTCCAGGCCGGGTACGAGGAGGACGCGCAGGTCAAGGCCGACATCCGGGCCGAGGGACGCCGGGCGCTGGCCTACATCGCCGAGCACGGGATCAAGGGGATCGTGCTGGCGGGACGTCCGTACCACGTCGACCCCGAGGTGAACCACGGCATTCCGAGCCTGATCACCGGGCTCGGCATGGCCGTCCTGACCGAGGACGCGCTGGTCGAACCCGCGTCCCCGCAACTCGTCCGGCCGATCCGGGTGCGCGACCAGTGGGCGTACCACACGCGGCTGTACGAGGCCGCGGCCAGGGTGGCCCGGGAGCCGGAGCTGCACCTCGTCCAGCTGAACTCGTTCGGGTGCGGGGTGGACGCGATCACCACCGACCAGGTGCAGGAGATCCTCGAGCAGGCCGACGACATGTACACGCTGCTGAAGATCGACGAGGTGTCGAACCTGGGCGCGGCGACCATCCGGCTGCGCTCGATGAAGGCCGCGGCGGCCGAGCGGCGCGGTTCGGCGACGGTGAGCACGTTCGGCCCGCTGGGCGAGCGGCGGCTGTTCGACGAGACCGCCCGCGACACGCACACGATCTACGCCCCGCAGATGGCGCCGGTGCACTTCCGGCTGGTCATGCCGGTGCTGCGCAAGCTCGGGCTGAACATGCAGCTGCTGGAGTCCGCCAGCGCCGACGACGTCGAGGTGGGGCTGAAGTACGTCAACAACGACGCGTGCTTCCCCGCGATCATGGTGGTCGGGCAACTGGTCAACAAGATCCGCAGCGGGGAGGCCGACCCGGACCGCACGTCGGTGGCGATCACGCAGACCGGCGGCATGTGCCGGGCCACCAACTACGTCGGACTGCTGCGCAAGGCGCTGGCCGACGCCGGCTACCCGCAGGTGCCGGTGCTGGCGATCAGCGTGCAGGGGCTGGAGAGCAATCCGGGGTTCAAGCTCACCCCGTCCCTGATGGTGCCGGCGATCCAGGCCCTGGTGCTGGGCGACCTGCTGCAGACCGTGATGCTGCGGGTGCGTCCGTACGAGGCGGTGGCCGGGTCGACGATGGCGCTCTATGCGACGTGGGACGCGGTCTGCCAGGAGTTCCTGCAGTACGGCGGGTACTCGGCGACGCTGGGCCGCTCGATCGGCTACGGGGGCCTGATCCGGCAGATCGTGCGGGAGTTCGACCGGCTGCCACTGCGGGACGAGCCGCGCCGGCCGCGGGTGGGCATCGTCGGGGAGATCCTGGTGAAGTTCCACCCGGACGCCAACAACCACGTCGTCGACGCGGTCGAGGCGGAGGGCTGCGAGGCGGTCCTGCCGGGCATCCTGCAGTTCTTCCTGATGCCGCTGTACTCGGCCGGCTACCAGTGGGAGAGCCTCGGCATCGGGGCCCGCTCGCACCATGTGAAGAAGTGGGCGACATGGCTGATCGAGCGGTTCCAGCAGCCGGTCGTGGCGGCGTTGCGGAAGACCCGTGGCAAGTTCGACCCGCCGCCGCGGATGGCCGACCTGGCGAAGAAGGCGGACGGGGTGATCTCGATCGGCACCCGTGCCGGCGAGGGCTGGCTGCTCACCGCGGAGATGGTCGAGCTGATCGAACTGGGCGCGCCGAACATCATCTGCGCGCAGCCGTTCGCGTGCCTGCCGAACCACGTGGTCGGCAAGGGCATGTTCGCCGAGCTGCGCCGCCGCCACCCGGAGGCCAACATCGTCTCCGTCGACTACGACCCGGGCGCGTCGGAGACCAACCAGCTGAACCGGATCAAGCTGATGGTCGCCACCGCCCACAAGCGGCACGCCGCGGAGCACCCCGTCGAGGAGGTAAGGCCCGTCCCCGCACCGGTAGCCGTGCCGGTCTCGCCGGTGGACGTCTGGGAGGACGCGTCCGACCCGGTCCGGTGAACCGAGTTGAGAACCGTCCCCGCCGTTCAGTTGAACGGCGGGGACGGTTCTCAACACGGGTCAGCTGACGGGTCTCTTGCCGTT
>NZ_JARKPQ010000094.1 GCF_029975155.1 Propionicimonas sp. | reverse complement strand
CCTTCTCGTCAGGAAAGCGCTGCTGCTGGTCGCGGTCGTCTTCGCTCCGCTCGCGTTCAGCGGCGCATCCTGGGACGCCAGCCGGGGATGGATCGGGAAGTGGGCGATGTTCGTCGTCGCCCTGATCTGTTCCAAGCTCGTCCTCGTCGTTATGTTCCTGGTCGCGATCACCCAGGTCTCCGCACCCATCGACGCGGACCTGGCGTCGGTCAGCGATCCCATCGCGGGGATCGTGCTGATGGCGATGGCCGCGTTCGCTCCCTATCTCACCTACAAGTTCATCGCGTTCGTCGGGTTCGACATGTACCACGCAATCGGCTCCGAACAGGACGCCAAGAGCGCACTCAACCGCCCAATCCCAGTCCCGTCCAAGCCGCAAGGCGGCGCAGACCCGAAGAAGGTACTCGACGGCAGCAGTGGCGGCGGCAACGCGAGCGGAAGCTCCGGCAGCGGGAGCAGCGCGCCGCCACCGCCGAAGACCCCGGCACCTACTCCCGCTGCGAGCGGCGGAGGCGCGGCAGGCGGTGGAGGTGCCGCAGCGGGCGGAGGTGGAGCAGCCGCGGCCGGTCCCGTGGCCGCGGGCGTGGTGATCGGGGCGAGTGTCGCCAAGGGTGCTGCCACGGCTGGACCCAAGGCCGGGACGGCGCTGGGAGCCCAAGGCGAGCACGCCGCCGACGCTGCCGCGCAGACCCCGCCGCCACCGTCCGCGTCGCCAGCGGTGGCATCGCCGTCGACCCCCACACCGCGCCCGCCGAGTGCCGATCCGTCGCCGCCGCCGAAGCAGCCTCCGCCGCCCGCGCCACGCCCGACGAAGGAGTAGACGATGAGCAGCACGAACAACGACCGGCCGACCGCGGGCGAGCTGGTGCCGGTGAAGTTCTCCCGCCTCACCCGACGCGGTGTCCTCCTCGGGCTGTCGCTGACGCAGCTCATCACCCTCGCGATCGGCGGAGCGACGTTGATCGGTGCGTTCTACGCCGGCGGCGGGATGCTGCTGGCGTACACCGCCCCGGTCTGGGTACTCGCCGCCGCACTGACCTGGATACCCATCGCAGGCCGACCGATCGTCGAATGGCTGCCCATCGCGTGCTGGTGGTTGTGGCGTACGACCGGCGGGCAACTGCTGTACCGACGCAGGATCGTCGTGCCGCGCCCCGTCGGGACGCTCGCGCTGCCCGGTGACATGGCGCGGTTGCGCGAGTACACCGACCCCGAGACCAGCGCGGGGATGATCCACGACCCGCACGCCGCCACCCTGACCGTGGTGTGCGAGGTCACCCATCCCGCGTTCGTGCTCCTCGACCCCGGCGAGCAGGAACGCCGCGTCACCTCCTGGGGCCGCGTCCTCGCCACGGTCTGCCGGTCCGGGCGAATCGCGACCCTGCAAGTCCTCGAACGCACCCTCCCAGACTCCGGCACGGGACTGGCCGAATGGTGGGCCACCCACGGCACCCCCGACGGGTCATGGGCGGCCGACACCTACACAGAGCTCATCGAACGCGCCGGTCCCGCCGGGGAACGCCACGCCACCACGCTCTCGCTCAGCCTCGACATGAGAACCAGCGCCCGGCAGATCAGAACCGCCGGCGGCGGGATACGCGGTGCCGCCGCCGTCCTGCGGCAAGAGATGAACACCCTCGTCGCCGCGCTCCGCTCGGCCGACCTGTCACCCTCGGAGTGGCTCACCCCAGGGCAGATCGCAGTCATGCTGCGCTCGGCATACGACCCGGCCATCGCGGCGACTCTGGAACGTCACGGCAGGCTCGGCCAGTCGCTCGCAACGGCTGGACCGGTCGCAGTCACCGAGGCCTGGAGCCGTCTGCGCACCGACTCCGCCCACCACGCGGTGCTCTGGGTCAGCGAGTGGCCACGGTCGCTGGTGTATCCAGGGTTCTTGTCGCCGGTGCTGTTGTCCACCGGCATCCAGCGGTCGTTCTCACTGATCTGTACCCCGATGCGCTCTGACCAGGCCGCCCGCGACATCCGCAAGAAGAAGGTCGAGCACATCTCCGACCAAGCCCAGCGCGCGAAGATCGGCCAGATCGAAGACGCCTCCCAAACCGCCGAATACCACGACGTGCTCCAGCAAGAAGCCGACCTCACCGCCGGGCACGGCATCCTGCGCTACACCGGCCTCATCGCCGTCTCCGCACCCACCGTGGAAGAACTCGACGCCGCCGTCGCGGCCATCGAACAGGCCGCGATCCAGGCATCCTGTGAGACCCGGCTCCTCGTCGGCCAGCAGGCCGCAGCATTCACGGCCGCGGCATTGCCGTTGTGTCGCCGCGTGTGACGGCTAGCCAACGTGGAAGTCTTGCTCCTTCGATTCCCCGTTCTCGGTCCAGCGGATGCGGAGAATGTCCGGGTCGCCGCCGCCCATATGGTGAAAGACATTGAGACGGCGCGTCTGGCTGGCGTGGATGACGGTGGGAGCGTCAGCCCCGGCAAGCATCATGCTGGAGTTGTCGCCGACGGACTCGAAGACGACATCAGTCGCGTCCTCATCACCGCTGTTGGTGACTTCGATCCAGTGACGATTCGAGTAGCGGGGCTTGCCCTTGTTGTCGAAGCTCTTGACCTCTCGCTCCTGCTTCGGCTGGGCCGAGAACCGCACGCCACGGGTCCGTGATGGCGAGGCCGCCACTCCAAGGTCGAGTTGCACGATGTCGTACTCAATCGCCTTCCACACTTCGTGTCCCAGTTGAGCAGTCGTTGCGAACTCACCAAGAAGCCCTCGCTGACTGATCTCGGCGCGGAACTCACGGAGTCCGTCGAGCTGACGCGTATCGACATCATTGGGAAGCGCAGCCGTAGAGAAGTAGAGATGGACGGGCTTCCCGCTCTCTACTGCGCGCTCAATCTCCTCTACGGTGCCGGACACTGCGTCAGGCGTCGGGGAGCCGAGACGGCTCCCGAACAACGCGAAGACGATGTCCGACTCGTCAACCCCCTGAGAGTTGATGAGCGACTGAGGGTGCCCTCCGAGGACGGGCACCGACGAGGTCTCCCACCGCCACGGAAGCAGCACTACCTGCTTGTTCGTGGCGTTCGCGTTGTTCCAGTCGTTGATAGCTGCCTCAACGGCATCGCGGGCGTCGGGGATGTCGGATGGAGAAGCGATCATGACGCGCAACACGGAGGCAGCAAAACTCATGCCTCAAGGGTATGGGTGGGCACTGACATCGGGCTGAGGAGCGCACCTGGCTGGTGACTCAACCCACTTGTACCAGGAGGTCACCGTGCCCACGTTCTTCGATTCGACTGCTGACGCTGCTGAGGCGTCCGAGGCTTTGCGGGGGTTGGCTCACGCGAGCCGGGGCTTCGATCAGCCCGCCGAGATGTATGGGGTGATCGGCGATCTGTCGTCGGGGATGAGGTCGCTGCGGCAGGTGCTCGATCAGATCGCGGATGTTCACGAGCGCAAGGCCGCGCATGCGTTCAACGACGACGGGAACCATGAGGCCGGGGTGCGGGATGCGTTGGCTACTGCGGAGGAGTTGCGCCAGGCGGCGAACCTCGTCGACCGGGCCTACGACCGGCTCGCTGAGGGTTTCATCGCGGCCGGCAGGATCGCATGGCACCCGGACCCCGTCGTCGAGGAGGCCGCGCCGTCGAGGTGGGTCAACGTGGTGTTCCTCCAGGGTGATGAGGCCGACAGGCCGTTGCGCATCCTCAGCGAGCTGGGACACGTCGATGCGGTGGACTACCTCGCACAGTGGGACTACGGCGACGAGACCACGCGGGCCGCGCTGGAGAACGGGTACGTGTACAACGAGCCAGGCCAAGGCACCGACGACCAGGTCGTAATCTCCGGAGACTACGCGCTGCTGGTGAACCCTCACATCGGCTATATCTCGCTGCTGCGCCGATACACCGAACCCGACACCGAGGCTCAGGAAGCGGCACAGACCGGGCCGTCCCCGACGCGGAACGGCCCGGAGCTGCGGGTGTCGCACTCATCGCCGGGTGCTCCGAAGCGGGCGGATGTTCCGTCGAAGTCGGATGGGTCGTGGTTCGAGCCCGCGAAGATCGCTGCGGTGAAGCAGGCGCGGGGGCTGGGGCTGTGACCCAGGATCAGGAGCGGCTGCACACCGCCGTTCTGGTGGCGCCGTCGAAGGAACGGCGGAAGCTCCGCAAGCAGCGCCGCCGCGCAGAAGCCCGCTTGCATGCCGAGCAGCGCCAGGCCGCGCTCACGGCCGCGAAGGCAAAGGCCGAGCAAGAGCGGGCCGAGCGGCGTGCCACGATCTACCTGCCGAAGGCGGGCGAAGCGGGTGCCGCGCGGTTGCGGACGCCGGGCAGGTTCCATCTGACGCGGCATCAGGACACGTCGGCGACGTTGGCGGGGGCGTATCCGTTCGTCGCCGAGGGTGGTCTCGGTGCCGATGGGGTGTTCGTGGGTCAGGACCTGTACTCGGGTGGGAGCTTCGTCTACGACCCGTGGGTGTTATACGCGCGCGGGATTATTACCGCACCGAACGTGGTGCTGGCCGGGATCGTCGGCTCTGGGAAGTCGAGCCTCGCGAAGTCGCTCTACACGCGGTCGTTGCCGTTCGGGCGGCGCGTGTACGTTCCCGGCGATCCGAAGGGCGAGCACACCGCGGTCGCCAACGCCGTCGGCGGGAGGGCGATCGTTCTCGGTCACGGCCTCAACACCCGCCTGAACCCGCTCGACGAGGGCCACCGGCCAACGGGCCTCTCGGATGAGCAGTGGACCAACACGGTCGCGGCCCGGCGTCGTGACCTGATCGGCGCGCTCGCCGAGACCGTGCTCGCACGCGGGCTGTCGCCGTTGGAGCACACCGCGATCGACATCGCCCTGACCCAGACGGTGCGGGAGAACGATGTGCCGATCCTGCCGATGGTCGTTGAACGCATCCTTGCCCCCAGTGCGGATGCCGACGGCAGGCTTGCAGAGGACGGGCGTCTGGTCGGTCACGCGCTGCGCCGTCTCGTGGCCGGTGACCTGGCCGGGCTGTTCGATGGTCCGTCCACCGTCCGGTTCGATCCGTCGTTGCCGATGATCTCCCTCGACCTTTCGCGGGTCACGGAGAACTCGACGCTGATCTCGGTGTTGATGACGTGCTCGTCGGCGTGGATGGAGTCCGCGCTGCTCGACCCGAACGGCGGGCAACGGTGGGTGATCTACGACGAAGCCTGGCGGCTCATGTCCCACCCCGCGTTGCTGCGGCGGATGGACGCGCACTGGCGACTCGCCAGGCACTACGGGATCGCGAACATGCTGATCTGCCACAAGCTCACCGACCTCGACAACGTGGGCGACCAAGGCTCCGCGATGCGGTCGCTGGCCAACTCGCTACTCGCGAACGCCGAGACCCGGATCGTGTACCGCCAGGAATCCGACCAGCTCGGCCCGACCGCGACCGCCCTCGGCCTGACCGGCACCGAGCAACAGCTCTTGCCGAACCTCGGCGTCGGCCAAGGGCTGTGGCGAATCAAAGCCAGGAGCTTCGTCACACAGCATCAGCTGCACCCTGCCGAGCTCGCCTTGTTCGACACCAGCAGCCGCGCGGCAGGAGGCCACCGATGAACCTCACCAGCCCGCGCCGATCTGACCCGAACGACGACGAGACCACGGCGCCGGTCGAGCTGCCGCACGTCCTCGTCACCGTCGCCTCCGACGGGACACTGACCGCGACCGTCGACGGGACACCCTTCCCAGCACCCGGCGACACCGCGTGGACGCGAACGACATTCGGGCCGCTCATGGATGCGATCACCAAGGACCGAACCGTCGCGGTCCGGGTGGAGGTGCAGGAGTGCGACGGGAGCGTCTTCACTGACATCATCCGCCCCCGCGCACCCCGACGCGCCGTGGCGTTGCTGGAGAAGCCGGTGCCGGAGACGCGGCGGAGTCGTCACGCACGCCGGGTGCCGCGTTTGATGGAGGTCACCGCCGGCGGGTTCGTCCCCGGTGAGGATGTCGCCGCTGCTGTGATCGTCTCCCACACCGACGCCACCGGAACCGGTGAGGCACGCGCGCTCATCGACCTCGACACCATCCCCGATGCTGCGGGGCAGGAAGTGATTCTGCTCGGGCGTATCTCGGGCACGTTCACGGTTCGGCGGCTGACATGAACCAGCGACAAGCAGGGGGCATGGGCGACGAACTCACCAACGCCGCCCTGATCGGGCTGATCGGCATGTTCGGGATCGCGCTCGTCATGCGCGCAGCCGGCAGCGTCACCGCGTTCCTCACCGGCCTGCCGCAGCCGGACGCCGGCCCGGCTGCGGGCCTCGGGGTGCTGTTCAACCCCGCCGACCCCGCGACCGCGCTCGGTGCCGAGGGGCTCAACCCGATCATCTACTGGCTCGTCAGTGCCGTCATGCTCGGCGGACTCGGTGCCGGTATCGTCTGGGTCTGGATCGTGCTGCGCCACCACACCAGGGAGACCGAGACCGACCCGCACCGCCTCGCCGGGATCGCCACCAGCCAGGAAGTGAAGACGGCCGCGTCAGCGAAGGCACTGCTCCACCGTGCCGGGACGTTGCGGCCGTCGCTGGAATCTCCAACGCCGGAGGATGTCGGCTACCTCCTCGGAGCCAGCCGCGGCGCGAAGGTCTGGGCATCGGTCGAGGACTCGATCCTACTGATCGGCCCACCCCGCTCCGGCAAAGGCCTCCATGTGGTCATCAACGCGATCCTCGACGCCCCCGGCGCGGTCGTCACCACCAGCACGAGACCGGACAACCTCACCGCCACCCTCCGCGCCCGTCGCCGTCGCGGCGGGCCAGTCGCGGTGTTCGACCCCCAGCGCCTGGCTGACGGCATCCCCGCTGGGCTTCGCTGGTCACCCGTGCGCGGCTGCCACGACCCGCTGACCGCAATGATCCGCGCCAACGGCCTCGCCGCCGCCACCGGACTCAGCGCTGGCGGCGTGGAGTCCGGCGGGTTCTGGGAAGGCAAGACCCGCACCGCACTCCAGTCGCTGCTGCACGCCGCAGCACTCGACGGCAGACCACCAGCCGAGCTGTTCCGGTGGACCCTCGACCCCAGCGCGGCATCTGAAGCTGTCGCGATCCTCAACTCCCACCCGAACGCGGCGATGGGCTGGGACGACTCCCTGGCCGCGATGATCGACGCCGACCCCAAGACCCGCGACAGTATCTGGCAAGGCGTCTCCCTCGCCCTCTCCGCCCTTGCTGACCCGCGCGTGCTCGACGCGGTGTCACCTGGCCCGCACGAGCAGTTCGACCCCGAGACCTTCCTCACTGAGCAGGGCACCCTCTACCTGCTCGCCACCGGAGCCGGGGCCGGTGCATCGGCGTCGCTGGTTGCGGCGTTCGTCGAAGACCTCATCGAAACCGCACGCAGGCTCGCCGCCCGCTCGCCCGGAGCCAGGCTTGATCCGCCGCTGCTGCTCGCGCTCGATGAGATCGGGAACCTCGCGCCCCTACCATCGCTCCCGACGCTCATGGCCGAAGGCGGCGGAACTGGGATCACGACAATGCCCGTGTTGCAGTCGCTCGCTCAGGCACGCGACCGGTGGAGCGAGCACCAGGCCGGCGCGATCTGGGACGCCAGCATCGTCAAGATCATCCTCGGCGGCGCATCCAACAGCCGCGACCTCCAAGACCTCTCCACCCTCATCGGCGAACGCGACGAGTACACCGACTCGGTGACTCTCGGAGACCGAGGCACCCGCTCCAACCAACGCTCTGTTCGGCGCGTGCCGATCCTGCCGCCCGACCGCATCCGCACGCTGCCGTTTGGCACCGGCATCACCATGCTCCGCTCCGCACCACCCATCGTCACCGACCTACGTGCCTGGCCCACCCGTCCCGACGCTGCACAACTCCGCAGCGACCGCGCCGAACTCGAAGTACTCCTGCGCCGCCCAGCCTGACTCTGGCGACTCTGGGGGCCGGGGCGCACCTGCCTGACACAGCGACCATATGCAGCTGGTCGCCCAAGTTCAGGAGGACGCCATCATGGCCATTCACACCCAGGAATCACTGTCGGGCTTCATCGCCTCGGAGCCGTTGCTCACCGAGACGGCCAAGGGCGACGCGAGGTTCTTCGCCCGCATCGGCAAGGAGCACTTCCGCCGGGAGGAAGACGGCTCGTTCACCCAGACCGAGACCACCTACCACCACCTGGTGATGTTCGGACGGTCGGCCGAGCATGCACACGCGAACTTCGCCCAGGGCGACAACTTCGTGGCCGAGGGATACACGCGCCCGGTCACCTACGAGCGCAACGGCCAGGCGATCGAGGGCGAAGAGTTCATCGCCAAGAAGATCGGCCACGACGCCGCGCGAACCCGCTACGAGGTAGACCGCACCCCGCGCAACTCGTCCGGACGAGACGCAGCCGCCTACGAGCCGCCCCAGCGAACGAACGCTGTGGCACAGGCCGCGCCGGTCAGCATGTGAGTTCGGAAGCCAGACCATGACGAACGATCAGAACCAAGAACCCACAGCACCCGATGTCCCCGTCGGCCCGTCCGAGGTGGATGAGCCCGACGTGTTCGACGGGCCGCCCCGCGTCACCAACGCGGACATGCCCGAGCCGCCTCACCCCGTGAACTGGAACCTGCTGACGGCGCACGAACTGGAGCAGGAATGGCTCGCGCTGAACCGGTGGGTTGACTGGCTGCGGCGCACCTACGGCCTCACCGTCGCGGTGGTGCCGCCGTTCTGGCACCATCACCCGGAGATGGTCTGGGAGCTGTCGGCGTTGCACCTGCATTGGCTGGGTGCCTACGACCCCGAGCAGAACGCGTTCGCGCCGCTCGGCTGGCACCGCGACTTCGCCGACGCGCGAGAGCGCCTTCGCTACTGGGTCACCGCGTGCGGCACTCGTGGCGACCGCGACCGCCCGACCCGGCAAGCGGCTTGGCCCGGTGAGGAGCCGGCACCCACGATCCAGGACTTCACCTTCACCGACCGGGACACCGAGTTCGTCGAGTTCGTCATCGCGCAAGTCCGCAAGCGCCAGGAGGCCGAAGACGAGTTCTACGCCAGCCTGGCTGACGACGAGGGTCCGTAGACCGATGAGCCGCTATGCCAAGAAGACCGACCGTCGCCCGTACGAGGAGCGTTCGTTCTCCGTCCGGGCCGTCCACCGCGAACGCGCCGACCTGCACAAGCTCGCCGAGGTTCTCATCCGGCTGACGTTGCAGGAGACCGGCGAGAGCCGCGCGGCCCGCGCGGCCACGCGGGTACCCGACACCTACCGGGCGCAGACGGATGACCTGGCCGCCTCTGAAGCCGCCCGGTAGAATGAACACTGCAAGCCTCGCGATGCGGGGTGTTGTGGCCTAAACCTCGCCGCTCGGCGGGCAACACGCACCGAGACCATCGGGTCTCGCCCTACAGCCTTCACCGGCTGCTCTCACGATCAACACCCCTCCCACGAACAGTTGGGAGCGCGAGGGTCGAACCGCGTGAGAGTGAGCCCCCGATGACCACCGTCGCCGATGATCCAACGGCCAGCCTGATCGACCCACCTAAGACAATGGCTGCCGCCGTGTCGTACCTGCGGGTCTCGA
>NZ_JARKPQ010000087.1 GCF_029975155.1 Propionicimonas sp. | reverse complement strand
TTCCTGACATCGTCGAACGAGACTGAGCAGACCGCGTGGGTCAGCCGGACGACCCAGAAGCTCGTCGATCACCTCGGGCTCGTGCTTCACCGCATCCTTGAACGCGGGAGACTGTCGCTGAAGATCGAGACTTACGACATCTCGCTGGACTACCCCGGCGCCGCGCGGACCGTGACCGCGATCGATCCCTTCGGGTATCGCGGCCATACACGCCCCGGATTCCCCAAGGACCTACCCATCACAGTTGGTGACACGGCGGGGAACGCCCGACTCCATGTATGGCCGCACCGGGACCGGGGTCCGGGTTTCGGCCAAGGCGGCCGATCAGAGGTCGAGTCCCAAGGGCTGTACATCTACCGCAACGATCGGCTCCTGCAGGCCGGCGGGTGGAACGGGCTGGCGACACCGAGCGTCGACCTCGCGTTCGCCCGCGTCGAGCTCGACCTCACAGTCGAACTGGAGAACCACGTCACCATCAACCCGGAGAAGGCCGGCACCACGTTCGACGACGAGCTGCGCAGCGCGCTCGTTCGCGCCCGCAGCGCGGACGGGATGACTCTCGACTCCTACCGCGAGGCCGTGAAGCTCGAGACGAAGGACTCCAAACACCGGTGCGCGACCCCGATCGCGGCACCGACTCCCGGCGACGGCCTCCCCGACATCGTCAAGGACGCGTTCGGTGACCATACCGAACCGAACAATGTCTTCCCGATTGACGTCAAGTGGCGCGTGCTGCCCGAGCCGCAGGTCTACAGGATTGACGTCGACGGCCACTGCCTCCTGCTCAATGCGAAGTACCGTGAGGCGGTCGTCGGTCACCGGAGCCTGGACGTCGACGATGCTCCTCTCGTCAAGAGCTTGTTGCTCTTGCTGCTCGAAGGCCACTTTGTGGGCACCGGAGGCGGTGCAAAGAAGAAGCGGGAGGACGCCGCGTGGCAGGCGATTCTCCTGTCCGCTGTCAAAGCGCAATCAGCGCGTGCCCAAGGAGAGTGAAGCCAATGACGACGCCGACGGGCCAACTGAGCCCAGACACCCTCGAGAAGTACTTTCTCAGCGGGACGGTAACCGTCCACCACGTCAACGACTTGCCCGAGGTGGACATCACCATCGACGGACCAGGCCAGAAGATCTCGGTGCTCACGCCGCGCAAGGGGCCAGCGCTCGATGCCGTCTCCCTGCGTCGTGTGACCACCGGCGTGGACGTCCGCAACGGGCAGGAGTGGGCGCGTCTCACCCTGGACGCGCGTGGCATGTACGCCGAGGCGTACGGGTTGGTGATCTCCGTGGTCCAGGCGATGCGCGGCGGCGCGACGTTCGCCGCGGCATCGTCTGCGGCGATGACGAACATGAAGGCGCTCCTGGCGGCCAAACCGCGTATCTCCGAGGAGAAACAGGTCGGCCTGGTCGGGGAGTTGCTGCTGTTTCGCGCACTTCTTGACGCCTTCGACGAGTACACCGTCATCGATTGGTGGCTCGGGCCTCTCGCAGAGGAACACGACTACGCGTTCCCCGCGTTCGACGCCGAGGTCAAGACCACGCTCGGTGAGTCGAGGACGCATGTGATCCACGGCGCCGGCCAGCTGGAACCCAGCCCGGGCCGCTCCTTGTGGCTGGTATCCATCCAGATCACTCGCGCCGGTGGCAACCCTGAGGGCATAGGACTTCCGGGCCTGATCCACGAGATCCGTGAGCGCTTGACCGGCACGCGTGATCGGTTCGTCGGCCACGTCTCGTCCGAAGGTTGGAATGACGACGACGCCGCGATGTATCCCACCGCGTACGTGCTTCGCACGACACCCGCGGCGTACCTCGTGGACGATGACTTCCCCGCGGTGACCCAGCAACGTCTGCGCTCGGTCGTGCCGCACAGCGAACTTGTCAGTGACGTGACCTACCGTGTGATGGTGTCCGGACGGACAGCCGGTTCGCCCGGCTGGCCGCTCGACACCTTCGTCGCCGTTCCCAACGCTCAGGAGGACTGACGTGACAGATCCGTATACCGAGGCAGTTGTCGCGGCTGTGCGCAGCATGAGCAAGGCCAGCCCAAAGCACATGCTCAAGCGCGTCCAGTTCGAGCTCGACGATGCCGGCGCCTCGGGCGAGTTCACCGAATCGGATCTCGTCGCAAAGCTGACTTCGTCGGACGTGAACGACCCGGCTCGGTATGAGTTCCACATCCAACTCACCAAGTGGGACTCCGCAACCGCCCCCGATTGGTCGACGGGTTCCGCACCTAACACCGCCGACCGCCGCAGCGCGATTCTCAACGCCCTCGGGTTCTCAGCCGAGTCGCACGACGATATCGACCACGCATTCCCGGTCAACATGACCGGTGCAGTCGTGATCTCGGGCAAGCCCGCCGACTGGGACCCCTGGTACACGAGCGACCTGGCCACCAAGCGGTCGTTTTACTGGGACGGCTACCGCGGTGTCCTCGAAGGGAAGGGATGGACCGCCAAGGCCGTCGGTGAACTCGACCGCACCACCAACGAAGTCGTCAAGCGCCTGGCGAACCCCACGAGAAGTGATCCGTATCAGGCCAAGGGTCTGGTCGTAGGCCACGTCCAGTCCGGAAAGACCGCCAACTTCACCGGTGTGATCGCCAAGGCGATCGACGCCGGCTACAAGCTGGTCATCGTCCTCACCGGCACAATCGAACTCCTACGCGGGCAAACGCAGCGCCGTTTGGACATGGAGCTGATCGGAGAGGAGAACATCCTCGGCGGCGTCTCGCGTGACAATCATGAGCTCATCGCAACGGTGGACTACGTCGGAGACGGCGACGTCGACTGGCAGGACGGCAAGTTCGTCAAGTACGGTAAGGATCCCAAGGAGCTCGGATTTCCCGGCATCCGCCGCCTCACCGGCGCGAAGGACGACTACAAGCTCCTCAAAGCCGGCCTCGGCTACCTCGACTTCCGGCAGACCGACCACCTCGTCGATCCGGCGCGGCCGCTTTACCACGAGCAGAACATTCACACGCCCGATATTCGCATCGCCGTCGTCAAGAAGAACTCCGCCGTGCTCAAGAAGCTCGTTCGAGACCTACAGTCGACGAAGACCGACCTCGGAGAGATCCCGGCACTGATCATCGACGACGAGGCGGACCAGGCATCCATCAACACCACGCGCCCGAAGAAGGACAGGGCCGAGGCGAAGGAACGCACTGCGATCAACCGCCTCATCGCTCAGCTCCTCGCCGAGCTCAAGCGGGCCCAGTACGTCGGCTACACCGCGACCCCCTTCGCAAACGTGTTCGTCGACCCGGAAGACGCGCAGGACATCTTCCCCAAGGACTTCATCGTCAGCCTCGACCCACCCGACGAGTACATGGGCGGTCGCGATTTCCACGACCTCGGCCGCGAAACCCTCGCCGACGAGGAGGACGATGAACCGTTGACGCTGACGGTTGCGAACTCCAACGAGAAGGCATTCATCAGATCCCTCGTCGCAGATCCTGATGATGCGTCAGCCCGGGACAAGGAGATGCTCGCCGCGCTCGACGCATATGTCCTTTCCGGAGCCCTCAAGTTGTTCCGCGCGGCCGCACTCGGTGAGCCCAAACTCTTCCGACACCACACGATGCTCGTGCACGAGTCCGTGAAGACCGCTGAGCACGAGGTCCTTGCCGCAGACATACGGCGAGTCTGGAACTCGGCGGGTTACGACCTGCCAGCCGGGCTCAAACGACTGCACGACCTGTGGGCGGCCGATTTCCGTCCTGTGACGCAGGCGCGCGCCCCCGAGGCGCCGACGGTCCCCGACTTCAACACGCTGCGCACTTACATCGGGCACGCGGTGGACAAGATCCAGCAAGGTGCCAACCCCATCGTCATCGTCAACGGCGTGGCGGAGAAGGACTACCTCCAGGCCGACATCAACTTCCAGGCAGGCGACGTGTGGAAGATCCTCGTCGGGGGCGCCAAGCTCTCACGCGGATTCACCGTCGAAGGCCTGACGATCTCCTACTACACACGCCGGACCATCGCCGCCGACACCCTCATGCAGATGGGCCGCTGGTTCGGCTACCGGCCGCGCTACCGCGACCTCGTCCGGCTCTACATCGGACGCAACGTACCGGCGCCGAGGCATGCAGTCATCGATCTGTACAAGTCGTTCGAGGCCATCGTTCGGGACGAGGAGGATTTCCGCGACGAGCTCAGGAAGTTCCAGGGCTTCGAGGAGGACGGCCGCCCCCGCGTCCGCCCGATGGATGTTCCGCCGCTCGTCTACCAGAGCCTTCCCTACCTCAAGCCGACCAGTACGAACAAGATGTACAACGCAGAGCTGACCGAGCAAGGTGAGGGTGGGAAGGTCGTCGACTTCAACCAGCAAGGCGAGCATGACGATGCCGTCAACAAGAAGCACTTCGACGCTGTGCAGCCGCTGCTCGACGCGGCCACCAGGATCGGTGACTTCTTCTACATCAATGAAATGGGT
>NZ_JARKPQ010000067.1 GCF_029975155.1 Propionicimonas sp. | reverse complement strand
CGGGGGTGTGAGACAGTTGCATCTCGGAAGTGCCCTTCTTGGGGGAGCTACGGAACTCTAGACAAGTCCCATTCTCCCTTACCAGAGGGCACTTCCTCGCTTAACGCACCGCTACCAGGCCGGTGGATTCAGGCTAAGGCGGTGAACACGATGGTGAGGTGGGCCTCGATCGAATCC
The DNA here is from genome assembly GCF_029975155.1 of Propionicimonas sp. Classification (GTDB taxonomy): domain Bacteria; phylum Actinomycetota; class Actinomycetes; order Propionibacteriales; family Propionibacteriaceae; genus Propionicimonas. The sequence goes on along the minus strand of NZ_JARKPQ010000067.1, from coordinate 3,578 downwards.
TTGAGGTAGTGGTAGATCGGTCGCGCGGCCAGATCGCTCTTGGACATCCGGAATGACTGCTCGACGTGCCACAGGTCGTGGTAGCTGGCGATGACCTCGGCTGCGGGCATGACTGCAGCGGCGATGTTGGTGACGTAGCCCTTCAAGCCGACCAGTGCGTGGGCGCGGGCGAGGGAGGCCTCATCCAGGCTCGCCTGCTGGCCTGTGGTCTTCACGAACCGGACCTTCTTGGCCGGCTTGTCACCGTCGACGACAGCCTGGGCGCGGTGGCGTTGCAGCACCAGGGTGCGGGTGTCGCGGGCGGCCCGCTTGGCCGAGTATTGCCACACGGCTCGCCACGCCGTGGGGTGCACCGCGGGATCCCACACCGGTTCGGCGCGTGTCTTCACCCGGTCCGGGTCGGGGGCGGTGGAGCGCATCGTGATCGTGTCGATCACCTGGCCGTCGGTGAACGCGGTGCCGTGCCAGCGGAAGTGCTTGGCCAGATCGTGTGGGGCCTTGACGACGCGGGAGCCGACGATGAACCGCAGGCCAGCTTCATCGATCGTTTTCAGGTTCGCTGCCGACAACATGCCGGCGTCGGCGACCACCACCATGTCGGCGACCTGGTGGCGCTGCTGGAAGGCCTTGATGACGGGGATGATCGTGTGGGTCTCGGGCTTGTTCCCTTCGAAGCAGGCGATCTCCAACGGGTGGCCCGTCCGGTCGACGAGCAGGCCGACCACGATCTGGGGGTCGACCCGACGTTCCTTGCTGAACCCGACCTTGCGCAACGCATCTTCGGTGTCGGTCTCGAAGTACAACGTGGTGACGTCGTACAACAGCAGGGACACATCACCCCCGCGCTCGGTCCACACGTGCTGGAAGCAGGCGTGGGCGATCTTGTCGCGATAGTGCTTGTCAGCGCAGCGTTTCAGGCTGCGTTTCACCGTGGACAGGTGCACCGGAGCCAGCCCGAGCTCCGCAACGACCCGCAAACTGTCCAGCTTCGAGGTGGGCTCCACCAGGCGGGCCAGCACGAGCTGGAAGAACGCCTCATCATCGATGACGTCGAACCCGAGCCGCTCCCAGGAGTCCCGGATCACGTCGACCAACAGTTGGGAGCGCTGGCCCTCGATGCAGTAGCCCGCCAGGATCGCCGAGCCGCCGGACGGGTCGGCTTCCACCAGCACCACGGGGCGGGGCCACGTCAGGGCGAGACCGACCGACAGGGTCGTCACCCCCAGCGAGCCCGAGACGGACGCGATCGTGAAGACGGGCATGGCGTCACCGTTCCCGGGAGTCGAGCACCACGGCCACCTTGCCGGTCGCAGCCCGCGCCGCCAGATCGGGGGCGGCGTCCGCGCTCACGAGCAGGTCGACCAGGGCGAACTGCCCGTCCTGCGAGCGGGTGACCGCGACGACCTTGGCCGCGATGGTGACCGGTGACACCTCACCGACCTGGCCCTGCGCGCCGGGCGTCTGCACCACCCGCACGTCGTCACCGGTCTTCAGCGGGATGGCGGGCAGCATCCCGTCCACCAGGGACAGGCCGACGACGGTCTCGCCCTTGGCCGGAACCGTCTCGGACGCGATGGCATCCGGGGTGAGCAGCCCTCCGGCCGAGATGTCGAGCGCCGCCCGCTGTCCCACCACCGTCGAGACATCGCTGGCCGGGATCGAGGCGACGGCCGGATCGAGCGACACCCGCGCGACCATCAGATCACCGGCGGCGATCACCGCGCCACGAGGGACGGCCGCCTTCGCCACGACGACCTCGACCGACGAGGTTGCCGCTGTCCACAGCCACACACCGCCCAGCGCGGACAGCAGGAGCGCCGCCACGGACGCGATGATCAGCACCGGACGCCGCCGGGTCTTGACGGGACCCAACGCCGCGGGTGCCGGAGGGGTCGTGGTCGTCGCCGTCGTCGGCGCCAAGGTCGGTGTCCTCACGTCGTCATCCCTTCACCACGGTCTGGAGTTCGCCGATCGTGACAACGACCGAGCTCGTGTAGGTCTGGTTGATGACACCGGACGCGCCGATCCCGGACCAGTTGATGGTCCAGTAGCTCGTCGCGGTGACCGTGTAGGTGCCTTGCTTCGTGTAGCGGTAGCCGCAATCCGGCGACGCCGACATCCCGAACGAGTCCGCGTAGGTGGTGCCTGTGGACGTGCATGCCACGGTCCCGCCGTCTCCCATGCTCCACACCACCTGTGTGACCTTGCCTGTCGCGGTGACGGAATAGCCTCCCGCGGACGCGGTCTTCGTGTTGGGCCCCCAGGTGCTCTGGTCCGGGGACGCCACCCACAGCCAGATCGGCAAGCCAACCAAGCCCACCGAGCCAGGTGAAGGGTCGGGCGCCATCCCGATCTCGACCGCACGGAGGCGCATCTGGGTCACCGCCTGCAGGGCCAGCACTCTGGGGTCAGGGATGACGCCGGGGGCGCTGTCGGCCCAGAAGAGATAGGAGCCCGGACCCGACCAGATACCGGAACTCGAACACCGGTAGATCGACCCCGTTGTATTGCCGCTCCACACCGCGTCCGTCAGCGGGGGCGGCGGCGATTCCGCCTTGATGTAGCAGGCTCGAGCGTTGCTCCATGTGCCCAACTCGGCGTCGGAACACGGCACCTCACGGGGAGGCATTTCCTGCGTCACGCAAGCGACGGGGTCGCTGCTGGAGGAGTGGGTGTTCTTCAGCGGAGCAGCCGGACCCGAGCCGCCGTAGCCGGGGACGCCGACCCCGCACGCGACTCCCCAGCTCGCCCCTTCACAGCCGCCCTCCGCATACGCGGGCGAAGCAGTGAGCGGCGTGATCGCGAGCGTGAGACACAGGGCGAGCGCCGCGATCAGCTTGGTCAACATGATCCGAGAACCTCGTCCTTCGTGATCTGCAGGTTGGCGCCGACCAGCTGCACCGTGCTCTCGTGCGAGAGCCTCGGCTGAGGCGCCGGAGTGACCGGCTGACCGGCCTTGTCCGTGAGGATGGCGTCGCTGCGATCGACGCACGAGGTGACAACCCAGCCGTCGTCCTTGGCCACGGCACTCTGGGAGGGAATCTTCGTCGCGCCGACCTGCACCTGCCCCCGTTGACGGACCGTGGTCAACATCACCTGAAGGCTGCTCAGCGCCTCTCCCGAGGCAAGGGTGTCGAGCTCGTTGATGCTCTTGCTCGAGTCGACCAGAAGACCGTCGAGGGTCTGCCACAGCAGTACGACTCGCGCCTTCGCGTCCGCGAGCTTCTGGTCTTCGGGGCTGAGGGTCAGTGTCTGCGTCACCGAGGGTGACGGCGACTGCGATGGGCCCGTCGGGGTCGGGCTGTTGGTGGGCGCGGCAGTGCAGCCACCGATCAGTGCAGTGGCCATGATGGCTCCCACTGCTTTGACGGCCAGTCCTTGGTGGGTCATCCCATCCTCCTTCGCCTAAGGGCCATAACGGGGCGAAGAGGCGCCTCGTGGACATGCGCTGTCTGTTGTTGTCTCCCAGACTGCGGCAGCACCGAAGCTCCCGGGTGCGTCTGGCGCTCGTGGCGCCGGTTCCGCGTAGTCGCGGGTACGGCCATTGTCAGAAGCGGCCATCTCTGGCTCCAAGCTCT
>NZ_JARKPQ010000056.1 GCF_029975155.1 Propionicimonas sp. | reverse complement strand
CGTGCGCCGGGCCTCAGAGCGCCGCGCCGATCCTCTCGGAGAACTCCACCAGCCGGTTGGAGAAGCCCCACTCGTTGTCGTACCAGCCGAGCACCTTCACCTGGCTGCCGACGACCTCGGTCAGGGGCGCGTCGAAGATCGCCGAGTGCGGGTTGCCGACGATGTCGGCCGAGACCAGTGGCGCCTCGGAGTACTGGAGATAGCGGCTCAGCGGCCCGGCTGACGCCGCCTCGGCGAACGCTGCGTTCACCTCGTCGACGGACGCACTCCTGCCCAGTACCGCCGTCAGGTCCGTTACCGATCCCACCGGCACCGGCACCCGTAGCGAGAACCCGGTCAGCTTCCCGTCCAGCTCGGGTATCACCTTCCCGATCGCCCTCGCCGCCCCCGACGACGTCGGGATGATCGACATCGCCGCGGCCCGCGCCCGACGCAGGTCCGAGTGCGGGGCGTCGTGCAACCGCTGGTCCCCGGTGTACGCGTGGACCGTGGTCATCAGCCCGCTCTGCACTCCGAAGGCGTCATTGAGCACCTTCGCGAGCGGAGCCAGCGAGTTGGTGGTGCACGATCCGTTGGAGAACACGTCGGTCGCGGACGGGTCCAGCGTGTCGTCGTTCACACCGAGAACGAAGGTCGGCACATCACCCTTCGCCGGCGCGGACACGACCACCTTGCGGGCTCCCCCGATCAGGTGTTCCCGGGCCCTGTCGACGTCCGTGAACCGCCCGGTCGACTCGATCACCACATCGGCGCCGTACTCACCCCACGGGATCGTCCCCGGATCGGTCTTCGAAAGCACCGCGATCAGTCCGTCGCCCACCCGTATCGCGTCGCCGTCCACGCTGACGTCGTCCAGGTGGCCAGAGATCGAGTCCCACTCCAGCAGCGTGGCCAGGGTGCGGGCGTCGGCCAGGTCGTTGACGGCGACCACCTCCACGTCGGCGGCACTGGCCATCGCCGCCTGCAGGTAGCTGCGTCCGATTCGGCCGAAGCCGTTGATGCCGATGCGCACGGTCATTCCCGTCGTCCTCCCCATGTGGCCGCCGCTTCCAGCGGACGGAGTTCCCCGCGGCGATGACCAGTACATACCCGCCCTCGGCCGCGATCCACGGCGGCCGAGGCCCGAACTCAGGACCCTCGCGTCCGGAAACTCGCCCTGCCCACCTCTTGTCCGTCGATCTCCACCATCCACACGTAGGCGTGGCTGGGGCGGAGCGCCAAGGGCGGGAAGTTCAGCGCGAACGGCACGCTCACCTCGCTGCCGGGCTGGGTGCCCGGCGGACGGCCGACCTCGAACTTCACGTCGATCTCGAGGGGTCTCTCTCCGCCGGGAGGGCCCTGCAGGACGGGCCTTCCGTCCTCGTCCTGGAGACCAACGTGCAACGTCTTCTGCAGATTGGTCAGCCCCCACGGAACGTGGACGACGACGGCGAGTCCGCTCGTCGTCCCGCCGGTGGGCGAGGTCAGATCCCAGCCGCCGCCGTTGATGAAGAGCTTCCCGTCAGCAACCTCGGCGTGGTCGCACAGCAGGACGGTTGCCCTCACCCGGTCACCCGCGCCTCGTCGCCCGTGCGCGAGCAGATCACCGATACGTCCATCGCCTCGACCCTTCCTGGTCCGCCACCCTCAGAGTAATGCGGCGGGAGGGTCACGCTGCAGGGAGGTACCGGACATCGATGACATCGATGCCCGCCGCCATGGCGGCCTCGACCCCGGTGTCGCTGTCCTCGTAGACCATGGCCTCCCCGGGCTCGACGCCCAGTCGCGCGAGTGCCAGCCGGTAGCCCTCCGGGTCGGGCTTGCCGTGCTCGATCTGGTCGCGGGTGATGATCGCGTCCAGCTTCACTTCCAGATCGAGGTGCGCGAGCAGCGCCTGGATGTTGGATCGGTTGGAGCCGGTGACCACCGCGATCCTGCGCTCCCCGCTCAGCGACAGCAGCAGCCGCATCACCGCCGGCGAGGCGGGCACCTCAGCCACGCGGTCGTTCGCGTAGCGGTCCCTCCGGGTGAGCACGTCGAGCGCGTCGACGTCCGCACCGGCCGCGCCGAGGGCCATCTCGACCATGGCCTTCGCCGAGTAGCCGCTGTTCTCCATGAACCAGGCTTCGGTGATGGGCACGTCCCAGTCGGCCAGCGCGGCGCGCATGACCTCGTAGTTGAAGTGGTGGTTGTGGAAGAGGGTGCCGTCCCAGTCGAAGAGGAGTGCCTTCTTCCCTGGCGGAGGGGTCAACTGTTCGTGGCTACGAGCAATCGTGATGGTGGGCATGGTCCTTCTCAGACCGCTGCCGGGTGAGATCAGCGCGACATCACCGGGCGCGGCGGCGTGTAGTTGGGGTAGCTGTGGCTTTCCCTGGGGATCGTGAAGTGGAACGAGTAGCGGCTCCGCCGGTAGTAGCACTTCACGCCGACGATGGGTTGGTCGTCCTGGTCGTAGACGGTGCCGAGCATGAGGAAGGACGCGGCGCCCGGGGGCTCCTCCAGGAGCTCGGCCTGCCGGTCGTCCAGATCCTCGACGTCGAGATGGAACTCCCCCGCCCGAAGATGGACGCCGAAGAGGTTCTCCAGGGTGTCGTAGACGGCGAGGGTGGCGACGTCCATGTCACGCAGACCGGCGAACCTCGGCCAGGGCAGCAGGAGCTGCTCGAGCGCGACCGGCTGGCCGTCGGCCCTGCGGACGCGTTCGATCGAGACGAGCTTCTCGATGCTGGGCGCGAAGCCGAACAACTTGGCGTACCTGTCGGCGGGCACGAGGCTGAGATCCACCAGCGACGAACTCGGCGTCCGTCCCGTGGCCCGGATCTGCTGGCCGAAGCCGAGCAGCTCGCGCGCAGCATAGGTCAGGCGGCGGGACGAGACGAAGGTGCCTCGCCCGGCCGTCCGGTCCACGCTGCCCTCGTTCACCAGCCGGGTGATCGCCTGCCTGGCCGTCCCACGACTCACGGAGTACTCGTCCGCGATCTCCAGCTCGGTGGGGAGCTGGGTTCCGGGCGGAAGTTCACCGCTCTCGATCCGTCCCCGCAGATCCTGGTAGATCCGCTCGTGCAGGGGCGTCTGTTGTCGTGAGCCGGCCATGGCAGGGATTGTCGCAGAAGGTCAGGCGACAGCAGGGACGCTCGCGTTCACCGTGATGTACTTCTTCGCGGTGTCGGCGACAGCCCTGCGGGCGACGTCGTCGAAGGACGTGCCGACCACGATGATGTTGACGCCGGTGCCCCGGAAGGCGAGGTAGTTGTCCGCGTTGATGCCGCCCTCGGCGAGGGTGGGCACCTTCACCGACTGCGTCAGCGCTGCGAGGCGCTCCTTGATCACCGTCGGGATGTCGCCGGCCTCGGCCCCGCCGTAGGACATCCCGGTCATCAGGCCGATCATGTCGACGCCCATGTCCTCCATCTGCCGCGCCACCCTCGCCACGTCGTCCGGAGTTGCGGCCTCGATGCCGAACGGGTGCCGATCGCTGGGATGGGCGATGTAGGCGTCCACGGTCAGCCCGTGGCTGTGCGCCAGCTGCACCCAGGCGTCGAGGTCGGGAAGACTCGACTTGTGGGTGTGGAGTCCGTCGGCCCCGGCACGGGCGAGCTCGAAGAAGTGGTGCTCCTCGAGTTCGACCGGCTGCAACTCGGTGAAGCCGCCGGGGATGCCCACGGTGACGAAGACGTCCGGGCCGGCGACCGCCCGCACACCCTCCACCACTCGAGCGATCTCGGCCTGCTGGACCTCGTGCCGGACGTTCTCGGCGCTGTGCATGTCCTTCACCCCGTGCAGGCCGCGGGCCAGCGCGATCGCGGGGTGGTTCGGCTCGAGGAGCTTCACGCCCGCGTCGACGACCGCACGAGCCAGCCGGGCGTCGTCCGCCGTGATGCCGGTGCTCAGCAGCGTCGTGCCGCCGTGCTCCTGGATGGCGCCCCGGACCTTGGCCAGCGCGTGCTCGCGCCGCCGATCCATGTCATGGGCCTGGAACTTGTTCATACCTGATTACCTTTCAGATTCTTCCGGTGGGGTGCTGGTCGGCCTCGGCGGCGCTCACTTCTCGACGCCGGCCTTGTCCTTGCGCAGATGGAGGATGTTCACGAACAGGGTCAGCGCGAACGCGATCGCGGCACCGACCACCATCGAGAGGATGAACCCCCAGAGGTTCGTCGAGATGAAGGGGGCGACGACGGCCGGAAGGTAGGCCGAGGCCTCACTGCCGGTCGCACCGACGACGGCTCCGCCGATGGTGGCCGAGAGCAGCGCGATCCCGAAGACCTTCTTGTCACCGAACATGAACGGGTAGGACGCCTCGACGAACGTGCCGAAGAAGAAGTTGACCGCCGCCCCGGAGCCGGCGAGGGCACGCTCACCACTGGTGCGCGGCTTGATCGTGTTCGCGAGGGTGATGCCGAGCGACACCATGACCAGGGCGACCATGTCGATGGCGCCGAAGAAGCTGTGACCCTTCTGACCCATCTCCAGGAGAACCAGCGGCAGGATCACGGAGTGGTAGACGCCGCCCATGATGGCGGGCCACATGGCCAGACCGGCGAGGGCACCCGCGAGAATGGGGTTGATGCCCAGCGCCCACTCGATGCCGCTCTTGACCCAGGCGCCCAGGAGCGAGGTGAACGGGGCGAGGGCGAAGTAGACCAGGAGGCCGGGGACGAGGCCGGACAGGGCCCCGGTGGCGATGTTCGCCGTCGTCGCCGGGAACCTCCACGCCAGCGTCTGCTTGATCAGGAAGGCCGCGAGGAGACCTGACAGGATGCCGCTCACCAGGCCACCGAACAGGCCACCGGGCGCGGCGAGGATGCCGGCCACCGCCCCGGCGACCAGACCGACCTCGTCGAGACCGGAGATCTTCCGGGCCGCCACCGCGGAGACGACGATCGGCAGCGAGGCGATCAACAGGTCGAAGACCGGGGTGAGGCCGTCCAGACCGGGGATCTTGCTGACCGCGAGGATCAGCGCCAGGGAGATGAACGCCGGGATGCTGCCGACCATGATGCCGCGGATGCTGATCCGCCTCCAGGCGGCCTCGTCGGTGCTGGTGGCCCCGGCGGACGAGCTGCCGAGCACGGGCCGGTACTTGACCTTCCACTCCTTGGCGAGCGCGGACACGTACGACACCGCCCGGGTCGTGCTGGTGGTGCCGGTGGTGCCGGAGGCGGCGATGAGGTTGACGCCCAGCTGCTGGGCCTTGGCGATGGACGTGCCGCCGGTGCCGGCAGCGGGGATCTTCTTCTCGGCGGCGGCGGCGATGGCCTTGGAGTTGGTGTCGGTCGGATCCGAACTCATCAGGATCAGTCCGTCGATCTCGCCGGCCAGGACGCGCTCAGCGAGCTCTGCGTCGTGTTCGCGCGCCGCCTTGTTCACCTCGTCGAGCGTTCCCGAGATGAGCACGGTCGGCTGGCCGTCGACGAGCCCCCAGAGCTCGGCCGCGGTGTCCGCGTGGACCCCGTCCATCGACGTGCTGGCGGACACGAACTGGACGTCGTCGAGGACGAATCCGGCAGCGTCGATCTGCTTCTTGGTATCGAGGATCAGCTTCGCGGGGTCATTCCCGCCATGACTGCGGAGGTTGCCGCCGCTGCTGGCGAGGATCGCGATCTTGTACTGCGTCGTGCGGGTCGGAGTGGCTGTGCCTTCGGCCATTGCAGGACCTTTCGAGTGTGTGAAGACGACGGTTGTGTCTTGCGCCTCTGTGGCTCGGCATGCCCAGTGTCCGGACGGGGGCCGCCTCGCCGCTGAGGTTAGTACAAAAAGATACAGATGATCTAAACAAAGTCAAGAGCGCCACGGGAGGTCCTCAGCCAAGCGCGTGATCACCCCCGATGGTGAGCGCAGGGTGCCGGCGCCGACCGTCCGTCATGAAAGGTATAAACATTTTGGGCAGAGTCGGCGGGGAGTCCTCCGGCGCCGACCCGCGCGTCCGGGGCCGCACCGGGTGGAAGTAGTTGCCAGCTGACATCGCCCCGCCACGTGGCGGGTCCACCCGTATGATCGAGCAGCCGTATCCCGCAGCCAAGAACGACCGAACGGTTTGGCAAGACCAAAGGAGACCCACGTGAGCCCGGACCCGCGGACCGCACGCATCTCACGCAAGACCAAGGAGACCTCGATCGAGATCGAGCTCAACGTCGACGGGACCGGCAAGGTCGACGTCAAGACCGGAATCGGCTTCTACGACCACATGCTCGACCAGTTGGGCAAGCACGGCCTCTTCGACCTCACGATCAGGGTCGAGGGCGACCTCTGGATCGACGGGCACCACACCATGGAGGACACGGCCATCGCCCTCGGACAGGCCTTCGACCAGGCTCTGGGCGATCGGCGCGGCGTGCGGCGTTTCGCCGACCGCACCTGCCCGCTCGACGAGTCCCTGAGCCGTGCGGTCGTGGACCTTTCCGGGCGGCCGTACTTCGTCTACTCCGCCCCCGAGATGCCGACGCCGATGGTGGGCCAGTTCGACACGAGCCTGAACGATCACGTCTGGGAGTCGTTCGCCTTCCACACCCGCATGACCCTGCACATCGACACGTTCCGCGGCCGCAACGCCCACCACATCATCGAGTCGCAGTACAAGGCGGTGGCTCGGGCGCTCCGGGACGCGGCGTCGTACGACGATCGCGAGACGGGCATTCCGTCCACCAAGGGACTGCTGTAGCCGACGAACGGGTGGTTCACGTCCGCTGACGCTCCGCCAAGGCCGTGCTGGAGGCATCGGCGGCTACCCCACCCACGACGCGCTCCAGCAACCACGAGATCCCTGCCGGCTGCCCCCTCCAAAGTCCCCGGCGTGATTCCGTGTCTCCGGGGAATATTGGCGGATCCCCGGGAGAGGCCGCCTGCCACGATAGGAGATCGGACGGGCCGGGCGTCAGACCTCTTTCGGGTGACCCTCAGCCACGGAAGTCGTCCGGTTCGACGTCGTCGAGGAAGCGATGGAACGCGGCCAGTTGCGACTGCTCGTCGCCGGCGGACTCCTCGTCCGGCATGCCGGCCTCGGCGAACACGGCCTCCGCGACGAAGATCGGCGCTCCCACCCGGATCGCCAGCGCGATCGAGTCGGACGGCCGGGCGTCGATCACCTCCATTCCGCGGGGCGTGCCGAGCGTGATCTCCGCGAAGAACGTGCCGCCCTCCAGCTTGGTGACGACCACCTGCTCCACCTCGCCGCCCAGCCGGCCGATCAGGGTGGTCATCAGGTCGTACACCTGCGGACGGGCCGGGCTCGCCCCCTCCACCGCGAGCATGATCGCGCTCGCCTCCGGCAGGCCGATCCAGATCGGCAGCAGCCGCCGGGCCCCGGCGTCCGCCGCGACCGGGGCGAGGATGACGACCGGTTGGCCACGGGAGTCCACCGCAAGGCTCGTGAGCTGTACCTCGATCATGGCCACCTCCGTCCTTTCCTCCATGCTAGATCGGTTGGGACGGGTGGTCCGGACGGGCCGGCGCCGATCCTTCTTGGATTCCCTTAATAATGTTCTCAGGATCCGTTAGGGTAAGCCGCGTTCGACCGAGCACGTCCCAGCAACCCCAGGGGAACCGATGACGCCACCCCAGCCATCACGCCGGGCAGCCCTCGGCATCGCTGCCGGCGGCCTCGCGGCCACCACGCTCGCCCGATCGGCGCCGCCGGCTTTCGCCGCGCCCCCAGCCGTCCCGATGGCACCCGTGCTGCCCGCGGCGATCGATGGCCTCGCCGACAGCCTCGACCTTTCGTCGTCCCCGGCCTGGCACCTCGCCCGGCGGGTCGCGCCGGCCCCCACGCCGTCGATCGCGAAGGAGATCGAGCGTCTGGGGCGTACGGCCTGGATCGACCGGCAACTGGCCTGGAAGAAGATCAAGGACACCAAGGCCGACAAGATCGTCGCCAAGCACCTGAGCTACGCCACGATGACCGGCGCCCAGGCCTACCGCGCCACGAAGAAGCAGGCGTGGAAGGCGGGCAAGGCGATGAGCGTCTCCCGGACCATCCGGCAGGTCTTCACCAAGCGGTATCTGTACGAGTCGATGGTCGACACGATGTCCGACCACCTCTACGTCTCCGCCGAGGGCAAGGCCGCCGAGTTCGTCGCCTGGTTCGACTGGGCTGTCCTGCGCACGTACGCGCTCGGGAGCTTCGCCAGCATGCTCTACGCCGCGGTGCGGCATCCGGCCGTCCTGCTGAACCTCGACAACGACGTGAACTCCAAGGACAGCCCCAACGAGAACCTCGGCCGCGAACTCCTCGAGCTCTACACGGTGGGCGTGGGCAACTACACCGAGGACGACGTTCGCGCGTCCGCGCTGCTGCTGACCGGCCACAGCTTCGACTGGACGAAGCGCGTCTACACCTACCGCCCGGCCGACCACCATGTCGGCGCGATCAGGGTCATGGGTTTCACCCACCCCAACGCGACCGCGGCGGACGGGCCGGCCGCGCTGAAGGCCTATCTCGCCTACCTGGCCCGCCACGAGGCCACGGCGACGCACATCGCCCGGCGCCTCGCCACCCGGTTCGTCTCGGACACCCCGTCCGACAAGCTCGTGGACCGGCTGGCCAAGGTCTACCTCGACAACGGCACCTCGTTGGCCGCGGTCATGCGTGCGCTGCTGCTGAGCGACGAGTTCGCCGGTTCCGTCGGCGCAAAGTGGCGGCGTCCCCAGGAGACCGTCGCGACCATGGTGAAGCTGCGCAAGCCGTCCGGCATCCACACCAAGACCACCCAGGCGAAGAACCTGTGGGGCATCACCGGAACCGTGCAGTGGCTGCTGCACCTGCAGGGGCACCAGCCCCGGATGTGGCCCGTGGTCGACGGCTACCCCGACCAGGCGCGCGACTGGCTGGCCACGCAGGCGCTGCTGAGCCACTGGTACACGGTGAACGCCCGGGTCAACTGGGGCAACGACAAGGAGTGGCCGTCCGAGTACAAGTCCTGGGCCTCGGCGCTCGGCGTGAAGAAGGGCCAGGCGATCAGCACGGTCGCCGCCAAGCTCACCCGGGACCTCACGGGCTACACCTGGCCACAGGTCCACCTCGATGTGGTGGCGGCCCGGCTCAAGGGAGACGGCACCGGGACGACGCTGACCGCCAGTCAGGTCAAGTACAACGTCGGCCCGACCCTGCACTTCGTCTTCTCCTCCCCCTACTTCATGCTCCGATGAGAGGAGCGACGGTGAACGCGACGAACCCGGACCCGGCCCTGCGCCGTGGCGAAGCCCTGCTGCACGAGGACCTGATCACCCCGCTGCACGACCACGAGGAGTCCCGCAACCGGCTGCTCGCAACCGTCGACGGCACTACACGGGTGGTCACGCCCGGGCAGGCGAACGACCTGGTGACGACGCTGCGTCCCAATCGTGCGGTGGACGACCCAACGGTCGAGCATGTCCCGGAGGGCCCGCGGTTCGCCCGGCGCGGGCTGTTCCGCGGCTCCCTGATCGGACTCGGCGGCCTGCTCGCCGCGTCCGCCGTGCCCCGCTACTCGTTCGCGGCGCCTGGTGATCGCGACCTGCTGGTCTGCGTGTTCCTGCGCGGCGGCTTCGACGGGCTCGCGGCGCTGGGCATGCCGGACGACTCGTACTACAACAGCCTCCGCCGAAGCACGCGGGTGACCGCCCAGAAGGGCAGTATTCCGCTCAGCTCGCGCTACGTGCTGAACCGCAACTTCGGCGCGCTCACCACGATCTGGGACGACAAGCAGCTGGCCGTCGTGCTGGGCTCCGGGCATCCCGGGGTGACCCGCTCGCACTTCGAGGACCAGGACATGTGCGAGCGGGCAGCCACGGCGAACGTCCGGTCGGGCTGGATCGGGCGGCACATCGCGTCCTCGTCGGCGGAGTCGGGCACGTTCAGGGCCATCACCATGGGCGACCAGCGGGTGGTGCTCTCGTTGACCACGACCGCCTATCAGTCGGTGGCCATGTCGAGCGTGGACACCTTCCGCCTGGATTCGGCCTGGAACGACGGCGACCGGCTGGCGGCGGACCTCGGCAGCGTCTACGGCGACGCCGGCGGTGTGCTGGCCACCCAGGCCCGGGCGACCCTGGACGCCGTGGCCCGGCTCGACCCCCTTCGCGCGACCACCTACACCCCGGCGAACGGCGCGAGCTACCCGGACACGAACTGGGGCAACGGACTGAAGGACATCGCCCGGCTCGCCAAGGCCGACCTGGGCATGGAGGTGGCCTGCATCGACTACGGCGGCTGGGACATGCACGAGAACATCGGCTCACCCAACGACTCCGACGGCCAGTTCTCCCGGCTCGCCAGCGATTTCGCGAAGGGCATCGCCGCGTTCCGGACCGACCTCGGCTCGAGGTGGAACCGGGTCACCGTGGTCACGATGAGCGAGTTCGGCCGCAGGGTGGAGCTCAACGGGGACGGCGGCACCGACCACGGCCACGGCAACCTGATGTTCCTGATGGGCGGCGGGATCAAGGGCGGAACGGTCTACGGCGACCTTCCCGACACCCTCAGCCCCGGCAACCTCACCGATGGTGACCTGCCGATCAGCGTCGACTACCGCCAGGCCCTCTCCGAGATCGTCACCACGAGGCTCGGCAACGACAACCTGGACCAGGTCTTCCCCGGCTTCTCCCCCGGCAAACCCCTCGGCGTCGCCTGACGCCCCGCCCCGCGACCCTCCCCTTGCCCGTTCCCTGAGGAGCGAGCGCCAGCGAGCATCACGAAGGCCACCCTTCGCGACACCTCACAAGACCTCCTCAGGGACCGCTGGGCCTCGCTCCCGAGGCCCCCTCCACCGCTGGTCGAGCCCGGCGAGACCCTGCCCCCACGTCTCGACAAGCTCGACGACCGGTTCGACGAGCACCCTCCCACCGCTCCCCGAGGTCACGAAGGGCCACTCTTCGCGACAGTCCCGCTCGCCCCGCACGGGACCTCCTCAGGGACCGGTTTACGGCCTCGCTCCCGAGCGCCCCCTCCCACCGCTGGTCGAGCCCGTCGAGACCCTGCCCCGCGTCTCGACAAGCTCGACGACCGGTTCGACGAGCACCCTCCCACCGCTGAGGGTGATCTTCACCTGAAGTGCGGCTTCCGCCCTGCGGGCCGAATCGCGGGCTGAGCTTCCGGACGGCGCGGATCGCGCTTATGTTGGACGTATCCCCGAACAGAGAGCAGGTCCATGAGCGCCCTGTCCCGTCCGACGTTCCTCGGCCGCGTGGTCGCCGGCTGCGCCCTCGTCCTTGCCGTCTCCCTCGCGGCGCCGACCTCCGCCCCGGGCGTGACGGTCGGCACCGACGGAAAGCCCATCAAGAACAAGGCAGGCATCGAGTTCGGCATCTCCGCGCACCGCGGTGGCATGGGCGAGTGGCCCCAGAACTCCCTGGAGGCGTTCACCGAGACCATCAAGAGGGGCTTCGACTCCCTCGAGACCGACATGGTGTTCACCCGTGACGGCCACGCCGTGATGAGCCACGAGGACAAGCTCGCGTCCCGCTGCCTGCAGGACGGTCAGACCGGGCTCGCCATCCACTCCATGACGCTGGAGCAGGTGCAGCAGGTGCGCTGTGCGAACCTCGCCGGGGAGAAGGTCGTCCCGATCCCCACCTTCGAGCAGCTGGCGGCCGCGCTGAAGGGCCACCCCGAGATCCTGCTCAGCCTCGAGGTGAAGGCGTACACCGGACAGTCGGCGGCCGGGAAGAAGCAGTGGGCGGAGAAGGCGATCAAGCTCGTCCAGAAGTACAAGCTGCAGAACCAGACCAAGCTGATCAGCTTCAACTGGGAGTACGCACTGCCGGTGTTCCGGAAGTACGAACCGAAGATCCGGGTGATCGCCCTCGACCAGGTCCAGTTGGACCTCGACCGCGTGCGGCTCGCGAAGAAGCTGGGCGCGAGTGCCTACGGCACCCGGGTGAAGTACACCTCGGTGTACCTGGTCAAATACGTGAAGTCGCTGCGTATCGACTCCGCACCGTGGAGCGCGACCGACAACGAGCAACGGGCGTTCCAGATCTACCACGCGAACAAGAGCGGGTTCATGTTCGGCACCGACACCCCCAGCGCCACGCAGGACGACCTGGTCAACGGACGGATCAACCTCGATCCCGTGCCGACCATGACCGCCACGACGCTGACCAGTCCCGTCACGATCTCCAGCATCACCTACAAGACCGGCCGCAAGTACTACAAGGCCGTACCCACCAAGGCCGTCCCCACGGCCGACCTCGCCATGCTGGGTGACGTGACCCTGAAGATCACCGTCAAGGGCGGCACCGGCAAGGGCTCGCTGTCCGTCGGTCCGGCGTCCTCGCCGTCCTCGGCGTCGGTGAAGGTCGCACTGCCGAAGGGGACGAAGACGCTGACCGTCCGCTCACCGCTCGGCGACAACCGCAAGGTGCGGATCTCCACCACGAAGAAGGTGAAGCTGACCGTCCAGGTCGTCAGCTACCAGCGGATGCGCTTCCCCAGCGCGGGCTGACCCGGGGTGTCGACGAGTCCCACGTTGTAGCTGGCCATCCGCCAGAAGTCCCCGGCGGGCTGCAGCACCGTCCAGTGGCAGTTGCCCATGCCGCGGAACAGCCGGGCGTGCGAGTAGTCGAGGCCCATCAGCAGCAGCGCGCCCACTCGCAGCGACAGGCCGTGGCCGACCGCGAGCAGCACCTCGCCGTCGGGGGCGGCCTCGGCGTAGTCGAGCAGCGCCAGCGCCACCCGCTGGCCGGCCTCGGTGGCGGTCTCCCCGACGGGCGAGCGCCGGAAGTCACGTCCCTCGCGCAGGGCCGGCCAGAAATCCGGCACCTGCTGCCCGATCTCCTCCATGCTGTGGCCCGACCACGACCCGACGTCGACCTCCCGCAGCCGCGGATCGGTGATCACCGGACGATCACAGCGGGCCGCGATGATCCGGGCGGTCTCGTCCGCGCGGGCGAGATCGGACGCGAACACCTGCCCGATCCCCTCGCCCACCAGCTGCTCGGCAGCGGCGGCGGCCTGGGCGCGTCCGGTGTCGTTCAGCGGGATGTCAGCGTGCCCCTGGAAGCGTCCGCCGTCGTTCCAGTCGGTGACGCCGTGGCGCAGCAGGACGATCCGGGCGGCCGTCATTCGGCCGGCGGGGTGTCGAGCGGCCCGAGGTCGAGCCTCGGGCAGTCCTTCCACAGCCGCTCCAGCGCGTAGAGCGCCCGCTCCTCGGAGTGCTGCACGTGCACCACCGTGTCGAGGAAGTCCAGCAGCACCCAGCGGTTCTCCCGATCGCCCTCCCTGCGGACGGCCTTCACGCCCGCCTTCAGCAGCGCCTCCTCGACCGCGTCGACGACGGCGCCGACCTGCCGCTCGTTGGTCGCAGCGACGATCAGGAAGACGTCGGTGATCGCGAGCCGCTCGGAGACGTCGAACGCCACCGGGTCCTTCGCGAGCTTGGCGACGGCCGCCCTCGCTGCGATGCGGGCGATGTCGACGGAGTGATCGGTTGCGGTCACTGGGCTCCTCTGGGACGGTAAAGGCCGCGCTTGGCGATGTACTGGACGATGCCGTCGGGCACCAGGTACCACAGTGGCAGACCCTGGGCGACGCGCTCACGACACGCGGTGGACGAGATGGCCAGCGCCGGCACCTCCAGCAGGGTCACCTTGTCCTCGGGCAGGTGGGTGATGTCGTTCTCCCCCAGCGGTACCCCCGGCCGGGAGACACCGACGAAGTGGGCGAGGTCGAACAGCTCGTCCACGCCCTTCCAGGTGAGGATCGCGCTGAGGGCGTCCGCACCGGTGATGAAGAACAGGTCCATCGGCCCCGGCCGGTACTTGCGGATGTCGCGGAGGGTGTCGACGGTGTACGTGGGGCCTGGCCGCTCGATGTCGGCCCGGCTCACGGAGAACCTCGGGTTGGAGGCGGTGGCGATGGTGGTCATCAGGTAGCGGTCCTCGGCCTGCGACACCTGCTTGCCGGCCTTCTGCCACGGCTGGCCGGTCGGCACGAAGACCACCTCGTCGAGCGCGAACCGGGCCTGCACCTCGCTGGCCGCCACCAGGTGGCCGTGGTGGATGGGGTCGAACGTGCCGCCCATCACGCCGAGGCGGAGCCGCCGGGAGCCCTGCCGGTCCCAGACGATCGGGGTCTCACTCATCGGGCGTGCGGCCGACCCTTCCCCACCTGACGCACCCAGCCCAGGCCCGCCACGAGGATGGCGACGGCGCCCAGACCGATCACAACCGGCACGGTCACGTCCGCGACCACAGCCTGGAGCACGATCTGCATGCCGCGGATACTACACGCGCGGCACTCCGCTGCGCCGCCCGCCGTCCTCACGTCGGTCAGGGCGGGCTGAGCAGCGACTGAGTCCGGCTCAGTGCAGGCTCAGGTTCGCTGGTTACGGTCGCTTCCATTGCCGAACGGCGGCGGACGGAGACGGCGGCCCGCCACAGCACCGACGGAAGGGACTGGCGATGCGGCGAGGATTCGCGGTCGTGGGCCTGGTGCTGTGCCTCCAGGCGTGCGCGATCACCCCGCCCACGGGAACGGTCACGCCTCGCGCGCCCGCCACCACCGCCGCGTCCCCCACATCGACCGCCACCCCCACCAGGTCTGCGGAGGACGGGTTCACCGCCTCCGGGGACGTGCCGGCGGTGCTCGACCCCGAACTGCTGGACGGCATCGTCACGACCGTGGACTCGCGCTCCGAGTTCGCACGCCGCATCTTCGCCAACTGGCCGCAGTTCGGCCTTCCCCTGGTCGACGAGGCCGTCTCGACCCACTACTCCGACACGATCCGCGACTTCGAGCGGGACTATCCCGTCGGGACGCAGCCGACCGCCGCGCCCGAGCTGAACCTGGGCTGGCACGTCCTGGCGGGCTCGCCGTCCGTCGTCGGCTTCGCCAGTGACGGCTACGAGTTCGGCGGCGCGTCGGGTGCCCGTTCATGGCGCTCCTTCTGGTTCGATCCTCGCTCCGGCGCCCTGTACTCCGCCGCGGACCTGCTCGACCGGAACGCCGCCCGCACCGCGCTCGCCACGGCGGCGCTGACCCGGTCGGGCGTGGACCTCGCGCAGGCCGGCGCCGACCCGCTCGGCGCCGCCCCACTGCTCGCGTTCTCACCGTCGGGTGACCTGCTCGTCGGCTTCGACCAGTGCCAGGTGGCCGCCTGTGCCGAGGGCAGGGTCTCACTGACCATCCCGCGGGGGCAGGCGGACACCCTGCTCACCGCGACCGGGCGGGCGGCCAGGGACGCGTCGATCCACCCGTCCGCACCCCCGGCGGTGGCGCCGACCGCCAGCCCCACCCCGACGGGACCCACCACGTCCGCGACGCCGGATCCGTCCGCCACCACCCCGAAGCCGCCGGCGAAGGTGAACTGCCGGAAGGCCACGTGCATCGCGCTGACCTTCGACGACGGGCCCGGTCCGCACACCCAGAAGCTCCTCGGCCACCTGCGGCGCGCCGGGGTCCATGCCACCTTCTTCATGCTGGGCAGCCAGGTGGAGGCCTACCCGAAGGTGGCCTCGGCCGTCGCGGCCGCGGGGAACGAGATCGGCGTCCACACCTGGGACCACCGGGACCTGACCCGGCTCACCCCCTCCCAGATCGACAGGGAGATCGGTTCCACCGTCCGGATCATCCGCAAGGACGCCGGTGTCTCGCCGCGCCTTCTCCGTCCGCCCTACGGTGCCATGAACGCCCACGTCCACGCTGCGGCGCGGCGTGCGGGTCTGGCGCTGGCGCTGTGGGACGTCGACACGCTCGACTGGAAGACCCGCAGCACGAAGAAGACCGTCGCCGCGGCCGTGCGGGGTGCCCGTCGCGGCTCCATCATCCTCGTCCACGACATCCACCCGACCACGGTGGCCGCGGTCCCGGCGATCATCAGGAAGCTCCGCGCGAAGGGGTACACCTTCGTCACGGTCAGCCAACTCCTCGGCAGGACGAAACCCGGCCAGAAGTACTTCCACGGCTGACCGGCGCCGAGTGGCGCGACGCCGTCGCGCCGTTGCTGGTCAGGCGCGGGTCTGGCCGTCGCCGTCCACGATGTACTTGGTGGAGGTCATCTCCGGCAGGCCCATCGGACCGCGGGCGTGCAGCTTCTGGGTGGAGATGCCGATCTCGGCTCCGAAACCGAACTCGCCGCCGTCGACGAACCGCGACGAGGCGTTGACCAGCACGGCGGCAGCGTCCACTTCGGCGGCGAAACGGTCGGCGGAGCGGCGGTCGGACGTGACGATGGTCTCCGAGTGGCCCGTCGTGTGGACGCGGATGTGCGCGATCGCCTCGTCCAGCGACTCGACGACGTCACAGGCCAGGTCGAGGGACAGGTATTCGGCGTCGAACTCGTCGGACCCCGCGGGGACGACCGCCGGGGAGTACGCCTGCACGGCCGGCGAGCCGTGCACGGTCACCCCGGCGTCAGCCAGCGCGGCCAGGGCCTTCGGCAGGAAGGTGGGGGCCGCGTCCGCGTGCACCAGCAGTGTCTCCAGCGCGTTGCAGACGCTGGGTCGCTGGACCTTGGCGTTGAGCATGATCCCGATCGCCATGTCCTGGTCGGCGGACGCGTCCACGAACAGGTGGCAGTTGCCGGTGCCGGTCTCGATGACCGGCACCTTGGAGCCGTCCACGACGGCGTTGATCAGGCCGGCCCCACCGCGCGGGATCAGCACGTCGACCAGGCCGCGGGCGGCCATCATCTCGCCGGTGACGCTGCGGTCTCCCTCGACGAGTTGGACGGCGTCCTCGGGCAGCCCGGCCGCGGCCAGTCCGCGACGCAGCACGGTGACGATCTCGCGGTTCGAGTTCACCGCTGACGACGACCCCCGCAGCAGCGCGGCGTTGCCGGCCTTCAGGCAGATGCCGGCCGCGTCCGCGGTGACGTTCGGCCGGGCCTCGTAGATGATCCCGACCACACCGAGCGGCACCCGCACCTCGCGGACGCGGACGCCGTTGGGATTCGTCCAGCCCCGCACCACGTCGCCGACCGGATCGGGCAGCGCGGCCAGCGACCGCAGACCGTCCACCATGCCGGCCACCCGCGCCGGGGTGAGCGCGAGCCGGTCGATCATCCACTCCTCGGTGCCCGACTCGCGGGCGGCAGCCACATCGAGAGCGTTCGCGGCGACGACCGAGTCGACGGCTGCGGCCAGCGCGTCCGCCATGGCGTGGAGCGCCGCGTCCTTCCGGGCGCGGGGCAGCACGGCGAGCGTGCGGGACGCGACCCGCGCGGCCTGGGCCTGTTCGACGAAAGTCATGCCGGAAAGGGTAGCCCGCCCATGACCGAGTACTCCGTCGTCCCGGGTCGGCCCTGAGACAGCGGGCGCCCTCGGACCGGTCAGACTGCCGGGAGGATCTGCCCTGTCGATGGCATCGCCCTGCCCGGCACAGCCGGAAATCGCCATCGAGCGTGCAAATCCTTGCAGACTCCGGGGTAGCCCCTTCGTGACGACGCCCGGCTCGTTCCTCGCCGCACATCCCTTCAGCACGATCCCCGACAATCGCTCGACGAGCTTGTCGAGACGCGCTCGGCCGGTGGATCCGTTCTCAGCGGCGGGTTGGGGCCTCCCGGCGCTGCTTCGCCTCCGCGCGACGGGCGGCGATCTGGGCGCGCACCTCGGTGCGGGTGGGCACACCGAACGAGCGCAGGCCGAGCTTTCGCAGGATCCACCAGAGCAGGTTCAGCGTGGTGACCGCGAGGGTGACGGTCGCGGTGATCTGGGTGCCGGCGTCCGGGACGAGGATGCCCCAGGCCAGCCACAGCACCTGGTTCAGCACACCGCTGATCAGGAACACCGGCGACACACCGGTCACCCGCGGTGAGCGGACCAACTCCAGGGTCTGGCCGGCATTGGCGAACAGCGCCGGCCAGATCGCCACCACCCCGTAGGCCGCCGTACCGAACGCCAGGTCGACGGCGATCATGCCGGCAGCGATCAGGATGCCGGGCAGCATCACCCGCGGCAGTGCCCTGCCCAGCTCGCGCGACATCAGGAAGAGGATCGGCAGCGTCGCACCCAGGCCGAACACGTTGGGCAGGATCATGTTCCACTTGCCCAGCAGGATGCCGTGCGAGGTCCAGGCGATGTTCAGCGCCAGAACCAGCTGCCACGCCGGCAGGGACAACCCCTCGACGTTGCGGGTGCGGACCAGCCGGATCAGCTGCGGCAGGCCGAGGACGGTGCCGACCAGGGCCGCCGCCCAGCCGACGATCTCGACAGGAGTCAACTCTTCTTCTTCCTCGCTCGCACCACCAGGTCGTCGCGGTGCACCACTTCCCGGTCGAAGCCGGCACCGCGCTCCGCGACCAGATCGCGCGTACTGCGCCCGATGATCCCGGGCAGGTCCACCGAGTCGTAGCCGACCAGGCCGCGGGCGACCACCGTCCCCGCCTCGCTGACCAGCCGGACGGGATCGCCGGCCTGGAAGCTCCCGCGAACCTCGACCACACCCGCCGGCAGCAGGGACGCCTTGCGCTCGGTGACGGCCTTCACCGCACCGGCGTCCAGCACGAGCTCGCCCTGCGACACCGAGGCGTACGCCAGCCACATCAGCTTGCGCGCGCGGCGCTTGCCGGTGGCCTGGAACAGGGTGCCGACCGGCTGGCCGGTGAGCGCCTGGTCGACGGTCGCCGCGGCAGCCAGCACCACCGGGATGCCGGACGCCGTGGCGATCCGCGCCGCCTGCAGCTTGGTGGTCATGCCGCCCGTGCCGACGTCCGCGCCCCGGCCCGAGGTGTCGACCGCGAGCTCCTCGACGTCGGGCACCAGCGGAATCGGCCGGGCGTCCGGCGAGGACGGGTGGGCGGTGTACAGCGCGTCCACGTCGCTGAGCAGGACGAGCGCGTCCGCGCCGACCAGATGCGCGACCAGGGCGGCGAGCCGATCGTTGTCGCCGAACCGGATCTCGTGCGTGGCGACGGTGTCGTTCTCGTTCACGACCGGGACGACGCCGAGCTCCAGCAGCCGGGTGAACGTGCGCAGGGCATTGCGGTAGTGGTCGTGGCGGGCCACGTCCTCGACGGTGAGCAGCACCTGGCCGACGGTCAGGTCGTGCCGGGCGAACAGCGAACCGTACCGGCCCACCAGCAGGCTCTGCCCGACGGACGCCGCCGCCTGCTTGCTGGCCAGGTCCCGCGGCCGGTGCTTCATCCGCAGCGGGCCCATGCCGGACGCCATCGCGCCCGAGGACACCAGCACCACGTCCTGGCCGCGCCTCCGGGCGGCGGCGAGGGCGTCCACCAGGAGCTCCATGCGGGCGATGTCGAGCGCACCGGAGGCATCCGTCAGCGACGACGAGCCGACTTTCACCACCAGCCTGCGGGCGCCGGTGATCTCCGTCCGCACCCCTCGGGCAGCGGACGCGCCCGGCTCACTCATCGTCGTCGCCCTCCAGTCCCTCGGACGCCAGCCGGGTGTACTGCTCGGCCTCACGCTCGGCCGCTTTCGCCGCGTGATACTCGGCGTCCTTGGCACGGCGGCGCTGGGCGGCGGGACGCTCGGTGGCCAGCCGCTGGTCCTCGCCGCGCCGGGCGAGGATCTCCGCGCCGACCTCGATCTGGGGAGCGAAGTCGAAGACCACGGGATTGTCCGCACCGATCGCCACGGCGTCGCCGGCGAGGGCGCCCATGGCAAGCAGTTCCTCCTCGATGCCGAGCCGGGCGAACCGGTCGGCGAGGTAGCCGACGGCCTCGGCGTTGTTGAAGTCGGTCTGCCTGACCCAGCGCTCGGGCTTCTCGCCGCGCACCCGCCAGACGAAGCCGCCCTCGCCGTCCCCCTGCCGGGAGATGGTGAAGTCGGGCCCCCCGGCGACCGGTTCGGGCCGGATCACGATGGTGCGCTGCGGCGCCTTCGCGGTCTCGGCGCGGCGGATGGCGACCAGGTCGGCCATCGCGAAGGTCAGCGGCTGCAGGCCGGTGCCGGTCTTTGTGGAGACGGCGAACACCGGCAGTCCCCGCGCCTTCACGTCGTCGGTGACGATGGCGGCGAGCTCGGCGGCGTCCGGGATGTCGACCTTGTTCAGCACCACCATCCGGGGACGGTCCTCCAGGCCGCCGTGCGCGGTGAGCTCGGCCTCGATCACGTCCAGGTCCGTGAGTGGGTCGCGGCCGGGCTCGTAGGTGGCGCAGTCGATGACGTGGACGATCGCCTGGCAGCGCTCGATGTGCCGCAGGAAGTCGTGACCGAGCCCCCGTCCCTCGCTGGCGCCCTCGATCAGGCCGGGCACGTCGGCGACCGTGAAGGTGGTGGCGCCGGCGACGACCACCCCGAGATTGGGGACCAGAGTGGTGAACGGGTAGTCGGCGATCTTCGGCCGTGCCCGCGAGATGGCTGCGATCAGCGACGACTTGCCCGCGCTGGGGAAGCCGACGAGTCCGATGTCGGCGACCACCTTCAGTTCGAGGGTGATCTGGTGGGACTCGCCCTCCTCGCCGAGCAGGGCGAAGCCGGGCGCCTTCCGTGCCGCGGACGCGAGCGCGGCGTTGCCGAGTCCGCCCCTGCCGCCGGCCGCGATCACCACTTCGGCCTCCGGACCGACGAGGTCGGCCAGCACCACGCCGGTGCGGGCGTCGGAGACGACGGTGCCGTCGGGAACGTTCAGGACGACGTCCTCACCGTTGGCGCCGTTGGCGAAGTCACCCCGGCCCGGCTGGCCGTTGGCGGCGCGGCGCACCGACTGCCGGTGGTACTCCACCAGCGTGGTCAGCCCGGGGTCGACCCGCAGGATCACCGAGCCGCCGTTGCCGCCGTTGCCGCCGTCCGGCCCGCCGAGCGGCTTGAACTTCTCCCGCTTGATGGACGCGCAGCCGTTGCCGCCGTTCCCGGCAGCGACGGTAAGCACCGCCCGGTCAATGAAGGAGGGAATCGCCACGACGAACTTTCGAGAGGTTGGGTCGCCCCCCAGGGGACGGCACTGCCCGATCAGTCTATCGGCCGTCATTCCGCTGCCGGCGGACCCCAGATCGAGTGGTCGACCGGCGGACGGCTGCCCGGCGGGTCGTCCTCGGCAGCGGCGGCCGGGGCGGGGTTCTCGGGTACCGGCGGGCGGGACCAGAACGTCGGGTCGGTCGCCGGACGGGGTCGCTCGTCGGACCAGTCGTCGGCGGCGGTCCCCTCGGCGTGGGGCTGCGCCGGCGGAGCGTCCGGCGGTGCGCCCTGGTCTGGCTCGGTGGGTGGTACCGGGGCCGCGGCCGTCCGTCCCCGCCGCCTGCGCACGAGCAGGGCGCCGGCGACGCCGAGGGCCAAGCCCGCCCCGCCGGCGATCGGCACCCACGGAGTCTCCGGGCCGGCACGCGCCACCAGCTCGAAGTCCTCCCGCAGTGGCTCCTGACCGGTGAGCCGGACCGTGTTGCCCGAGATCGTGCCGCTGCTGCTGGCCAGCACGGTGCCGGGGAGGGTGAGGGTGATGTCGACGGTGCCGGGGTCCTCGGTGTTCTCCCCCAGGTCGAGCGAGACGACGTAGTAGTCGCCGACAGGCAGGATCTGCACGCCGTACACCGACTCGGTCTTCAGGGTGCCGTGCATTCGGCAGTAGCGCTTGCCGCTGGCGTCGATGCCACGCTCCACGGTGATCTCGGTGTCGGTGCTGCCGACGTTGTTGCAGTTGCCCCTGGGATAGTCGGTGAGGGTGAGGTCGATGCCCAGTTCGGTCGGCGACCGGACCTCGATCGTCCCCGTCGTGTCGCAGCCGGCGAGCAGCAACGCCAGTGGCACGGCCATCGAGGCCAGGGCGATGCGGGCGCCGCTGCGGAACATGGGCCGATCCTAACCGCGCGGAGAACGGCGCCACATCAGCAGGTCGACCCCCGCCGGGACAGCAGAAGAGGCGGCCCGGAGGCCGCCTCTTCTGCAGATGATCGGGGTACTACTCGGCGCTCTCGACCGCGATGTTCACCACGCGGCGACCACGCCTGGTGCCGAACTCGACTTTGCCGGCACGCAGGGCGAACAGGGTGTCGTCACCACCGCGACCGACACCCTCACCGGGGTGGAAGTGGGTGCCGCGCTGCCGGACGATGATCTCGCCCGCGTTGACCTGCTCGCCACCGAACCGCTTCACGCCGAGCCGCTGCGAGTTGGAGTCGCGACCGTTGCGGGAGGACGATGCGCCCTTCTTGTGTGCCATGTCAGTTGCCTCAGCTCTCGATCCCGGTGACCTTGACCTGGGTGTACCGCTGGCGGTGGCCCTGGCGCTTGGTGTAGCCGGTCTTGTTCTTGAACTTGATGATCCGGATCTTCGGACCCTTGGTCTCGGCGATCACCTCCGCGGTGACGCTCGCCTTGCCCAGCTTCTTCGCATCAGCGGTGATCTTGTCGCCGTCGACCAGCAGCAGCGGGGTCAGCGAAACGCTGTCGCCGGCCTTCGCCTCGACCTTGTCGATCTCCACGATGTCGCCGACTGCAACCTTGTGCTGGCGGCCACCACTGCGCACGATCGCGTACACGCCCGACCTACTTCCCTGAGCTCATTCTGGCAAGCGCCCACCCCTGCGGAACAGGTGTTGTGCGCTCTGGTCACGCTCCCGGCGGCACAGAGCCGCACAGTGAGCACCGAGGGTCAAGAGTACGGCCCGGCGGCGGGGAGGGTCAAACCGGCGGAGGCCCACCCGTCGCCGCCCGAGGCCCCGTGCGCCGGCCACGCCGCTGCCCCGCCCGAACCGGGGACAGGTCCCATTCCCGTTCAGCCGCTGCCGGGTGAACAGGAATGGGACCTGTCCCCGGGTTGTTCGGGTGACCCACGGTCGCGTCCGATTTCCGCTAGTTTCGGCTTTCCGGGGCTGCCATGCTGGACGGCATGGACAACGAGCAACGCTATCGGGCCGTCGCCACCCGCGACGCCAGGTTCGACGGCGCCTTCGTGCTCGCGGTCCGCACCACCGGCATCTACTGCCGGCCGTCGTGCCCCGCCCGCACGCCGCTGCAGCGCAACGTCCGCTTCTTCGCCACGTCCGCCGCGGCCCACGAAGCCGGCTACCGGGCCTGCAAGCGCTGCCTGCCGGACGCCGTCCCCGGCTCTCCGGAGTGGAACCTGCGCAGCGACGTGGCCGCCCGCGCCATGCGCCTGATCGCGGACGGGATCGTCGAGCGCGAAGGCGTCACCGGCCTGTCGGCCCGCCTCGGCTACACCGCCCGCCACCTGAACCGGCTGCTGACGGCCGAACTCGGTGCCGGCCCGCTCGCGCTCGCCCGGGCGCACCGGGCCCAGACCGCGCGCGAGTTGCTCGTGGCCACCGACCTGCCGGCGGGCGACATCGCCTTCGCCGCCGGCTTCGGCAGCATCCGTCAGTTCAACGACACCATCGCCGAGGTCTACGACCGCACGCCGTCCCAGCTGCGCGCCACGCGTCGGACCCCCTTCGCCGACCTGTCAGAGTCTCGGCCGGCCGGGGGCGGCGCAGATTCTGACAAGCCGGTGGGGGTGCGGGTGCGGCTGGCGTTGCCGGTGCGGCTGGCGTTCGACGCGGCCGGGGTGTTCGCCTGGCTGGCCGCCCGCGCCGTCCCCGGGGTGGAGGACGCGAGCGCGTCCCACTACGCGCGGACGCTGCTGCTGCCCGGCGGACCGGCCACTTTCGACGTGCGCTGGGACGGCGGACGCCTCCAGCTGACCGCCACTCTGGCGACCGTCGCCGACCTCACCCCGTTGGTCGCGCGGGTCCGCCGGCTGTTCGACGCGGACGCCGATCCCGTCGGCATCGACGAGGCACTCGCGACCACCCCCGCGCTGGCGCCGTCCGTCGCGGCGGTACCCGGCATTCGCCTGCCGGGTGCGGTCGATCCCCACGAGATGCTGCTGCGGGCGCTCGTCGGGCAGCAGATCTCCGTGGCGGCGGCCCGCACCCAGCTGCACCGCCTCGCCGAGGCCTGCGGCTCGCCGCTGCCCCTCGCCGACGGCGCTCTCTCCCGGCTGTTTCCGACACCGGCGCAGGTGGTCGCGCACGGTCGCGAGGTGCTGGTCGGCCCGCGCACGTGGACGGAGAACATCCTGGCCATCGCCGGGCTGCTGGCCGACGGCGCCCTCGACCTCGGCTGGGCGGACGACCCGGCGGCCCAGCACGACCGGCTGGTCGCCGTCCGCGGAATCGGCGAGTGGACCGCCAACTACGTGGCCATGCGTGTGCTCGGCCATCCGGACGTGCTGCCCACCGGGGACGTCGCCCTGCGCAAGGGCGCCGCCCGCCTCGGCCTGCCCGACCGGCCGAACGACCTCGCCGCCTGGGCCGTGCACGTCTCCCCGTGGCGGTCCTATGCCAGCCTGCACCTGTGGCGCGCCGCCGCTCGTCCCATCAAGAACGGAGAACCCCTATGAAACTCACCACCGTGACCACACCGGACGGGCCCTTCATGCTGCTCGCCGAGGACGGCGTCGTGTACGCCGCCGGCTGGACCGGCGACCCGGAGGCCATCCTGGCCCGGCTCCGGCCACAGGACCGTCCCGCCGACGTCCAGCTGGTGCCGTCCGACGACCCCGACGTCGCGGCGCCGGCGGCCGCCGTGGCCGCCTACTACGCCGGCGACACCCGTGCCGTCGACGCGGTGCCGGTGAAGCAGACCGGATCGACCTGGCGGCTGCGCGGCTGGGAACACCTGCGCCGCATCCCGCCGGGCGCACCGCTGTCCTACGCCGAGTTCGCCGCCGCGCTCGGCAACCCCAAGGGAGTGCGGGCCGCAGCCGGCGTCTGCGCCAGCAACGCGCCGGCGCTGTTCGTCCCCTGTCACCGCGTGCTGCGCAGCGACGGCAGCCTCGGCGGCTTCGCCTGGGGCATCGAGGTCAAGCGTTCGCTGCTCACCCGGGAGCGGGCTGCACTCCCCGCGCAGGGCTGACGCCTTCTGGCCACGCACCCGGTCCCGGAAACCCCACCTGTCACAACTGGGGCGTCGAGTGGCCAGATCGCGCCGTCTTCCGTCCGTCGCCGCGCCGGATGTGGGGACTGCGCCTGGATGCCCGCCCCGTTCCCGCTCGCGCCGCACGCTGTTCGTCGCCGCGACACCGACGTGACGTGATCTGGCCGCGCGAGCACGTGGTTGTGCCGGCAGGGACACGTGGGACACCAAGCGTGGCCAGATCGCGACACCCCGGGTGGCACCGTCCCGGGCGGGCCCACACCGGGACCCGATCAGCGGGTGAACGGAAAAGGACCCGTCCCCTTCTCGTTCACTCCGCGGACGGGACCGGGTCCAGGGCGTCGGCGATGAACGTGAGCACCGCACCCACCACCAGCCGCTCGCGCTCGGCGACCTTCGGGGCGGGCAGGCTCTTTACGGGCGCCAGCGAGTGGGTCGCTCCCGGGACGGGGACGATCCGCTCGCCCGAGTAGCCGACGTCCGCCAAGGCGCGGGCGACGTCCGCGGGTGAGCCGAACGGGTCGGCGGCGCCCTGCACCACCAGCACCGGGCCGGTGACGGCGGCGAGTTCCGCGATCCGCGACGTGTGCGGCTTCCCCGGCGGATGCAGCGGGAAGGACAGGGCCACGAGGCCGGCGGCCCTGTCGAAGCAACGGCAGGCCGCCCGTGCGCCGGCGCTGCGGCCACCGACGAACAGCGGCACGCCCGGCCAGGCCGACGCGATCGCGGCCACCGCCGGACGCCAGCCCCGGTCGAGGCTCGCCGGCGGGCCGGCCACCTTCCGCCCGGCAACCAGCCACGGCTGGCGGTAGCGCGCCACGCTCACCCCGGACGCGGGCAGCTCCCGCGCGAGCAACTCCAGATCCCAGGCGCCCACTCCCCCGCCGGCGCCGTGGCCGAGCACGAGCGCGGCGATCGGCGCCCCGGCGGGACCCAGGAGGAGCTCGCCGGGACCATCTGGCGTGTCGACGCGAAGCACCTCACTCACAGGTCAAGTCTCCATCCTGAGCCGCCAGATGTTCACCTGAGCTCTCCCCTATCGTCCTGAGCTTGACGCAGGGCCGCCCGGGGCTTCGTCAAGCTCAGCCACCATGAGGGTTCCGTCAAGCTGTGCCGACACCGGCCCGGGAAGGGTGAACGTGGCATGCTGAGGCCGACACCGTAGCCAGGAGCGCAGCATGGACTTCTTCAACCTCTACGCCCACGGATTCGCCCGCGTGGCGGCCTGCACGCTGCCGATCGCGATGGTGCAGCCACGGAAGAACGCCGAGGCCGTGCTCGCCCAGGCGCGCGAGTGCGCGGACGCCGGCGCCTGCCTCGCGGTGTTCCCCGAACTCTGCCTCAGCGGCTACTCGATCGAGGACCTGCTCATGCAGGACACCGTCCTCGACGCCGTTCAGGACGCGCTCGCCTGGCTGGTCCCGCAGACCGAGGATCTCGGCTGCGTCGTGGTGGTCGGCGCCCCCCTCGTCAGCCTGAACCGGATCTACAACTGCGCGGTGGTCATCCACCGGAGCCGCATCCTCGGGGTCGTCCCGAAGGCCTACCTGCCCACCTACCGCGAGTTCTACGAGCGCCGCCAGATCGCCCCCGGCGACGATGTGACCGGCGAGATCCGGGTGGCCGGCGAGGACGTCCCGTTCGGCTGCGACCTGCTGTTCGCCGCGGACGACGTGCCCGGGTTCGTGCTGAACGTGGAGATCTGCGAGGACATGTGGGTGCCGATCCCGCCGTCCGCGGAGGCCGCGCTGGCCGGCGCGACGGTGATCGCGAACCTCTCCGGCAGCCCGATCACCGTGGCGAAGGCCGAGGAGCGCAAGCTGCTCTGCGCGTCGGGGTCGTCCCGGCTGATCGCGGGCTACGTCTACTCGGCCGCGGGCGAGGGCGAGTCGTCCACCGATCTGTCCTGGGACGGCCAGACGCTCGTCTACGAGGCCGGGACGTTGTTGGCCGAGTCCGAGCGGTTCCCCTCGGGGAGCAGGGCATCCATCGCCGACCTCGACCTGGGCACGCTCGTCCAGGACCGGCTGCGCCAGGGCACCTTCGACGACAACCGGCGCACCCACGCCGAGCGCACCGGCGAGTACCGGACGCTGACCTTCGACCTCGACCCGCCCTCCGGCGACCTCGGCCTGCGCCGGTCGCTGGCGAGGTTCCCGTTCGTGCCCGCCGATCCGGCCCGCCTCGCCCAGGACTGCTACGAGGCCTACAACATCCAGGTCAGCGGGCTGGAGCAGCGGCTGCGGGCGATCGGACAGCCGAAGATCGTGATCGGCGTCTCCGGCGGCCTGGACTCCACCCACGCCCTGATCGTGGCCGCTCGCGCAATGGACCGGCTCGGCAGGCCCCGGACCGACATCCTCGCCTTCACCATGCCGGGCTTCGCCACGTCCGCCCACACCAAGGGCAACGCGACCGCACTGGCCACCGCACTGGGCGTGACGTTCGCCGAACTGGACATCACCGACACCGCCCGGCTGATGCTCGACCGGATGGACCACCCCTTCTCCGAGGGGCAGCCGGTGTACGACGTCACCTTCGAGAACGTGCAGGCCGGGCTGCGCACCGACTACCTGTTCCGGCTGGCCAACCAGCGCGGCGGGATCGTGCTGGGCACCGGCGACCTCTCCGAACTCGCCCTCGGCTGGTGCACCTACGGCGTGGGCGACCAGATGTCGCACTACAACGTCAACGGCGGCGTGCCGAAGACGCTGATGCAGCACCTGATCAGGTGGGTGATCAGCTCGGAGCAGTTCGACGACGCGGTCTCGGCCACTCTGCAGGCGATCCTCGACACCGAGATCACGCCGGAGTTGATCCCGGTCACCGAGGGCGAGACGCCGCAGTCCACGCAGGCGACGATCGGGCCGTACTCGCTGCAGGACTTCAACCTCTTCCACGTGCTGCGCCACGGCATGAAGCCGTCGAAGATCGCGTTCCTGGCCTGGCACGCCTGGAAGGACGCGGACGCCGGCGCCTGGCCCGAGGGATTCCCGCACGACGAGCGGACGGCCTACGACCTCGCCACGATCAAGAAGTGGCTGGACGTGTTCTGCCGCCGCTTCTTCGGGTTCGCCCAGTTCAAGCGCTCCGCGCTGCCGAACGGACCGAAGGTCGTCCGCGGCGGCTCGCTGTCACCCCGCGGCGACTGGCGGGCGCCGTCCGACACCTCGGCCGCGCTGTGGCTCGCGGACCTGGCGAACGTCCCGGAGGGGTAGCCGCACCACCAGGACGCGTCGCCAACGCTCCCTGAGGAGCGCTACAGGGGCGTCATCCCGGCGGAAGCCGGGATCCCCTGCGCCTGACCGGCTACTCGGCCGACGCCTCCACCGGCTCGGGTTCCACGAGTTCTGCCTCGACCACCACCGGCTCCTCGACCGGCGCGATCTCGGCGACCGGGGTGACGGGGGTCTCGACAAGCTCGACCAGCGGTTTGGGCTCGACCAGCGAGTCCGGCGCGACCAGCGAGTCCGGCTCGGCCGGCGGTACGGGCTCGGCCACCGGTTCCGGCGCGACCGGCTCCGGCTCGGCCGGGGGTTCGGACTCGGGCGCGTGCGGCGGCATCAGGGCCGGGGACGGCACGACGGGCTTGGCCTCGTCCTTGCGGGCGCGGGACGAACGCCTGGTGGTCTGGTTGCCGCCACGACCGCCGCGGCGGGAGCCGTCCCGGTCGCCACCGTCCGCGGGGGCCTGGGACGCCACCGGCGCGTCGTGCACGTGGTAGCCGCGGCCCTTGCAGGTCTCACAGGCCACCGTGAACGCCTCCGCCAGGCCCGTCCCGATCTTCTTGCGGGTCATCTGCACCAGACCCAGCGAGGTGACCTCGGCCACCTGGTGCCGGGTGCGATCGCGGCCCAGGCACTCCACCAGGCGCCGCAACAGCAGCTCGCGGTTGGCCGGCAGCACCATGTCGATGAAGTCGATCACGATGATGCCGCCGATGTCGCGCAGGCGCAGCTGGCGCACGATCTCCTCCGCCGCCTCCAGGTTGTTGGAGGTCACGGTGGCCTCGAGGTTGCCCGACGTCCCGGTGAACTTGCCGGTGTTCACGTCGATCACCGTCATGGCCTCGGTGCGGTCGACGATCAGCGACCCGCCGGACGGCAGGAACACCTTGCGCTCCAGCGCCTTCAGGACCTGCTCGTGCACCCGGTGCGCGTCGAAGATGTCGCCCTGCTCCGCCCGGTTCCACCGCTTCAACCGCTCCGCCAGGTGCGGCGCGACGTGGGTGACGTAGGCCTCGACGGTGTCGAAGGCGTCGTCCGCCTTGCCGTTACCGTCGATGACGAGGGCGCTGAAGTCCTCGGTGAACAGGTCCCGGACGATCCGGACGGTGAGGTCGGGCTCGGCGTAGAGCAGCTGGGGCGCCTGGCCGGCCTTGACCTTGGTCTCCAGCACCTCCCATTGCGCCTTCAGCCGGTTCACGTCCCGGACGAGCTCGTCCTCGCTCGCCCCCTCCGCGGCGGTACGGACGATCACGGATGCGCTCGGCTCGATCAGTTCGTCGAGGATGCCCTTCAGCCGCTTGCGCTCGCCCTCGGGCAGCTTGCGGGAGATGCCGGACAGGTGCCCGCCCGGGGAGTACACGATGTAGCGGCCGGGGATCGAGATGTGCGAGGTCAGCCGGGCGCCCTTCGCGCCGACCGGGTCCTTGCTCACCTGCACCAGCACCTGCTGGCCCGACTTGAAGACCTTCTCGACCTTCTTGTCCGCGCCGGTGACGCCGAAGGAGTCCCAGTCGACCTCGCCGGCGTAGAGGACGGCGTTGCGGCCGCGGCCGATGTCGACGAAGGCTGCCTCCATGCTCGGCAGCACGTTCTGCACGCGGCCCAGGTAGATGTTGCCGATCATCGACGTCGCGGACGCCCGGTCGACGTAGTGCTCGACGAGGATCCCGTCCTCCATCACCGCGATCTGCGAGTAGTCCTCGGCCTGGCGGATCAGCATCGTGCGCTCGACGGACTCCCGGCGGGCCAGGAACTCCGACTCGCTGAGGATCGGCGTACGCCGGCGCCCGGCGGCCCGGCCCTCGCGGCGGCGCTGCTTCTTGGCCTCCATCCGGGTCGAGCCCTCGATGCCGGTGACCTCGTCGCTGGCCGCGGCGCGACGGCGCGGCTCGCGCGTCCGCACGACGACCTCGACGCCGTCCTCGTCCCCGTCGCCCGAGTCCTCGCCGCGGCGGCGGCGACGGCGACGCCGCCGGGAGCCGCCTTCGCCGGCAGGTTCGTCACCGGACTCGGCCTCGGCGTCACCCTCCGCGGCTCCGCCTTCTGTCTCGTCCTCGGCGCCGTTCTCGTCGTCCGCGCCGTCCCCGGCCCCGCGGCGGCGACGGCGGCCACCCCTGCGGCGGCGACGGCGGCGCGGGGCGGCGTCGCCCTCGTCCTCGCCCTCCGGGAGTTCGTCGCCCGCGAGTTCGTCCTCCGCGGTCTCGTCCTCTTCGAGTTCGTCGGCGTTCTCGGCCGGTTCCTCCGCCGCGGGCTCCAGCACCGGGACCGACTCGGCGAACAGTCCGCCGATCGCTGCCGCGAGGGAGTCGAGCACCTGGTCGGGCGTCGCCTCCTCGCCGAGGCCGAACGTCTCCGCCTTCACCCGCCGCCGCGAGCGCGGACGCTCGTTCTGGGCCAGCTCCGCGAGGCTCGCCGCGACCTCTGCCGCATCGACCTCGGAGGCCGGCGCAGCCTCCACCGGACGGGTGGCGCGACGCCTGCGGGTGGCCGGCTTCGGCTCCGCCACCGGCTCGGCCTCAGCCTCGGCCACCGGCTCGGGCTGGGACTCGGGGACGACCGCTGCCGCGACGTCGACCAGGGTGGCCTGCGCCGGCTCGACGACCTTCGCGCGGCTGCGTCGGGTGCGCTTCGGTGCCGGCGCGGGCTCCTCCGCGGGCGTGTCCGCGGCGGGTTCCTCCGTCACGGGCTCCACGGCCGGCGTCGCCTCCGCGGTGGGGTTCTCCGGGACGTCCGCCGGCACGGTGGCATCCTCCTCGGACGGTGCCGCGTCCTCAGCGGGCGGTTCGGCGTCCGGCTGCTTCTCGACCGACGCCGGCGGACCGGCCGGACGGCTGGCCGCCCGGCGTCGCCGCGGCGGAGTGGCGGGCGTCGCGGCCGCGTCGGCGGACTGATCGGTTTCGGGGTGTTCAGAATCGAGCACGATGCTCTCCTTCAGCGGCGGGGGCGCCGCAAACATGGCTGCCAAGGGCAGCGAAGCTTGTCCTGTCGGGTGCCCAGCGCTGTCGCCCCCGCGGTCGACTCGCGTCGCGGTGAGGCCCCAGCGTCGAGACCGGCCTGTCACGCCGATCACGGCATCCGAGAGTCGGGAGTCTGGATGGCTCCGACCTGGGCCAAGTATTCCACACTCCCCGGAAGCGGCCCAGCCGCGCCACGACACACGGGGTGTACGACTTCCGCCCGATCCGCCGTCGGGGCTCAGCCGGCGAGGGGGTCGAGGATGCGCTCACCGTCCCAGAATCCGTGCTCGAGCCGGGTCAGCAGGGGCGGGCCGCCCGTCCGCAGCCCGGGCCGCAGCAGCTGCAGGGCCTGCACCACGTCGTCCGGCCGCACCAGCGGCTCGCCGATCGCGGAGACCAGATCGAGCCGGTCCCCCGTTGCGACCAGGGAGATCACCGCCTGCCGCACGTCGAAGCGGCGCAGGCCGGTCTTGGTCATCCGCTCCACCTCGACCTGCTCCGCAGCCAGCAGGTCGGCCACGGCAGCGGCCAGGACCGGGGCGTCGGCACCGTCCAGCACCATCTCCCATCGGGACGCGGTCAGGCGCTCCGCCAGTCCGCCGGGCGACGCCGGCACCACGCGGACGATCACCAGCCCGTCCGGCATCGCCGCGTTGAGCTGGTCGCGCACCTCGTCGGGGTCGAGGACGGCGGCGAGGCCCAGCTCGAGGTACTCGGCCTCGGTGGCGGCGCCGGTCGGGGCGGCATTCGCGTAGCTGATCCGCGGATGCGGCGAGAACCCGGAGGAGAACGCCATCGGGATCTCCGCCCGGCGCAGCGCCCGCTCCAGCGCGCGGCTGAAGTCCCGGGACGAGGCGAACCGCGCCCGGCCCCGCTTGGCGTACTGGACGCGGACTCGCTGCACCGGCGGCGCCTGCTGCTCCGGCTGTCGTCGAGGGCTCACGCCGACGAATCTAGGCCCCGCTCCCCGACTTGTCAGAATCTCCGCCGCCCCTGACCGGCCGAGACTCTGACAACTCGGTGGGGTGGCGGACTTAGGCTGATCCCGATGATCGTGGTGCGAGCGGCCGAGCCGCACGAGTACGCAGCGGTGGGCGAGCTGACCGCGCGGGCGTACCTGGCCGACGGCGCGATGCCGGACACCGACCCCTACTACGACGTGCTGCGGGACGCGGCCGCGCGGGCGGCCGACGCCGAACTGTGGGTCGCGGCCGAGGACGGCGACCTGCTCGGGACGGTCACGTGGTGTCCGCGCGGATCGTCCTACCGGGAGCTGGCCGGCGCGGACGAGGGCGAGTTCCGCACGCTGGCGGTGGCGCCGGAAGCGCGTGGCCGGGGCGTGGGCGAGCTGCTCGTGCAGGCCTGCATCGACCGCGCCGCGGCGGACGGTGCCGCCGCCGTGGTCATCTCGACGGCCG
Organism: Propionicimonas sp.; assembly: GCF_029975155.1. Taxonomy (GTDB): domain Bacteria; phylum Actinomycetota; class Actinomycetes; order Propionibacteriales; family Propionibacteriaceae; genus Propionicimonas. The sequence goes on along the minus strand of NZ_JARKPQ010000056.1, from coordinate 30,192 downwards.
AGTGGATGTCGGCCGCGCACCGGCTCTACCGCCGGCTGGGCTTCGCGGCCAGCCCCGAACGCGACTGGTCGCCCCGTCCGGACGTCCGGCTGCGCGCCTTCGTCCGTCCGCTGCCCTGACCGGCACGGTCAGCCGAGGCAGAACTCGTTGCCCTCCGGGTCGGCCATCGTGTACCAGCGGTGCGGGCCCTGCGACGCCTCGTGCAGGAACGTCGCACCGCGGGCGAGCAGGGCGTCCCGGGTGGCGTCCAGGCCGTCGCCGGACACGGGCAGCCGCAGGTCGAGGTGCATCCGGTTCTTGCCGGCCTTCGGCTCCGGGACGACCTGGAACAGCATCCGCCGGCAGGACGAGCCCTCGGGCGCGTCCGGTTGCCGGATCGCCGCGCCGGCGGCCCACCACAGCTGGCCGCGGTACTCCCTGGTGTCGGCGTCGCTGGCGTGACCGGCGGCGATCATCTGCCGGATGAACGCCTCGTTGGTCGGTTCCACGTCCCAGCCGAGGGTCTCGGCCCACCATTCGGCGAGCACGTGCGGATCGGCGCAGTCGAGCGTGACCTGGAACTCCAGGGGCGTGGGCATGACGTCTCCTCTCATCGTGCGGTGGCTTCCGGAATACCCGGTGGCCGGGTCCCGTACGCGGCCTCGTGCCAGTCGGCGTAGCCCGCGACAGCCGTGGGCAGGGTGGCGAAGATCCGGTCCTCTCCCACGGCCGCCACGAAACCGGCCGCGGCCAGCTGGTCCCTGACCTCCATCTTGACCCTCGCCATGGCGAACACGATGCCCGACTCGGCGAGCGTCCGTCGCAGCTGCTCGAGCGTGTCGACGGCGGTCAGGTCGACCTCGATGTTGGCCTCCGCGTTCAGCAGGAACCAGCGCGGTGTCGGGTGCGCGGCCCGGACGGCGGCCAGCGCGCGGGTGAGGAAGTCGTCGGCGTTGGCAAAGAACAGCGGGGAGTCGTAGCGGTACACGACCAGTCCGGGCACCTGCGTCGCCCGCGGGTAGTCCTCGACGTCGTGCATGCCGGCGATGCCGGGGACGTAGCCGAGCACCCCGTCGTGCGGGTGGGCGATCCGCCGGATCAGGTCCAGCAGCGACAGCCCGACCGCGATCCCGATGCCGTTGAGCAGGCCCGTCACCAGCACGGCGGTGAGGGTGATCAGCGCCAGCACCAGCTCGCTCAGCCGGAAACCGGCGATCCGGCGCAGTTCGGCCACGTCGACCAGCCGCAGGCCGGCGTACACCACCACGCCGCCGAGCGCCGCCTGCGGGAACGCAGCCAGCACCGGCGCGAACAGGAAGATCGAGGCCACGACCATCGCGGCCGCGACCAGCGAGTGCAGCTGGGTGCGGCTGCCGGCGGTGTCCCCGATCACGGTGCGGCTCGCTGACGACGACACCGGGAAGCCGGCGAGGAAGCCGTTGGCCACGTTGGCCGCGCCCATCGCGAGGAGCTCCTGGGTGGCGTCCACCCGCTCGTCCCGCTTCGCGGCGAAGGCGCGTCCGGTGACGATCACGTCGCTGTAACCCACGACCGCGATGCCGAGGGCGGCCAGCAGCAGCCGCAGGATGTCGACGCCCGCCGGATCGGGAGCGGCCGGGACGGGGAGGTCGCGCGGCAGGTCGCCGATCACGTCGATGCCGCCGGAGGCGAGCCCGCCCAGCGCCACCACGGCCGCCGCGCCGAGCATCACGAGCAGCGGCCCCGGCCAGGACGGCGCCCAGCGGTGAAGGGCGAAGAGCGCGACCACGACGCCGAGGCCGAGCAGCAGCGTCGGCAGGTGGACGGCGCCCAGCTGTGCGGCCAGGGAGGCGGTTTCGGCCCACGGCCCGTTGCCGGCGATCCGCAGACCGGTGAGCGTGCCGTACTGGCTCACCACCATCAGCAGGCCGATGCCGGCCATGTAGCCGATCAGCACGGGCCGGGACAGCAGATTCGCCACGAAGCCGAGCCGCGCGAGCCACCCGACCACGCAGACCAGGCCGACCGCGATGGCGACCAGCGCGGCCACCTCGGCGCGCCGGGTCAGGCCGACCTCGCCCACCAGCGCGGCGATCGCCGCCGCGGTCATCAGCGCGGTGGTCGACTCCGGTCCGATGGACAGTTGCCGGGAGCTGCCGAGCACCGCGTACACCGCCATCGGGGCGAGGACGGCCCACAGTCCGGTGACCGGCGGCAGCCCCACGATCTCGGCGTACGCCATCACCTGCGGGACGAGGTAGGCAGCCACCGTCACCCCGGCCAGCAGGTCTCCGCGCAGCCAGCGGCGATCGTAGGAGAGCAGCACCGCGAGCCCCGGCGCCCAGCGACGCCAGCCGACAGGTTCTTCTCCCATGCCAGAACGTTAGGGGAGCAGCCGGGCCCGCGGGGTCAGGCGGGCTTCACCGAGTCCAGCCATGGCGCGCGGACGCCGAGCGCGCTGGTCCAGGCGGTGGCGGTCTTCGTCAGCGTGCGGGTCTTTCCGTCCGCTGCGGTCGCGGTGAGCGTCCTGACCAGCCCGCCCTGATATCTCGCGGTGATCTTGATCGACGTCACCTTCTTCAGCCCGAAGACCTTGGCCGCCTTGGCCTGGCTGAGCGTGCGCTTCCAGGCCCGGTAGGGATTGCCCGGCGCCGCGGCGGAGGAGGGGTCGGTGACCCCGGAGAGGTAGCTCAGCGCCGGGGTGCCGAAGACGTCGGTGTTGGCGCCCGTGCCGGCGCCGGCCGAACTGCCGGTGGAGGCGAAGTAGACGGTCTCGGCGATCACCCCTGCTCCCGCCCAGACCACCTGCACCCGGTCGCCCTGGATGGTCGCGTTCACCGCCTCGATCCACGGGCGGTTGGCGCTCTTGCCCGCCTTCTTCCAGCCGGTGTAGTTCTGGCTGCGCTCGTCGTCGAAGACGTGACAGTCGCAGTCGGGCCGTCCGGCGGTCTCGGGCTGCTGTGCGACCGGAAGGTGCGACAGGATCTGGCTGATCACATAGGTGCGTGCGGCGACGGCCTGTGCGCGCAGCGCCTGCGTCCCACCGTTGTTCGCCCAGGACGCGGGCATCTCGTCCAGACCGTAGAGGTAGTCGGTGTTCATCGCCACCTGGTTGACGACGTTCAGCCGCTTGCCGATGACGGTCGCCTGCAAGGTTCCGGCGTGGTAGCTGCCCTGCGCCCCGGTCACGGTCGCGACGCCGGAGGTGCCGATCACCAGCCGGGCCGCCGCGACCGACTTCTTGCCGATCTTCGCGGTGACCTTGCTGCCCTTGACCTTCAGCGTGGCCTTGCCGGCCTTGAAGCTGCCGAGCTGCTTGCCTGCCGCGTCAGTGATGGTGAAGCGGGCGCCCTTGACGGTGAGCGTGGACTTCGTCCGCTTGTCCGCGGGCCCGAGCACCTGCACCTTGATCGCGCGGGGATTGTTGTTGGCCGTCCCCACGCTCGTGCCCGGGTAGTAGTAGCCCAGGATCTGCTCGGCGGTACTGCCCGTCCGAGCCAGCTGGTAGGCGCCGTACTGGGACATCCCGACGCCGTGCCCCTGTCCCGACCCACGGATCACGAACGAGGACGGCACCTTGGCAGCCGCAGAGGCCGAAGGAGCACCGGACAGCGACAACAGCGGCGTCAGCAGCACAGCGACGATGCAGGCAACAACGCGAAGCAGAGAAGGCACCCGCCCAGCCTGCCACGTCCAGCCGGCGGATATGGGGACAGGTCCAATTCCCGTTCACCCCGCGCGGAGTGAACGGGAATGGGACCTGTCCCCGTTTCCTGCCACTGGGTCAGCCAGCCTGGCGGCTCACCACTGTCAGGGGGAGCAGCGAACGGCCGGTGGGGCCGATCTGGATCTCGGTGCCGAACTCGGGGCAGACGCCGCAGTCGTAGCAGCCGGACCAGCGGCAGTCCTCCACCTCCGCGCCGTACAGCGAGTCCTGGTAGTCCTGCCACAGCCAGTCCCGGTCGAGGCCGGCGTCGAGGTGGTCCCAGGGCAGGATCTCCGAGCGGGGACGCTCCCTCGTCGTGTACCAGGCGAGGTCGACCCCGAAAGGCGCCAGCGCACGCTCTGCCGCCGCCGTCCAGCGGTCGAAGGAGAAGTGCTCGCTCCAGCCGTCCAGGACGCCGCCGTCGCGCCACACCTGCTCGATCACCGCACCCACCCGTCGGTCGCCGCGGCTGAGCAGGCCCTCGATCTGACCCGGCTTGCCGTCGTGGTAGCGCATCCCGATCGCCCGGCCGTACCGCTTGTCGGCCCGGATCCGCTCCCGCAGCAGCCGCAGCCGGTTGTCGATCGTCTCTGCGCTCGCCTGCGCCACCCACTGGAACGGCGTGTGCGGCTTCGGCACGAACCCGCCGATGCTGATCGTGCACCGGATGTCGCGGGTGCCGGCGGCCTTCCGTCCGGCCTCGATCACGTGCGCGGCCATGTCGGCGATGCCCAGCACGTCCTCGTCGGTCTCGGTGGGCAGGCCACACATGAAGTAGAGCTTCACCTGCCGCCAGCCCTGGCTGAACGCCGCGGTGATCGTGTTGATCAGGTCCTCTTCGCTGACCATCTTGTTGATCACCCGGCGCATCCGCTCCGAGCCGCCCTCGGGCGCGAACGTGAGCCCGGAGCGGCGGCCGTTGCGGGACAGCTCGTTGGCCAGGTCGATGTTGAACGCGTCCACCCGGGTGCTGGGCAGCGACAGCGACACGAAGCTGCCGTCGTACCGGTCGGCCAGTTCCTTGGTGATCGGCGCGATCTCCGAGTGGTCGGCGCTGGACAGGCTGAGCAGGCCCACCTCGTCCAGTCCGGTCGCCGCGATCCCGCCCTCGACCATCTTCCCGACCGTCTGGATGTTCCGCTCCCGCACCGGACGGGTGATCATGCCCGCCTGGCAGAACCGGCAGCCGCGCGTGCAGCCCCGGAAGATCTCCACCGAGTAGCGCTCGTGGACGGTCTCGGCCAGCGGCACGATCGGACGGGCCGGGTAGGGCCAGTCGTCGAGTTCCATCAGCGTGTGCTTGGCCGGCCGCTCGGGCACGCCCGGCTCGTTCGGCCGGACGGACGCGATCGCGCCGTCAGCGGCATAGGCCACGTCGTAGAACGCCGGGACGTACGCCACGCCGCTCGTGGCCAGGCTCCTCAGCAGGCCGCGGCGGCCACCGGGCCGTCCGGACGCCTTCCACCCGCGCACCAACTCGGAGATCGTGAGCGCGGCCTCCTCACCGTCGCCGAGCACCGCCGCGTCGATGAAGTCGGCGATCGGCTCGGGATTGAACGCCGCATGCCCGCCGGCGACCACGATCGGCTCGTCCTCACCGCGGTCGGCGCTGTGCAGCGCGATCCCGGCGAGGTCGATCGCCTCCAGCAGGTTGGTGTAGCCGAGCTCGGTGGAGAAGCTCACCCCGAGCACGTCGAACGCCCGTACGGGCAGGTGGTGCTCCAGGGTGAACTGGGGAATCCCTCGCGCGCGCATCAGCCGGGCCAGGTCGGGCCAGATCGAGTAGGTCCGTTCGGCCAGAATCCAGTCGCGCTCGTTGAGCAGCTCGTACAGGATCGCCAGGCCCTGGTTCGGCTGACCCACCTCGTAGGCGTCCGGGTACATCAGCGTCCAGCGCACCTCGGCCGCGGCGAACTCCTTGCTGACCGAGTTCACCTCGCCGCCGGTGTACTGCACGGGCTTGCTGACCTGCGCCAGCAACGGCTCCAGGCGCGGGTAGAGCGAATCGGGCGTCGTCGTCATGGTCGAACCAGCGTAACCACCTCGTCGGTGCCCGCGGAAACGACGGCAGTCGGCAACATTCGCACCCCTCGGCCGAGGTGGACCGAGTGAGGAACCGTCCCCGGGGGTTTCGACGGGCTCAACCAGCGGTTTCCGTTCAACCAGCGGTTTCCGCGCAACCAGCGGGTTTCGACGGGCTCAACCAGCGGTTTGGGCTCAACCAGCGGGTTCTGGGGGTCAGTCGATGACGGGGTCGTGCGGTGCGGCGTTCTCCACGACGATGTCCGCCCGGTGCGCGGGGTCGCACGCCTGCATGTAGAGCAACTGGCCCTGGTAGTAGCGGGCGTTGCGCGGGTCCTCGGGGTCGGGGGTGATCTTGTCCTCGCGCTCGGACAGCCGGTGGAACGACTCCTCGAAGGGCACCTCGAGCCACACGGAGATGTCCCAGATCTTCTTCTGCCGGCTCGAGCACAGTTCGTCGCGGTGGATGAACATGCCGTCGATGATCACCACGGCGTTGTCGGGGGCGATCCGCCACGGCGACTTGACCTCCGACTCCGATCGCAGGTCGTAGGCGGCGGTGCGGTACCGTCCGGAGCCGCCCTGACCGAGCGGCTCGAGCACCTCGTCGGTGAACCGCTCGTAGTCGTAGCTGTCCTCGAAGTAGCCCTTGGCCGACGTGCGCCCCTGGGCGTAGCGCCGGGACTGTGGGTTGAGGTAGTGGTCCATCGAGATCCGGATCACCTCGAGGCCCGACTCCCGCAGCAGTTCCGCGAGTTCGTTCGCGAAGGTGGTCTTGCCCGCGCCGTCGACACCGTCCACACCCACGAGGGTGCGCCCGACCCGGGGACGGATCCGGGCCCGCAGCCACTTGAGGGCGCTGGCCGCGTCAAGCCGGTTCATCACGTCGTTGGTCATCTCACGCCTTGTCAAGCGGTCGTGTGCGTAGACGTCCAGAATACCCCGCCGGGGCCGGACTGCTCCGGGGCCGCAGGGGCCGCGGACCGCGGCAGCTTCCACCGGCGGGCCAGCCAGAGCATGCCGGCCATGACGGCGAGGGTGAACGCGAGCTGGAACAGGATGGTGGGGCCGGCCGACTCGGGGCCACGCTCGAACGCCCCCTCCAGACCTCCGAACGGCAGGGTCACCTCGCTGATCAGGTTGTTGCACACGTGCAGCGCGACGGCCGCCTCCAGCCCGCCGGTGCGCCACACGAGGATCGAGCAGATCACCCCGACCGAGAAGTAGTAGGTGTTCAGCCAGACGTTGTCGGCCGCGTGCAGCACCATGAACAGCAGGGACGAGAGGATGCCGGCCACCACCAGGCCGAGCCGACGGGCACCGAACCAGGAGCCGACGCTGCGGGCGATGATGCCGCGCAGCCCGTACTCCTCGCCCGCGGCCTGGAACGGCGTGGTGACCAGGATGGCCACGACCAGGAAGAGGGAGTCGGCGGTCCACCTCAGCTCCGGCACGCCGGTGAGGACGATGTCCACGCCGAGGCTGAGCAGGAAGATGGGTGCCGCGACCAGCGCGAACCGGCCGAACAGTGACCAGCGGAAACCTCCGGTGATGGACGACATCCAGCGGGGGCGCTGACCGAACACCGCCCACGCGGTGAGCCCGGCCAGCGGGACCGCCAGAGCGAGCGAGAGGTTGTTGGCCGTGAACCCGAGCGGGGTCATCAGCACCTGGGCCATCTGGTTCACGTCACCGCCGCTGAGATCGCTCATCCGCACGCGGCCGGCGGCGACGTCGATGGCCAGCGCGGTGCCACTGAGCAGCAGATTGCCGAGCAGCCATGCGGCGCCGAACATCAGCAGGCTCAGGATCGGCTTCCACCAGCGGAACCGCGGGGCGCGGAAGAACTCGTGGTACTCCCGCGCGGCCACCGGCAGCGCGGCCGGCCGGGCCGCAGGCCCGGTGTACGGCCCCGGCGGGTAGTACCCGGGATCGCCGTACGGCACGGGCGGATAGGGCCCCGGCGGCCACGGGTTCGGCGCCTGCTGCGGCGGCTCGGACGGAGCCTGCCGCCCGTCTGGTGGGACCGGGCCGGGGTCGGTCAGCCCAGGTTCGGGAACCACAGCGCGATCTCCCTTGCCGCGGATTCCGGCGAGTCGGACGCGTGCACGAGATTCTCCCGGTTCGACAGCGAGTAGTCGCCACGGATCGTGCCCGGCGCGGCGACCACGGAGTTCGTCACACCGTTCATGCCACGGACGACGTCCACGGCGAACGGGCCCTCCAGCACCAGCGCCACCAGGGGACCGCTGACGAAGTACTCCCGCAGCGGCGGGTACCAGGGCTGCTCGACGTGGTCGGCGTAGTGCCGGTCGGCCATGGCGCCGTCGACGTGGCGGTGCTCCATGGCGACGATGTCGAGGCCCCTGGCCTCGTAGCGGGCGAGGATGGCGCCCGCGAGGCGGCGGCGCACCGCGTCCGGCTTCAGCAGGACGAGCGTCCGTTGCAGATCGGTCATGGCTGGCACCCTACCGTCCGCCACTGTCACCCCGGCGGCCGGGCGGCCGGCGTGCGCTCGATCCGGCGACCGAACACGAAACAGACCACCCAGAGCAGGGCGAACATGCCGCCCACGGCGTACATCATCGGCGTCGCGAGCCCGAGCGCGACCGCGACCACCTGGGTCAGCCAGCCCAGCGGGTAGCCGGGCGGACGACGCAGCAGTGCGGCCGCGACCAGCGCCAGGACGGCGGCGCCGATGCCCAGGCCGAAAGCGGTCGCGACCGGGACGTCGGACACCTGGATCATGCCGGCGATGGCCAGCCCGAACACGATCGCCTCGAAGGCGAGGATGCTCAGCATCACCCGGCCCATCGGATTGGTCGGCGCCAGCCTCACGATTCCTCCGTCCCGTGTACCAGCAGCGCGCGCGCCTCACCCGCCGCGTAGACCGAACCCGCGACGAGCACGCCGGCTCCGGGACCGGCCTCGTCCGCCAACCGGACGGCCTCCTCGATCGCCTCGGCCATCGTCGCCGCCACCCGGACCCGGTCGGCTCCGAACACCTCCGCCGCCCGCTCCCCCAGCTCGGCCGCGGCGAGCGCGCGGGTGGTGGACGCGATCGACGTGCACACCACGGTGGTCATCTCCTCGGCGAAGACCGACAGCACGCCGGCCACGTCCTTGTCCGCCATCATCGCGACCACCCCGATCAGCGGGGTGAAGCCGAAGGCCTCGGTGATGCCGTCGACGGTGGCCCGTGCGCCGTGCGGGTTGTGGCACGTGTCGAGCACCACGGTCGGTGACCGGCGGACGACCTCCAGCCGGGCCGGTGCACGCACCTGCTCCAGTCCCTCGGCGATGACCTCCGCGGGCAGCGGCTTGCCGCCGAGGAAGGCCTCGGCCGCGGCGACCGCGAGCGCGGCGTTGCGGGCCATGTGCGCCCCGAACAGCGGCAGGACGATGTCCCCCAGCGGTCCCTCCGCGGTCTCCACCCGGATCACCTGGCCACCCACGGCCGGCTGCCGGTCGATCAGGCCGAACTCCATGCCCTCCCTGCGCACCTCCGCCCCGACCTCGGCGCAGCGGGCGAGCAGCACCCGCGCGGCGTCCGGCTGCTGGGCGGCGAGGACGGCCCGGCTGCCTGCCTTGATGATGCCGGCCTTCTCCGCCGCGATCTCCGTCACGGTGCGGCCGAGGATGTGGGTGTGGTCGAGGTCGATCGGGCAGACGACCGCCACCTGGGCGTCCGCGACGTTGGTGGCGTCCCACCGTCCGCCCATGCCCACCTCGACCACGGCGACGTCCACCGGGGCGTCGGCGAAGGCGGCGTAGGCCAGCGCGGTCATCACCTCGAAGAAGGTCATGGCCACGCCGTCGATCAACTGGGCGTCCACCAGGTCGACCAGCGGCTGCACCTGCTCGACCAGCTCGTCGAACCGCTCGGCACTGATCGCTTCGCCGTCGATGCTGATCCGCTCGGTGAGGTCGACGAGGTGCGGACTGGCGTACCGGCCGACGCGCAGCCCGAGCGAGCGCAGCAGCGAGTCGATCATCAGCGCGGTGCTGCCCTTGCCGTTCGTGCCGGAGATGAGGATCACCGGACAGGCGCGCTCCGGGGAGCCGAGCAGGTCGCACAGCGCCTGGACGCGGGCGAGGCTCGGCGCCACGCGGTGTTCGGGCCAGCGGGCCTGGAGGTCGGCGACGATCTGCGCATGGGTTCGGGGCATGGTGCGCCCAGCCTAGGGGCAACCCCGGGACGGCAGGGTGCCGCGACGGGGTGAACAGCGGCCTCGATATACTGACGCGGTGCCCGACTCCGCAGCCGCATCGCCGTCCCGGCAGCGCTTCGGCGGGCTCAGGGACCACTGGCAGGAGTGGCTGACCCTGCTCGCCCGGCTGGTGCTCGGCGTGACCCTGCTCGTCGCAGGCCTGCTCAAGGTGACCCGGCTGGACGCGTCCGTGCAGTCGGTGCGGCTGTACCAGTTGCTGCCGTGGGAGGCCACGGCGTTCGTCGGGTCGGCGCTGCCGATCATCGAGGTCGCCGTCGGGCTGCTGCTGATCACCGGCACCTTCACCCGGATCTCGGCCGTGATCGGCTCGCTACTGATGCTGGCCTTCATCATCGGCATCGCCTCGGTGTGGGCGCGCGGCATCTCGATCGACTGCGGCTGCTTCGGCGGCGGCGGTGAGGTCGAGGCCGGCGAGACCCAGTACCCGCTCGAGATCGCCCGGGACGTCGGTCTGCTGCTCGCCGGAGCGTGGACAGTGTGGCGACCCCGTTCACCCTTCGCCGTCGACAACTGGCTGTTCGCCCCGATCAGCCCGGCGGAACCAGACCCCAATCCCGTCCAGGACAAGGAGCCGGCCCGATGACCCAGAACAACCGCGAACGGTTGCGCCAGGCCCAGGCGGCCGCGGCGAAGCAGCAGCGGCTCACCCGGATCATCGGGGTCGGCGCGGCGCTCCTCGTGCTCGTCGTGGTCGGCGTGTTCATCGGCGTGATGCTGCAGAACCAGGGCAAGGTCGCCGACTCCTCGACGATCACCCCGCCCAACGCGACCCCGGACGGCAAGTCCATCGTGGTCAGCCCCGGCACGGCGAAGGCGGGCGCGCCGGTGGTCGAGCTCTTCTTCGACTACCAGTGCCCGGTCTGCAAGCAGTTCGAGCAGTACTTCGGTGGCACGCTGACCTCGCTCGCCGCGTCCGGTGACATCGACCTGCGGTACCGCACGATGACGTTCCTCGACTCCAACCTCGGCAACGACGCCTCCGTCCGGGCCGGCGTGGCGGCCACCTGCGCGGACGTGGCCGGCAAGTACGCCGACTTCCACATCAAGGTCTTCGAGAACCAGCCGGCCACCGAGGGCGACGGCTACGCGGACGCGGTGCTGCGCGACACCATCCCCTCCGAGGTCGGCATCACCGGCGACGCGCTGACCAGCTTCCAGTCCTGCTACGACAAGCAGGCGACGAAGGCGTTCGTGAACACCTCCAACGAGCTCGGGCAGCAGGACATGCTGTCGGTCAACAAGAAGGTCGCCACGCCGACCATCCACGTGAACGGCAAGGACCTCCCGCTGAGCGACATCGCCAACGTGGACCCCACCAAGCTGCTCGACCTGTTCACGCAGTACGCCTGAGGTCTGGCTAGTCTCGGTCCCATGCCCGGAGAGAGCCAGCGCCAACGGCTGCGCGAAGCACAGTTGGCGAACCAGCGTTCGGCGCGGCTGCGCCGGATCATCCTCGTCGGCTCGATCGTGCTGGCGGCCATCCTGGTCGGCGTGATGGCGGTGGTGCTCGTCCAGCAGTCGCAGCGCGCGGACCAGGCTCCGACCGCGTCCCCGTCCGGTGGTGTCCCCTACCCGCCGAACGCCACGGCGGACAAGGACGGCATCGTCGTGCTCGCCAGTCCCGGCAAGCCCGTGGTCGGGGTGTACTCCGACTACCAGTGCGCCTCGTGCCTGCAGTTCGACCAGAGCTTCGGCACGGCGCTGAACCTGCTCGGCCAGACCCACGAGATCGAGCTCGTGCACCACACCCGGGTGTTCCTCGACCGGGGTGACGCCACGGGGCTGTCCCACCGGGCAGCGCTGGCCGCGGCCTGCGCGGACGTCGTGGGCGCCTACGCCGCGTACGACACCGCGATCTGGGAGGCCGCGCCCCAGGGGCCGTACACCGACCAGCTGTTCCTGCAGACCATCCCGGCCAAGGTGGGCATCGTGGACGCCGACCTCACCGCGTTCCGGTCCTGCTACGCCAACCAGAACCTCGCGCCCTTCGTCGCGCAGGTCGAGGACCGGGCGCTGCAGGCGGGGTTCACCGAGGCCCCGGTGATCACCGTCAACGGCAAGCGGATCCCGAACACCGCGTTCGTCGGCAAGTCCGGCGCCGACCTCAAGCAGATCATCGAGGACGCGGCCAAGGGCTGACCCGACCCCACCCGCCGAGTTGTCAGACTCTCACCCGGCTAGAGCGCGCGGAAGTCCTGACAGTCGGCGCAGGGTGGCGGATTCTGAACTCACCCCGGACGCTCACTACGATGCACCCCATGACTGAACAGCCCTGGACCGCGACGCCCGCAGCCACTCCCGCCGCGGGCGGCGTACCCGAGCGCCCGGCGCTGGAGGGGCTGGAAGCGAAATGGTCGGCAGCCTGGCGCGACCAGGACACCTACGCGTTCGTGCGCCCGGCGAGCCGCGCGCAGGTGTTCAGCATCGACACCCCGCCGCCGACCGTCTCAGGCTCGCTGCACGTGGGCCACGTGTTCAGCTACACCCACACCGACCTGATCGCGCGCTACCAGCGGATGCGCGGCTTGCACGTGTTCTACCCGATGGGCTGGGACGACAACGGCCTGCCGACCGAGCGCCGTGTCCAGAACTACTACGGCGTGCGCTGCGACCCGTCCCTGCCGTACGACCCGGACTTCACCCCGCCGGAGAAGCCGGACCCGAAGCGGCAGGTGCCGATCAGCCGGCGCAACTTCGTCGAGCTGTGCCACGAGCTCACCGCCGTGGACGAGCAGGCGTTCGAGAACCTGTGGCGCACGCTGGGGCTGAGCGTGGACTGGACGTCGCTGTACGCCACCATCTCGGACGAGTCCCAGACCGTGGCCCAGCGCGCCTTCCTGCGCAACCTCGCGCGCGGTGAGGCCTACCTGTCGGAGGCCCCGACCCTGTGGGACATCACCTTCCAGACCGCCGTCGCTCAGGCCGAGCTCGAGGCACGGGACTACCCGGGCCACTACTACCGGGTGGCCTTCCACCGCCCTGACGGTGGAAAGGTCTACATCGAGACCACCCGTCCCGAGCTGATCGTGTCGGTGTGCGCGCTGATCGCCCATCCCGACGACGAGCGCTACCAGCCGCTGTTCGGCACCACGGTGACCTCGCCGGTGTTCGGCGTGGAGATCCCGGTGCTGCCCCACCCGGCCGCGGAGCCCGACAAGGGCGCCGGCATCGCGATGTGCTGCACCTTCGGCGACCTCACCGACGTGCAGTGGTGGCGCGAACTCCGCCTGCCCACCCGCACGGTGATCGGACGGGACGGCCGGCTCCACGCGGAGACGCCCGAGTGGCTGGCCAACCCCGAGCCGTACGCGGAGCTGGCCGGCAAGACCGCCTTCAGTGCCCGGGAGGCGATGGTGGGCCTGCTGCGCGCGTCCGGCGACCTGGACGGCGAGCCGAAGCCCACGCAGCGGATGGCCAACTTCTACGAGAAGGGCGACAAGCCGCTGGAGATCGTCTCGACGCGGCAGTGGTACATCCGCAACGGGGGCCGCGACGAGGACCTCAAGCATGCCCTGCTGGCCCGCGGCGAGGAGCTCGTCTGGGTGCCCGACCACATGCGCCACCGCTACGCGAACTGGGTGAACGGGCTGAACGGGGACTGGCTGGTCAGCCGCCAGCGCTTCTTCGGCGTGCCGTTCCCGGTCTGGTACGCGCTCGACGGCGACGGCGAGCCCGACTACGCACACCCGATCCTGGCCGCCGAGGAGGCGCTGCCGGTCGATCCGTCCAGCCAGTGCCCGCCCGGCTACACCGAGGAGCAGCGCGGCGTGCCCGGCGGCTTCATCGGCGACCCCGACGTGATGGACACCTGGGCCACCTCGTCGCTCACCCCGCAGATCGCGTGCGGCTGGGAGCGGGACGAGGAGCTGTGGCGGCTCACCTTCCCGATGGACATGGCCCCGCAGGCGCACGACATCATCCGCACCTGGCTGTTCTCCCGGGTGGTGCGATCGCACTTCGAGCACGGCACGCTGCCGTGGCGGCTGGCCGCCATCTCCGGCTTCGTGGTGGACCCGGACCGCAAGAAGATGAGCAAGTCCAAGGGCAACGTGGTGGTGCCGACCGACATCCTCGACCGGTTCGGCTCGGACGCGGTCCGCTGGCGCGCGGCCATGGCCCGTCCCGGCATGGACTCGCCGTTCGACGAGACCCAGATGAAGGTCGGCCGCCGGCTGGCGATGAAGATCCTCAACGCCAGCAAGTTCATCCTCGGGATCGCGGCGGACACCCCGTCCCGGGCGCTGCCGACCGAGCCGGTCGATCTGGCCATGCTCGCCGCGCTGAGCCGGGTGGTGGAGCAGGCCACCGCGGCCTTCGACGCCTACGACTACTCGGCGGCACTGGAGGCGGCGGAGAAGTTCTTCTGGCAGTTCTGCGACGACTACCTGGAGCTGGTCAAGGAGCGGGCGTACGGCGACGAGGAGGCGGCCGGCAGCGACTCGGCGCGCGCCGCGCTGCGGGAGGCCCTCGACGTGCTGCTGCGGCTGTTCGCGCCGTTCCTGCCGTTCGTCACCGAAGAGGTGTGGTCGTGGTGGCGGTCCGGCTCGATCCACCACGCGAGCTGGCCGGTGCCCGGCGACCTCGCGTCCGATGGCGGCGATCCGGTGCTGCTGGACGACGTCGCCGCGGCCCTGATCGGCATCCGGGGAGCGAAGTCGCAGGCGAAGGTCTCGATGAAGACGCCGGTGACCCGGGCGGTGCTCTCCGGGCCGGAGGACGCCCTGAACCGGCTGCTCGCCGCAGAGGACGACCTGCGCGCGGTGGGCCGGATCACCAGCCCGATCGAGTGGCTGGCCACCGGCGAGCCGCTCGACGTCAGCATCGAGCTGGCGCCGGCAGAGGGCTGATGGCCGACCGGCGGGCGGGCCGCGCGGTTGCCGGTGTGGTGCTGGTGCTCGCCCTCGCCGGGTGCGCGGCCGGTGTCCGCGACGATGCCGGACGGGTGACCGCGCCGGCGACGACCGACACGTTCTCCGTCCGCGTGGGTGACTGTCTGGGCAAGCTGCCCAGTGAGAGCACGGACGAGTTGTCGTTGCTGCCCTGCACCGAGCCGCACTACTGGGAGGCGTTCGCCACCGCGACGCTCACCGGGGAGGACTTCCCCGGCACCGCCGCGGTGCGCAACCAGGCCGAGGACGAGTGCAACCGCGCGTTCGCCGGCTTCGTCGGCGTGGCAGCGAACAAGTCGAAGCTCGAGCTGACCATGCTCACGCCCACCAAGGAGACCTGGACGCAGGCGAACGACCGCGAGGTCGTCTGTCTCGTCGGCAGCCCGGGTGGCGGTGTCATCGGCACGCTGAAGGATGCCGCCAGGTAGATCGCCCCTGCCGAGGTGTCAGAATCTCAGCCGGTCATCGGCGGTGGAGACGCTGACACCTCGGCGAACGGGTCAGAGCAGGTCGCCGAGGATCGGGTCGGCCATCGCCATGACGGCCGCCTTCGCCTCGACGGCGTTGGTGCCGGCTCGGGCCGCGGCTGCCATCTGCTGACACTGGGTGAGCGTGTGCAGGCCCAGCGCCGTGCGGACGGCGGGCACCTTGCCGGGCGCCATCGACAGGCTCGAGACGCCGAGCCCGGCCAGGACCAGCGCCAGCGCGGGGTCGCCCCCGGCCTCGCCGCACACGCCGATCGGCTTGCCCATCATCTGGCCGCCGTCGCAGGCGAGCGCGACCACGTCCAGCAGGGCCGGCTCCCACGGGTTCAGCAGGTCGGCCAGCTCGCCCTGCATCCGGTCTGCGGCCATCGTGTACTGCTGCAGGTCGTTGGTGCCGAGCGAGGCGAAGTCGACGTGGTAGAGGATCCCCCGGCTGCGGATCGCCGCCGCCGGCACCTCGATCATGATCCCGACCTTCGGCAGCCCCAGCGCTCGCACCCGCTCGGCGAACCACATCGCCTCCGCCTGGGTGGCGATCATCGGTGCCATCACCCGGACGTCGGCGTTGGTCGCCTTGTACGCGGCGGCGAGCGCCTCCAGCTGGGCGTCCATCACGTCGGTGCGGATCATCCCGAGTCGGATGCCGCGCCGGCCGAGGGCCGGGTTCTCCTCGGGGCCGAGGTCGGCGAACTTCAGCGGCTTGTCCGCGCCGGCGTCCAGGGTGCGGACCACGATCCGGCGGTCGCCGAACGCCTCGAACACCTCGGTGTAGGTGGCGGTCTGCTCCTCGACGGTCGGCATGGTGTCGCGGTCGAGGAACAGGAACTCGGTCCGGAACAGGCCGACACCCTCGACGGGCTGCTTGGCAGCCTTGCGGGCGTCCTCCGCGGTGCCGATGTTGGCCAGCAGGGCCACCGGGTAGCCGTCCTTCGTCGCGCCCTTGCCGGTGCCCCCGGCCAGCGCGGCGGCGCGGCGCCGCTTCCGCTCCTCCAGGAGCCCGATCTCCTGCGCGGACGGGTTCACCGTGATCTCCCCCACCCCACCGTCGATGGCCACCGTCGTGCCCGCGGGGACGTCGAGGATCCCGACCGCCTGCACGACCGCGGGAATGCCCAGTTGGGACGCGAGGATCGCGGTGTGGCTGGTGGGACCGCCGGCGGCGGTGACGATGCCGAGGCAGGTGTCGGTGGTCAGGGTCGCCGTCTCGGCGGGAGCGAGATCGTGGGCAGCCAGGATGCTCGGCTCACTGAGCGTCGGGACGCCGGGCTCGGGCTGGCCCAGCAGCCGGGCGACCGTACGGTCGCGGACGTCCCGCAGGTCGGTCACCCGTTCGGCCATGTAGCCGCCGAGCGACTCGAACATCGCGCAGTACTCCTCCACCGCGGCGGTGACGGCGTTGGTGGGACCCTTGCCGGCCTGCAGCTGGGTGTCGATGCCCATGGCCAGACCGGGGTCGCGAGCCATCATGGCGCCGGCTTCGAGGATCGGGCGGGCGTGGTCGCCCGCCACGGCCGCGCGCGCGTCCAGGCCGCTGGCGACGTCCTCCAGAACGCTCCGCACCTGCGCCGACACGGCGGCGGCGTCCGTCGTGGGCGGCTCGTCGGCGGGCGCCGTCGGAGCGGGGGTCACCACCACCAGGGGTCCGACAGCAGTGCCGGCGCTGACCCCGATGCCGTGGAACGTGGAGTGCAGGTCCGTGCCGGCGGTCACTGGACTACTCCGCGTCGAGGTCGCGGGACAGGAGTTCGACCAGCGAGTCCAGCGCGGCGTCCGCTCCCTCGCCCTCGGCGGAGAGGGTGACCGTCTCGCCGTGCTTGGCCCCCAGCGCCATCACCATCAGGATGCTGCGCGCATCCACGGGGTTGCCCCCCTCCTTGGCGATCGTCACCGGCAGACCGGTCGCGGTCGCGGCCTGGACGAACAGGGAAGCGGGGCGGGCATGCAGACCGACCGAGGAGGCGATGCTGACGGAACGGGTGGCCATGAGGACTCCTTCGTAGGCGACGTTGTCTCGGGTCCCACAATGGCATAACCGTGGCGCCGCCTGCGACTCTTTCTCGTCCCGATCAGCACAATGAACGATTCAATGCTCGTCACCCGTGATCCAGGCAACCCATGTCGTCGCCGCCCGCACCGTCATCCCGCCCAGCGAGGTCCTCACCACCCCAACTGTCATCCCGGCGAACGCCGGGATCCCTGCACCGACCCGGCAACGCGGGGCACGGGATCCCGGGTCAAGCCCGGGATGACGAAGGAGGGTCGGGATGACGAAGGAGGGTCGGGACGACGAAGGAGGGTCGGGACGACGAACGGGGCAAGGTGACGAAGGGGGCCGGATGACGAACGGGCGGGATGACGAACGGGTGGGACGGACGGGCTGGATGACGAAGGAGGCCCGGGGTTACGGTCGAACCCGGGGTGGCGGTGAAGGCGCTCAGGCGCTCTTGTCGCGGCGCTCGCTGCGGGCGAGCTGGGCGCGGCTGACCAGCCGCGGGGCTGAGCCGTTGTTGACGACGTCGGCGTCGACGAGCACCTGGGCCACCTCGTCGTCGCTGGGCACGTGGTACATGACGTTCAGCAGGATCTCCTCGAGGATCGAGCGGAGCCCGCGGGCACCGATCCCCCGCCGCAACGCCATGTGCGCGATCGCCTCGATGGCCTCGCCGGTGAACTCGAGGTCGACGCCATCGAGCTCGAAGAGCTTGCGGAACTGCTTGATCAGTGCGTTCTTGGGCTCGACGAGAATGCGGACGAGCGCTTCCGCGTCCAGCTGCTCGACCGTCGAGATCATCGGCAGCCGGCCGATGAACTCCGGGATCAGGCCGAACTTGTGCAGGTCCTCGGGCCGGACCTCCTCGAACGGGTTCAGCGAGGTCGGCCGGCGCACCGCGGCGTCATTGTTGAAGCCGAGCGGACGCTTGCCCACCCGGGCGTTGATGATCTCCTCGAGCCCCGCGAAGGCGCCGCCGACGATGAACAGGATGTTCGTCGTGTCGATCTGGATGAACTCCTGGTGCGGGTGCTTGCGTCCGCCCTGCGGTGGGACGGACGCGGTGGTGCCCTCCAGGATCTTGAGCAGCGCCTGCTGCACGCCCTCGCCGGACACGTCCCTGGTGATCGAGGGGTTCTCGCTCTTGCGCGCGACCTTGTCGATCTCGTCGATGTAGATGATGCCGGTCTCGGCCTTCTTGACGTCGTAGTCGGCGGCCTGGATCAGCTTCAGCAGGATGTTCTCCACGTCCTCGCCGACGTAGCCGGCCTCGGTGAGCGCGGTGGCATCGGCCATGGCGAACGGGACGTTCAGCATCCGGGCCATGGTCTGGGCGAGATAGGTCTTGCCGCAGCCGGTGGGCCCGATCAGCAGGATGTTGGACTTGCCCAGCTCGACCAGCTCGTCGTCGGCGACCCGGCGTCCGGGGGTGGCGGCCTGGGCCTGAACCCGCTTGTAGTGGTTGTAGACGGCGACGGAGAGGGCCTTCTTCGCGGTCTCCTGGCCGATCACGTAGGAGTCGAGGAAGGAGCAGATCTCTTTCGGCTTCGGCAGTTCATCGAGGAGGCCTGAGTCGGACGTCTCGGCGAACTCCTCCTCGATGATCTCGTTGCACAGGTCGATGCACTCGTCGCAGATGTACACCCCCGGCCCTGCGATGAGCTTCTTGACCTGCTTCTGGCTCTTTCCGCAGAACGAGCACTTCAGCAGGTCCGAGGTCTCGCCGATGCGTGCCACGTCGCGCCTTCCGTCCGTCTTGGTGCCAACCCTAACCCGGCCATCCCCGCTGGGCCGGGATGGCCGGGTCCCGGATCAGCGGGGTGCGTCCTTGAGTGAGGTGAGGATGTCGTCGACGATGCCGTACTCGACCGCCTCCTCGGCGGTCAGGTACTTGTCGCGCTCGATGTCGAGGCTGATCTTGTCCACCGGCTGGCCCGTGCTGTCGGCGAGCATGCCCTCCATCAGCGACCGGATCCGCAGGATCTCCCTCGCCTGGATCTCCAGGTCGGAGGACTGCCCGTAGCCGCCCTCGGTGGCCGGCTGGTGGATCAGGATCCGGCTGTTCGGCAGGGCGAGGCGCTTGCCCTTGGTGCCCGCGGCGAGCAGCACGGCTGCGGCGGAGGCGGCCTGACCGAGGCAGACGGTCTGCACGTCCGGCTTGATGTAGCGCATGGTGTCGTAGATCGCGGTCAGCGCGGTGAACGAGCCGCCCGGGGAGTTGATGTACATGCTGATCGGACGCTCCGGGTCCATCGACTGCAGGCACAGCAGCTGGGCCATCACGGCGTTGGCGATGTCGTCGCTGATCGGGGTGCCGAGGAAGATGATCCGGTCCTCGAACAGCTTGGTGTACGGGTCGACCCGGCGGACGCCGTAGGACGTCCGCTCCTCCCACTGGGGGATGTAGTAGTCCATGCTCGGCCCCGACGGGGCGATACCCACAGGCATCGTGCTCATGTCGTTCCTCACTGGTTCGGGGCGTCGGTCTTGATCTGGGCGGCGCGCTCGTAGACGTGGTCGATGAAGCCGTACTCGAGGGCCTGCTCTGCGGTGAACCAGCGGTCGCGGTCGGAGTCCTTCTCGATCTGCTCGACGGTCTGCCCGGTGTGCTCGGCGATCAGGCCCGACATCGTCTTCTTGATGTGCAGCGACTGCTCGGCCTGGATGCGGATGTCGGACGCGGTGCCGCCCAGCCCGCCGGACGGCTGGTGCATCATGATCCGGCTGTGCGGCAGCGCGAACCGCTTGCCCTTCGCGCCCGCGGACAGCAGGAACTGGCCCATCGAGGCGGCCAGGCCCATCGCGACGGTGGCGACATCGTTGGAGATCCACTGCATGGTGTCGTAGATCGCCATACCGGAGTCGACCGAACCGCCGGGGCTGTTGATGTAAAGGTAGATGTCCTTGTGCGGATCCTCCGCGTTCAGCAGCAGCATCTGCGCGCAGATGGCGTTCGCGTTCTCGTCGCGCACCTCGGACCCGAGGAAGATGATCCGGTTCGCCAGCAGGGACTGGTAGACCGAGTCGGTCATCCCGATGCCGCTGGCACCGGCGGCCATGGACAGGCCCAGCGATTTGGCTCGATGTTCGTTCACGCAGGCGAACCTACCCGCTCCCTCCGCCATTTCCGCCGTGTTGGCCGCCCTGTTCGCTGACGGCGCACGCCTGACGCGATTCTGCCCCTCTACGCGTCCCAACGTGCTCAGCCGTCACATTCGCCAGCACGAGTGGCCGGATCACGACAGACGCAGCATGTAGAGGATCGTCTCGAGCACCTCGTACGGTCGCTCGGTCAGCATCGCCCAGGTGAACCGCAGCACCCTGAGCTCGCCCTTCACCATGGTGTTCTGGCGCCACCGGTCCCGCTCGAACTGCTCATGGCTCGTGTGACTGGCCTCGCCGTCGAACTCCACGATCAGCCGGTGTTCGGGGAACCACATGTCGGGGAAGAGCAGGACCCCACCGATCCACAGCGGCTCGTTGGCCACCCACCCGTCCACGCCGGCGCGCAGGAGCAGATCGTGCAGCTGTGCCTCCGCGAACGACCACGGGTTGCGGATGGCCTGGCGTGCGATCCGCCTGCGCTCGGCGTTGCCCCTGGTGTGGTCGAACGCGGGCAGCGTCGCCGCCAATCCGGCCGGGGTGACCAGGCGCCGGCGCAGGAACTCGAAAGCGGCCTCCCCACGGTCGGAGCCGGCGACCTCGAGGCAGGCGTACTCGGCGCTCACTGTGCTGATGCCACGAAAGCGCCTCCGGTGCTCCCCGGGGACGTGTCCACGCGTGACCTTCAGCCACCGCACCGGCGCCGTCCGGTTCGGCGAGCGGAGTTCGATCGGCATCGGAACGGCCTCACCGGAGAGCAGCGCGACGGCCGTCCGGCCGTGGACGGCGCCCGGCGACCACGCCGACACCGCGAGCAGCCGCGCCGCGACGTCGTCTGCGTGTTCGGGACGGACGAAGACGCCGGGCAGGATCGGCACCACCACTCCGTGCTCGGCCGCCCGCTGAATGGTCCGCGAGCACCGGGGGTGGTCCTTCAGAACGAGAATTCTGGAGGCTTCGAGGAGTTCGTCTATCCGCACACCTCTCACCTTCGGCAACAGCGCTCAATTCCGGTCAGGCGGATCCGCGACCTGTGGATGACGCGATCGAGCCGCCCAAACCTGTGGACGAGGCACCGGTGACAGACGGGACGAGCGGAGTGGCCGGATCGCGACAGGGCAGCCGGCGGAAAGCAGCGGCGCCGCCACCCACAGGTGACGGCGCCGCTCGCGAACGACCTACTCGGCCTCGGACTCCGTGACGGCACCGGAGAGATCCACCGGATTGCCGTCGCTGTCGGTGACCTTCGCCTCCGCCACGATCAGGCCGAGGGCCTTGTTGCGGCGGATCTCCTGCATCCAGGCTCCGATGTGGTTGTGCTCCATCATGTGCTGGGCCTCCTGCTCCGGGCTGGACCCGTTCTGGTAGGCCTTGCGGACCAGCAGTTCCTGCAGGTCGGCCTGCTCGACCCCGACCTCGGCGTCCTCGGCGATCTTGTCGAGGATGAGCTGGGCCTTCAGGCTGCGCTGGGTCGACTTCTCGATGTCCGCCCAGAACGCCTCGGGGGTGTCGGTGGCCTCGTCGGCCTGCTCGAGGTAGCGCTCCAGGGTCAGGCCGGCGCGCTGCAGCTGGTCGGTGATCTGCGCCTTGCGAGAGCTGACCTCGCCTTCCAGCAGCCGCTCCGGAACCTCGAAGTCGGTGGCGTCGACCAGTGCCTCCAGCACCTTGTCCCGGCCGTTGGAGACCTGCTCGGCTGCCACCAGCTGCTCCACCCGCTCCGCCAGGTCGGCGCGCATCTCCTCGACCGTGTCGAACTCCGACACCAGCTGGGCGAAGTCGTCGTCCACCTCGGGCAGGTTCTGCTCGGACACCTTGCTCACGGTCACGGTGATGTCGGCCGGCTCGCCCTCCAGCGCGCCACCCACGAGGGTGGACGCGAAGGTGGCCTCCTCACCGGCGCTGAGGCCGGTCACCGCTTCGTCCAGACCGTCGATCATGCCGCCGGACCCGATCACGTACGTGACGTTCTCGGCGGAGGCATCCGGCAGCGGCTCACCGTCGCGGGCGCCGACCAGGCTGATCGTCACCTGGTCGCCCTCGGCGGCCGGGCGGTCGACCTCGGTGGTGGTGGCGAAACGCTGCCGCAGGACGGAGATCCGCTCGTCCACGTCCTCCTCGATCGAGCGCTTCGCCTCGACCTCGGCGGTGAGCGAGCTGAACGCCGGGACGGTGAAGTCGGGACGGACGTCGATCGCCGCGGTGAACTCGACCAGTTCGCCGTCCTCCAGCTTGGTGACCTCCACCTCGGGCTCGCCCAGTGGCACCACCTTCGCCTCGACGACCGCGGCCTCGAAAGCCCCGGGCAGGGCGGCGTTGATCGCCTCCTGCAGCACCATGCCGCGACCGAACCGCTGGTCGATCACGAGGTTCGGCACCTTGCCCTTTCGGAACCCGGGAATGGTGACCTGTTGTGCGATCTCGCGGTAGGCCGCATCGAGGTGCGGTTTCAGGTCGGCGAAGGGGATCTCAACGGTGAGCTTGACCCTGGACGGGCTGAGCTGCTCGACGGTGCTGGGCAATGCGGGCTCCTGATCGGACGTAGACAGTCCCGGCAATAGTAACGACCGCGGTTACGCAGGTCATCTCGGCACCCGGCCGGCCGGCCCCGGCACCGGCGGACGCGGCCGCCGTCGGGTTCCGTTACTCTTGGGCCGCACGCGGATGTAGCTCAATGGCAGAGCCCCAGCCTTCCAAGCTGGTCATGCGGGTTCGATTCCCGTCATCCGCTCTGATGAGCGAGGGCCCGGCGATCCGCCGGGCCTTCGGCTTTCCCGGGCAGCCCGAGGGCCGGACGCGCCGCCACGCGTCCGGCCGGTACAGGGTGCGGGCCGCCGAACTCGGCCGCCCGGCAGATCGGATCAGGCCGTGAGCCAGGACTCCCTGGTCAGGATGGCACCCATGAAGCCCATGGTCGCCAGGCCCACGAACAGGCCACCCGCGTCGAGCCCGGCAAACGCCGCCTTGACGAGGAACTGGCTGAGCAGGCTGGCCAGAACGGCGCTGCCAAGGATGACCCCGATGATCATTGCACTGATACGCACGATGTAGCGCATCTTGCTCCTCCCCCCCGAAATGAGCAGATGTGTGAATGATAGGGCCTGCGCGGTCACCCGTCCAGATGACACACGCCCGAATTCCGCACCCCGCCCACCGATCACGACAAGGGATTCCATCGCGCCTGCGCGGTGAGGCCGCGAGGATCGTTAGCATCGACAGATGCCGCGTGACCGTGACCGACGTGCCCCCATCGCCCCGGGGTGGCTGCCGCGGCAGCACGGCGCCTGGTTCATGCTGTCGCTGCCGCTGGTGGTGGGCTGGATCCTGCGCGTCCGGGACGGCGCTCCCGCCGCACCGCAACTCCTGCTCGTCGCCGGCTGCTGGGTCTTCGGCTACTTCGCCTTCAACGCCGTCTCCGTCTGGCTGAAGGCGCCGCCGCGCCGACGCGCGGCCGCCCAGCAGCCGATGCGGGTGTGGTCGGGCCTGACCGTCGCGTTCGGAGCGGCCGCGATCGTCGCGGTCGGCCCGGCGTTGCTGTGGTGGGCCGTCGCCTTCGGCCCGCTGGTCGCGGGGGCACTGTGGCTGGCGGCCACCCGCCGCGAGCGCAGCCTCGCCGGAGGTGCGCTGACGGTGGCCGCCGCGAGCCTGATGGTCCTCGTGATCCGGTTCGTCACGCCGGACACGTTCCTCTCCGAGTGGGCCACGCCCACCGGCGCCGCCGCGCTGGTGCACACCGGATTCGTCTTCGGCTTCCTGTTCGGCACGGTGCTCTACGTGAAGACGATGATCCGCGAGCGCGGCAGCGTCCGGTGGCTGGCCGCGTCCATCGGCTGGCACGGTCTCCTCGTGCTCGTGGCCGCACTGGCGGGCGTCGGCTGGGTCTGGCCCGTCCTGTTCGCCGCGACCCTGTTGCGGGCGTGGCTGATGCCCTGGCTCGCGGCGAGGCGGACGGTACGTCCGCTGGCCATCGGACTGGTCGAGATCGCCAACACGCTCGCCTTCGTCGCCGTCACGGCGTGGGCCTGAAGGTCCCCACGTAGACTCCCGGGTGGACTCCTGACCTCGATGAAAGGCGGACGCATGCCGAGGCTCCGTGGTTCGCGTGCCGTCGTGGGTGGGCTGGCCTCCGCGATGCTGATCGGCCTGGCCGCGTGCGCGGCGACCGACCCGATCGCGACGGGGCCGCGCCCCAATGCGCCGACCGCGACTGCCAGTCCGTCCCGCAGCACCGAGACCGATCCGGCACGGCTGAGCATTGACCTGGCCGATCTGCCGGGCTTCACCGCGCCGACCGCGCAGGGTGGCGGTGTGTTCAGCCGGCCGATCCTCGACTCCACCGGCGCCGTGACCTGGAAGGTGCTCGACGGCGCCAACCAGGTGATCCCCGAGTACAAGCCGGGCCAGCCGGTCGCGTTCGGCGACTCCTCGGTCTACACCGACGTGCCGGGCGTGCTCACGTTCCGCGGCAATAATTTCCGGGACGCCCCCGCCTACGGCACCGCCGACGTGTCGGAGAAGAAGCTGCAGGTCGTCTGGACGCAGGACACCGGCGACGTCTACGCCGAGAAATCCCACTGGGCCGGGGCCGGCTGGACGGGGCAGCCGTTGCTCGTCAACTGGCCGAAGGCCACCAAGGAAGCGATGGGCCTGAGCCAGACGCAGATCGACGACAAGGGCTTCGTCGAGGTGCTCTACCCCGTCGTGGACGGCAACGTGTACCGGCTCGACCTCGCCACCGGGCGGCAGACCAAGCCGCCGATCTCCACCGGGTTCGCGTTCAAGGGCACCGGCTCGGTCGACCCGCGCGGCTACCCGCTGCTGTACGCCGGCATGGGGCTGAACGAGAACGGTGCGAACAAGGGCGCGTGGCGGTACCGGATCTTCGACCTCATCCAGAACAAGGAGGTCTCCGGCTGGGACGGCACGGACGCCGGCGCCCCCCGCGACTGGGGAGCCTTCGACTCGTCCGCCCTGGTGAACGCCGCGAGCGACACCCTGATCGAGCCCGGCGAGAACGGCCTGGTGTACAAGGTGAAGCTGAACGCGACCTTCGATGCCGCGGCCAGGACCGTGAGCGTCGACCCGGAGTTCAGCAAGCTCTGGTACACGACGCCGGACTCGTCCCGGCACGGCATCGAGAGTTCGGCAGCCGCCTACCGCAACCTGATGTTCGCCGGCGACAACGACGGCAACATCGTCTGCTGGGACGCCACGACGCTGCAGGTGGTCTGGGTCCGTCCCACCGGTGACGACACGGACGCGTCCATCGTGCTGGAGGACACCGCCGAGGGCCCGTTCCTGTACGTCGGCAACGAGATGGACAAGCGCGGCGAGGGTGCCGGCGCGGCCACGCACGGCCCGGTCTCGATCCGCAAGCTCAACGCCCTGACCGGCGCCCAGGTCTGGGAGTACCAGGTGGACGCGAAGTACAACAAGGACGTCAACGGCGGACTGATGGCCACACCCGTGCTCGGGACCGGTGAGGTGTCCGATCTGGTGTTCTTCAACATCGCCAAGACCACGTCGGACAAGCAGGGCTCCCTCGTGGCCCTGGACAAGAAGACCGGCGCGGTCGTGTGGAACCGCACCCTGCAGCACTTCGGCTGGAGCTCACCGCTGCTGGTCACCGGCACCGATGGCCACAGCTATGGCATCGTCGGCGACTCCAGCGGTCTG
The DNA here is from genome assembly GCF_029975155.1 of Propionicimonas sp. Classification (GTDB taxonomy): domain Bacteria; phylum Actinomycetota; class Actinomycetes; order Propionibacteriales; family Propionibacteriaceae; genus Propionicimonas. The sequence continues at coordinate 4,135 of NZ_JARKPQ010000056.1, read as the reverse complement.
CTGCACCTCTTCGACCCCAACACCGGCGTCGACTACTCCACCCTGCAGCTGTCGCAGAACATCGAGGCCTCCCCCGCGGTGTACGGCAACATGCTCGTGGTCGGCACCTACGCCAAGAAGCTCTACGGCATCCGGATCAGCTGAGGCCGGCCGCGAACGCTCCCGCGCTGACCACAGCTAGCGCACCGTCAGCAGCGCGCCCGTACCCTCGGTGACGGCGGACGAGCCACCGACCCACACGTCGATCTCGGTCGCGTCCTGCACCCAGTCCCGGGTGGCGGCGCTCCAGTAGCGCAGCTGATCGGGGCCGAGCTCGAACGTGACCGTCCGGGTCTCGCCGGCGACGAGCGTGAGGCGCTGGAACCCCTTCAGCTCCCGGATCGGCCGGGTGGAGGTGCCGTGGCGCTGGTGGATGTAGAGCTGCACCACCTCGTCAGCGGCCACACCAGAGGTGTTGGTGACCTCGACGGCGACGGTCGCGGTGCCGCCGACACCGATCTCGGCCGGTTCGACCCGGGCGTCGCCGTAGCGGAAGCTGGCGTAGGAGAGACCGTGACCGAACACCCACAGCGGCGTCGACTCCTCGTCCCAGTAACGCTGGCCCTGCTCCTCGGGCTGGAAGGTGCGGTAGTGGCTGTACACCATCGGCACCTGCCCGACCGTGCGCGGCCAGGTGAACGGCAGCCGGCCGGCGGGTGCGACGTCGCCGAACAGGGCGCTCGCCACCGCCTCACCACCCCGCGTGCCCGGGTACCAGACCTGCAGGATCGCGGGCACGTTCCGGGCCGCCCAGCGCAGGTCGAGCGGACGTCCGGACATCACCAGCGCAACCGTCGGGGTGCCGGTGGCGACCACGGCCTGGAGCAGTTCGAGCTGCCGTCCGGGCAGGTCCAGGGTGGAGGTCGAGGCCTTCTCGCCGATCATGTTCTGGTTCTGGCCGATCACCACGATCGCGACCTCTGCCGATCGGGCCAGCTCGACCGCACGGCCCAGCTCCGCGTCGTCATCGAAGTCGTCGGCGACCGTTGGCAGGCCGTGGTCCATCCGGTCGAACATCGACGGGAACACCCGCGAACCCGCACGGACGCCGGGCGCATGCTCGACCTGTACGCCCTCCCCTGCCCGCGCACGCAAGCCTTCGAGGATGGTCACGGTCTCGTCCACGTCATGGTCGAACACCCACGGACCGAGCGTGTCGCGGGGGGAGTCGGCCAACTGCCCGATCACGGCGATCCTCCTCTGGCCGGCCAGGGGCAGGATGCCGTCGTTCTTCAGCAGCACGAAGGTCTTCTCCGCGGCCTTCCGGGCCACGTCCCGATGTACGGCGTCGGACAGCACGCCGGGCGCGGCGGCCTCGTCGACGTACGGGTTCTCGAACAAGCCGAGCCGGAACTTGGCCTCCAGCACGCGCCGCACCGCGGTGTCGACGGCCTCCTCGGTGACCACGCCCGCGGCGACGGCCTCCGGCAGTCGCCCGAAGGCCGGGTCGAACATGCACATCTCCATGTCGAGACCGGCGTTCAGCGCCCGGGCGCCCGCGTCGGTGAGGTCGCGGGCGAAGTGCTGGGTGGCGAGGGATCGGACGGCGTTGGCGTCGCTGACCACCCAGCCGTCGAACCCGAACTCGTCGCGCAGGATGTCGGTGAGCAGCCAGCGGCTGCCGCTCGCCGGGACACCGTTGAGATCCATGTAGGCGCTCATGATGTTGCCCGCGCCCGCCTCGACCGCTGCCCGGAACGGCGGCAGGTACACGTTGTGGAGTTCGGCGTCGGAGATGTCGGCGTCGTCGTAGTCACGTCCGCCGAGCGCCGCACCGTAGCCGGCGAAGTGCTTCGGGCCGGCGATGACCCGCTCGTCCGCGCCGATGCGCTCGCCCTGGAAGCCGCGCACCTGGGCGGCGGCCACCGCACCGCCAAGGATCGGGTCTTCGCCCGCTCCCTCGACGATCCTGCCCCACCGCGGGTCGCGGGCGATGTCGACCATGGGCGCGAACGTCCAGTGGATACCCACGGCGCGCGCCTCGCGGGCCGCGACGGCCTGCCCCTCGGCGGCCGTCTCGGGAGACCACGACGCGGCCAGCGCGATCGGCACCGGCAGCACCGTCCGCAGCCCGTGGATCACGTCGAAGCCGAAGATCAGCGGAATGCCCAGCCGACTGCCCTCGATCGCCTTGCGCTGCAGCCGGTTGTGCAGCGCGGGGTTCACCACGAACAGCACCGAACCCGCGGCCCCCTGCTCGAGCGCGGCCTCCACGGCCAACGGCTGTTGCACGACCTGCCGCTCTTCCTCGCTCATCGCCTCGAGCACGGCCGGATCCGGCAGTTCACCGGTGCCGAAGTAGAAGTACTGGGTCAGCTGACCTGCCTTCTCCTCCAGGGTGAGGCGGCCGAGAAGGTCATCGGCCCGCCGCTCGGGGCTCTGGTTGGGATCGAGGTAGGTCGGCTGGGTCATCGTTGGCCTTTCTTCGGGTCGGGCTGCGCTCGCGATGGCACAGCCACGTCGTGGTCCGAGTATCGTGACAGCCCGGTCCGACAGCGATCCGGGCGCGCGCTCCTCAGTCTAGTGGTCGCGCTCTCATCCGTCCCGGTCCAGACGCAGCCGAGCCCGGGCACCCCACTCTGGGTGCCCGGGCTCGACGGATCCGGCCGGCGGTCAGGCCGGCTCGTAGGTCAGGCAGGTGGCGGACATGCCGGCCGCGCCCGCTCCCACGCGCACCGAGTCGGCGGTGCACTCGAGGTCGGCGTTGTGACGGCAGTCGCTGCGCGAGCACGCGCCGACCTGGGCCGTGCCCTGAGCCACGCCGCCCTTGGTCTCCAACGGGATGAAGGTGGCGCACGCGGCGTCCTCTGCGCGGACGGTGATCGCGAAGGCGTGGCACCCGCCCTGGTTGTAGCCGCAGGTGGTGACGGTGCACTCCTGCACGGCCGGCATCACAGTCATTTCAACTCCTCTGGATCGGTGGGGTTCCTTTTGTCTCAAACCTTACCCCGAAATGGGAAATCGTCAAGCGCGAAATAAGTTAGGCATGCCTGACTCAAATATCCCCTTCCGGTTGGTCGCCTGCGGGTTACCGACCTAGTCAAGAGCATGTTGATGCCCTCAGAGCGTCGGAGTCGGGTGTATGTATTACGTACTTCTGGACGCGCGGAAATGCGCCGACCACAATAGGCAAGCCTGCTGTTGCATAAACAGCTCAAGGTGTTTTAATGCCGACTTCGTCACATAATTCGGTGGTGCGCCCGCCCTCGCGCCGGACCCCGGCCGAGCGCGAAGCCTTCCGCAGTGCGGGACGCCCCGCACCAACCGACCGCTCAGGGCGCTAGGATTTTGGTAAGGGAAGCCTTACCTAAAGTCTTACCTAAAGTTCTGAGACGTCCGGAGGATGCATGAAGTCACGGCGCGAGCAGTTGCGACCAGAGGTACGCGCGCGGACGATCCTGGCCGGTTGTGCGTACGCCCGGCTGACCGCTCTCGGTGACGCGGCTGAGGAGTTGGCCGACGCCGACCAGGTGGGGCTGGTGGTCGATCGCTCCGGCGCGGCGTACCTGGTGCTCGCGCACGGCGCCCAGACGCCGGAGGGACGCATCCGGATCAGCTGCCGGGCGAGCCTGCCGGGACTCGGCGTCCTGCGCCTCGAAGGGCGCTGCGGGGACGCCCTCCGGCTGGTCGAGCAGCCGGACATCGCCGAACTGCTCACCCTGCACCGGACGGGCTGGGCAGCCACCGACGAGTCGGACGAGTTGGTGGTCATCTCGCTCGACCTGGACGCCGTCACGGTGCTCACTCCCGCGACCGACGAACGCCGCGCGGGGGTCGTGCCGGTGGCCCTCGACCAGTACTTCTCCGCCGGGCCCGACGCCTGGCTCCTGTACGGCGAGTCCGCTCGCGAGCAGCTCGAACGCGCACACCAGGAGCACTTGGTCGCCCTCGTCCAGGGAGCCCCGGACGGACCGGCCTTCGAGCCGATCGTGGTGTCGGTGCGATCGATCAGCCCGGAACAGCTCGAACTGGCCTGCCTGTGCCTCGACGGGGTCACGCCGGTGACCGTCCCGATCGACCAACCCCTGGAACACCCCGGCGACCTGTGCCACTGGGTCACCCAGGCGGCCCGCCGCGTCGCCTGATCCGGGCAGCT
>NZ_JARKPQ010000052.1 GCF_029975155.1 Propionicimonas sp. | reverse complement strand
CCTCGACGAGATCAACCGCGGCAACCTGGCGAAGATCCTCGGGGAGCTCTACCTCTTGATGGAGTACCGCAGCCAGAACGTCGACCTGCTGTATGCCACCGATGACGACATCGGGTTCACACGCCCGGAGAACGTCTTCATCATCGGCACGATGAACACCGCCGACCGGTCGAGCGCCCTGGTGGACGCGGCGATGCGCCGCCGGTTCGCGTTCGTGCCGCTGCATCCGTCCGAGCCGCCGACCAACGACGTGCTCCATCGGTGGCTCACCAAGACCGGCCGCGACGTCACGGTGGCGGATCTGTTGGACGAGCTGAATCGACGGATCGAGGACGAGGACTTCAAGATCGGGCCGTCGTACTTCATGCGCCCGGCGGTGTACTCGGACGGCGGGCTGGAGCGGGTGTGGCGGACGGCGATCCTGCCGCTGTTGGAGGAACACCACTACGGCGACGGCATCGACGTGCGGGCGCGGTATGGGCTCGACACGATCCGGTCCCGCGTGGCCGGCCGGTTGGCCTCGGACCAGGCGGGGAGTGGTGGCGACGAACCCGCTGATCCTGCGTGAGGGCGACCCTTCGCGTCTGGTCGAGCTGCGGCGTGAGGTCGTCGATGCCCTCACCGCCGCAGGGGTCGTCCAGGTCTGGCCGACCGACCGTCCGGGCTGGTGGGAGGTGACACCGGGCAGCCAGATCGGCGTCGTCACGGTGGCCGGGTTGCAGGTGGTGATCGAGCCGAAGATCGACATCAGCCGGCTGGTCTTCTTGATGGGCTACGCGCGGCGCCCGGACTTCTGGTGCGACAACTGGGCGCAGTTGGACGCCGACGCCGACTTGCCCGAGGCCCTCGCAGACGCGTTCGTGCGGTTGGCGAAGCGCGCGCTGGAGCAGGGGCTACTCAAGGGTTATGTCACCGTGGACGAGACCTCGGCGGTCTTGCGGGGGCGGGTGCGGGAGGCGGACCAGCTGCGGCGCCGCTGGGGGCGGAGTATTCCACTCGAGGTGCGCTACGACGAGTTCACCGTCGACATCGCCGAGAACCAAGTGCTGTTGGCGGCGGTGAAGCAGCTGCTGCGCACGCCGGGGGTCGGCGTCCGGCATCGGACGGGGTTGCAGCGACTGCGGCTGCAGTTGGCGGATGTGACCGCACCGGGGCGGGACGGTGCCCGGCCTTCGTGGGTGGCGTCGCGGCTGAACGCCCGGTACGTGCCCGCGTTGGAGTTGGCGGAGTTGGTGCTGGCGGGACGGTCGTTCGAACAGCGGGTGGGCGACCTGCTGGTGTCGGGGTATCTGTTCAACATGGCGACGATCTTCGAGGACTTCGTCACGGTTGCCTTGCGGGAGGCGTTCAAGCCGCTCGGCGGGCGTTCGCGGTTGCAGTACCGCACCCACCTGGACGAGGCCGAAGCGGTGCCGGTGCGTCCGGACTT
>NZ_JARKPQ010000044.1 GCF_029975155.1 Propionicimonas sp. | reverse complement strand
CGATGTCCTGGGGTTGGCCGAGAAGGGCCGCGATCCGGCGACCGAGGTCCGCCAGGGTTGTGACGGACGCATCGTCCAGTGTCGAGAGCGTCTGCTGTCGCTCGGGCACGTCGTAGACGGTCATGCCGGTGCTGTCGTGGGTGCGATCGAGGCGTGTTGTCTTGTGTGCGATGGTGCGACGGATGCCTCCGTCCGGTGCGGCTTCGTAGGTGTCCGGGGTGACGGTTCCGCCGACGATGCTGACGCCCAGGCCCCACGACGCCTCGATCCGGGTGCTGTCGCCGGGTTGTGTCGGGGTGAACATCACGCCGGACACGTCGGCATCGATGAGACGTTGGACGAGCACCGCCATGTCCGGCTCACCGCCTACGGCGCTGTCGTCCAGGTGGTTTCGGTAGCCGGTGGCGCGTGCCGAGGACGACGACGCCCAGCAGACCCGAACCGCCTCCGCGACCGCCTGTGTCCCGCGAACGGCCAGCACGCTCTCGTACTGACCGGCCGCGGACGCGCCGGGGGTGTCCTCGTCCGCGGCCGATGAGCGCACGGCCACAGGCGGATCGCCCAGCTCTGCAAGGTGCTGGGCAATCGCCTCCCTCACTGGCTCGGACACCGAGAACCTGGGATCGCTCCGGGCGGCACGGTAGGCGGCGAAGGGCACGACGAAGCCGTCCGGCACCGGCAGGCCCGCCCCCAGCAGCACAGCCAGCGCCGCCGCCTTGCCACCGCAGGTGTCCGCTGTCGCATTCCGTAGTGTCATGACCATACCTTCACCCATCAACGTGATGTTGACAACATTATGTTGATTGTCGAGGATGGGTGCATGGAACGCAAGCGCGAGTTCGACCAGTCAGCCGAGACAGATCACGCCCAAGCGCGCCGCGAGCAGGAGGCGCGAGACCGGCTTCTCGCCCTCGGTGCTGATGGGCTGGCCGCCCGCCCGTGGCGGCCTGAACCGATCCCGCCCACGGCCGTCGAGTTGACGCAGTTCGCCCTGTGGCGCTCCGCGAACCTCGACCCCGACGACCTGCTCCACGCGCTCGCTCTCCTTCCGGCGGCCCGGGCAGAAGTCGAGGGCGTCGAGACCGGGTTGCTGTTCACGGCCAGGACCGCTGGGCTGACCTGGGCGCAGATCGCCGACGCAATGGGCTTCCGCTCCCCCCAAGCGTGCCAGCAGCACTTCACCCGGCTCACCACCCGGCAGGGCGACCGAGCATGACCCGGCCCTCACCGCCGTCCTTGCTGGTCCTGCATGCAGTACGTCTGCTCGGCTTGGCCGACAGCGCCGCGATCGCCGAGCGCGCCAGGATCAACCACGACCGAACGGGCGAGATACTGCACGACGCCCAGCAGCGCGGTTGGGTGCAATACAACTCGTTCGCGGGCCTGGGAGGGTGGTCGCTCACCGAGGAAGGCAGAACCGAGAACGAGCGCCAGCTTGCCGACGAGCGCGCAAGCGCCGACCCCGACGACGTGATCGGGGCCGTCTACCGCGACTTCCTCCCGCTCAACGCGCGCCTCGTGCGCGCGTGCACCGACTGGCAGGTGAAACCTACCAGCGAAGACAGGCTCGCTCCCAACGACCACATCGACCCCGCCTGGGACGCCCGCATCCTCGATGAACTCGCCGCCCTCAACACGGCCCTGGCCCCGCTGATCGAACGCTTGGCCGGCGTGCTGGCGAGGTTCGCCGGGTCCGATACTCGCTTCGACGCAGCACTTCGCCGCGCGCAGGCCGGCCAGAACGAATGGGTCGACAGAACCAACATCGACTCCTGCCACCGCGTCTGGTTCCAACTCCACGAAGACCTCGTAGCCACCCTCGGTTTTGACCGCAGGACCGAGTACTGATTGGAGCAACTGGTGACTGGCCCGATGCCCGTCCAGCGGGACTGGGTCAGGACGCCAGCCGCCAGGCAGGGGCGACACCCTCCCCGATCACGTCGCGGGTTGAGCACGGATCTGCGTAGAGGGTTTGAGAACCCCTGCCCACCCTTGACAACACCGTCTCTGCGCAGGTCACGGGGCTTTTACAAGCAGGACCGGCGTTCGTCCGGACCTACGGTGGTGGACTCCAGGGTCGGATGGTGCGGTCACTTGAGATGGCTCAGATTCCTCTTGATCCGACCAGATCGACGAACTGGTGGAGCAGTACCGCTACGGCGCGACGCTCGTCGAGTTGGCAACCCTGTTCGGAGTGGCCCGAGTGGGTCGTCATCGAGAACGTCTGCGGGCTGCTGTCCTCACC
>NZ_JARKPQ010000019.1 GCF_029975155.1 Propionicimonas sp. | reverse complement strand
CCCACGGCAACTTTGGGCAGCTTCCGGGGACGGGGTGGGGTCGGTGGGCGCCCGGGCGGGGTGGCGCCCGGGTGGGTGGGCGCTCGGAGCGGGGTGGGACGTGGACAGCTCCGCCTGCAATTAGGTTAGGTTTGCCTTGCCTAAATGAACGACAGGAGAACCATGCACCGATATGCACCCGTCCGCCGCCGGCGACTGCTCGCCGCGGTCGCCTCGCTGGGGCTCGTCGCCGGTCTCGCCGCGTGTACCTCCCCGGGCCCTGCCAACCAGCCCGCGGAGACGGCGAACACCGCCGCTACGGCCAGCACCTTCCCCGTCACGATCACGTCCGCACTGGGTGACGCGGTGATCGAGAGCAAGCCCGAGCGCGTCGCCACGTGGGGCTGGTCCGCACAGGACGCGGTGCTCGCCCTCGGCATCGTCCCGGTCGCCATGCCCGCCTACCCCTACGGGGGCGTGGACGGCGTCCTGCCCTGGGACGCGGAAGCGATCAAGGCCCTCGGCGGCCAGACCCCCACCCTGCTGAAGGGTGGCGAGAGCGGCGAGGTCAACGTCGAGGAGTTCGTCGCCGTCAAGCCGGACGTGATCCTCGCGCCCTACTCCGGCCTCACGCAGGAGGAGTTCGACGCCCTCAGCAAGGTCGCGCCGGTCGTGGCCTACCCGGACAAGCCGTGGGCGACCACCTGGCAGGACCAGGCCACGCTCGTCGGCAAGGCACTGGGTCTGGCGGACGAGGCCGAGCAACTGGTCTCGGACACGCGGGCGAAGGTCGCGACGCTCGCGTCCGAGCACCCCGAGCTGAAGGGCAAGACGTTCGTCTACGGGGCGGCCAACGAACCGGAGGTGTTCAACATCTACCGTTCCACCGACCCGCGCGTGCAGCTGCTGGTCGAACTCGGCATGACGGTGGCGCCGTCGGTCGCCGAGCTCGACCCGAAGCCGGACGAGGGTACTTACTTCTACGGGCTCAGCTTCGAGAAGCTGTCGAAGCTCGACTCGGACGTGCTCGTCGCCTACTTCGGCAGCCAGAAGGACGCGGACGCGTTCACCGCCGACCCGCTGGTCGCGGCCATGCCGCAGGTGAAGGACGGCCGGTTCGCGCCGATCGTGGGCGAATCGTTCGTGATGGCGTCCAGCGCGCCGACCGTCCTCTCGATCCCGTGGATGCTGGACCAGTACGTGCCGCAGCTCGCCGCGGCAGCGGCCAAGAGTGCTGGCTGAGCCACTTCCCGGCACGCGCCGGGCGGGACGCCGCGACCCGCGGTCCCGTCCGGCGCGCACGCGGCTGGCGGCGGCTCTCGTCCTGCTGGCCGGACTGGTCCTCGTGACCGCGGCCAGCCTGGCGATCGGCGCGTCCGACATCGGCCTGCACACCGTCGTCGACGCCTTCCTGCGTCATGATCCGGCCAACCCCGACCACATCGCCGTGATCAGCAAACGGCTGCCGCGCACGGTGGTGGGCCTGGTCGCCGGAGCGGCCCTCGGTCTGGCCGGCACCGTCGCGCAGGGCGTGACCCGCAACCCGCTCGCCGATCCGGGCATCCTCGGCATCAACCAGGGCGCGGCGCTGTCGGTGGTGATCGGCATCGCCGCGTTCGACGCCAGCTCGCCCGGGCAGTACCTGTGGTTCGCGTTCGCCGGCGCGGGCCTCGCCGCCGTCCTGGTCTGGCTGATCGCCGGACGCGGCCGCGACGGCGCCACTCCGGTGAAGCTGGCCCTGGCCGGCTCCGCCGTCGCGGCGTCGTTCCTCTCGCTCGTCTCGGGCGTGCTCATGGCCAGCCAGGAGTCGCTCGACCGAATGCGCTTCTGGCAGGTCGGTTCGATCGCCGGACGCGGCTTCGACGTGCTCCTGCCCGCGCTGCCGGCACTCCTGATCGGCGGCACACTGGCCCTGCTGCTGGGCCGGCCACTGAATCTGCTCGCACTCGGCGACGACGCCGCGCACGGTCTCGGCCTGCCGGTGAACCAGTCCCGGCTGCTCGCCGGCGGCGTGGTCGTCCTGCTCGCGGGCGCCGCCACGGCCGTCTGCGGGCCGATCGCCTTCCTGGGGCTGATCGTGCCGCACCTCGTCCGCCTGGCCACCGGCCCCGACTACCGCTGGGTGCTGGCCTTCTCCGCACCGGCGGCGGCGCTGGTGCTCCTCGGCGCGGACGTGGTCGGCCGGGTGCTCGCGCGTCCGGGCGAGGTGCAGGTGGGCATCGTCCTCGCCGGAATCGGTGCGCCGGTCTTCATCGCCCTGGTCCGCGGCCGGAAGGCGGTGTCGCTGTGAGCGCCCTGGCCACCTCCGCCGCCTCCGGGTCGGTCACCCGGGCGTGGCGGACCCGGCTCCGGCGGCGGACGGTCCTCGTCTGCGGCGTCCTGCTGGTGCTGATGCTCGCTCTGTTCGTGCTGGCCCTGATGCTCGGGGCGGCAGGCCTGTCCCCAGCGGAGGTGTGGTCGGCGTTCACCGGACGGGCCAGTCGCACCACCCGCTTCGTCGTCCTCGACCTGCGGCTGCCGCGTGCGCTCGCCGCGGTGATCGTCGGCATGTGCCTCGGACTCGCCGGCGCGGTGTTCCAGTCGGTGCTCCGCAATCCGCTGGCCAGCCCGGACGTGCTCGGCATCACCGGCGGCGCCGGCACGGCCGGGGTGTGGGGCGTCCTGGTGCTGGGCTGGTCGGGGCTGCGGCTCTCGCTCGTCGCCATCGTCGGCGGGGTACTGGCCGCGCTCGTGATCGCGCTGCTGACCTGGCGCCGCGGCTGGCACGGCATGCGGATGGTGCTCGTCGGCGTGGGC
>NZ_JARKPQ010000015.1 GCF_029975155.1 Propionicimonas sp. | reverse complement strand
CCGAGCAGCCGGCCTGGCTTGCGCGGGCACGCGAAGTTTGGGACGCGCCGGCGGCTCGTCCGGGGCTGCGCGTCGCGGTGCCGATCTGGCGTGATCCGTGGATCTGGGTGGGTCGCCAGACCTATGCGGACGATCTCGTGCGTCGGCTGGGCTGGGCGAACGCCGCAGCCGACGGCAGGGGCGGCGGCGGGGGACGCTATCCGCACGCCGAGGTGGCGGACATCCTCGCTGCCGGAGGTGGCGTGGATGCGGTGCTGCTGCCCGACGAGCCCTATCCGTTCGGCCCGGACGACGGACCCGAGGCGTTTCCTGCGGGAACACGCACGGTGCCGGTGCCGGGACGGGCCCTGTTCTGGTACGGGCCGGCGATGATCGAGGCACGCGGTGTGCTGGAATCGCTGGTCGGCTGAGCCTTGCCGGCCAGTTCGCTCGCCGTCGGTACAGTCCGCTCGCTGTTGGTCCCGAACGACTCGACCACGCTCTACAGCTGCACCTGACGTGAGCGTCCGGTGAGGCGGACCACCAGCCAGATCGTGCAGGCGATGGTGACGATGCAGAAGCTCGGCGGCAGGCTGAACATGGTGGCCAGGACCAGCCCCGCCCACACCGACAGCAGATTGAGCACCAGAGCGAGCGCGATCGCCCGGCCGGGCCGCGGGGTGAGCATGATGGCGGTCGCCGCCGGGGTGACGACGAGCGCGAACAGCAGCAGAGTGCCCACCACTTGCACCGACATGGTCACGACCAGACCGAGCAGCACCATGAACAGCACCGAAAGAGCCCGCACCGGAACCCTGCGGGAGCGCGCGACCCGCTCGTCCACCGAGGCGAACAGCAACGGCCGGAAGACGGCGCAGACGACGGCAACGACCCCGACGAGGAAGGCCGCAAACACGATGAGCTCCTGCGGCGAGATGGCCAGCAGGTTGCCGAACAGCACGTTGGTCATCGTGGACGAGCTGCGGGTGGCCTGCGAGGAGAAATACAGGCCGAGGCCGACGGCGAAAGCGAGCACGGTGCCCGTCGCGACTTCACGATCCCCCGCGCGGCGGCGTCCGAGTGCACCGATCACGATCGCGCCGCCGACGCAGAAGACTGCCAGCCCGAGGGTGACCGGCAGCCCGAGCAGTCCGGCCCCGGGGGCGCCCGGCAGGCCGACGTGGCCCAGCGCCTGCGCGGCGCAGGCAGTGCCACGGACGACGACGAAGTCGCCGATCACCCCCGCGGCGATCGGCACGAGCGTGCCTCCGATCAAGGCGTTGCGCATGAAGGACGATGTCATCACCTGCCCCCAGTCGGTCTGGAACTAAAGGCACACGAAGATCGATTCCATGATGGTGTTCACTCTCCTCGGACGAACAAGTCGCCTTGAACGGTGCGGACGACGTGCAGAGGGGTGCCGTACAGGTGCGTGAGCAGCGCATCGTCGACGACGCCGT
>NZ_JARKPQ010000400.1 GCF_029975155.1 Propionicimonas sp. | reverse complement strand
CTACCTCGCCCTCGCGGTGGGCGCGGTCATCGGCTTCATCTCGCTGTTCATCGTGCAGTACGGCGGCGAGGCGGCCGGCTCGGTGGTGCTCAACATCGCGGTGTGGGGCGCTGTGCTCTCGTACCTTCTGCAGATGACGTCCTTCGTTATCCTGCGGATGAAGTCCCCCGCTGCGGCACGTCCGCACCCGAGCCCCTTCGGAGTTCCCGGGGCGGTCATCGCCGGCGTGATAGCGCTGGCCATCTTCGTCGGCGTGCTGCTCAACCCCGACTACACCGCCGCGATCTACACCATCGTCGTGGTCTACATCGCGGCCCTGGTGCTGTTTGCCGTATTCGGGCGCAAACGGCTGGTCTTGTCACCTGAAGAGGAGTACGCCCTGTCCGGTGGCCTGAAGGACCGGGCGGAAGAGCTGGTCTGACCCGCGCTGCCGAATCTGAGTGCCGGGTCTGCCGGAGAAGCCTTACTGCGGCTCCGGCAGACCCGGTCGCCATTTCTTGTGCTTGTCGTGAGGGCAGCGTCTTCTTGGTGGCTTCTGGTGCAGGTCGGGGGCATGAGGGCAGGCAGCCGAGTGCTCACGACGGCTGACATCGCCAAACGCTGTGGCGCACTGGCGGGAAGAACACCATCACCACGGATGGTGACGGTAAGGTCGCCCAAACGCCCCGCCGCACAGGGGGTGCACCAATCACCCGGGACGGGTCGGCTCAGGACAGTTCGGCCGGCCCGGAAACGTCCTTGAGATCGACCCCTGAGCGTCCCAGCGCGCGGGCGCCGCGGACGAGACGTCCGGCGGTCGCTGCAGCCTCGGCGTAGCCGAGCCCCTCGGGCGGGTGGATGTTGGAGATGCAGTTGCGTTCGGCGTCGGTGCGGCCGGGACGAGGTTCGTGGGTGAGGTAGATGCCGAGGCTGTCGGCGACGCTCAGGCCGGGGCGCTCCCCGATGAGCATCAGCACGGTGCGGACCCCCATCGTCTGCCCGATCCAGTCGCCGACGGCGACCCGAGCCTGGGTGACCAGGACGGGTGGGGCAAGTGTGAGCCCCGAGTCGCCGAGAGCTTCTGCCAGCGCGGTGAGCAGGTTGACGGCGTGCTCGGCGACTGCCTTGGACGACAATCCGTCACCGACCACAAACCCGACGTCCCACGAGCCGGTAGGTAGAAGGTCCAAGCCGTCGGGGGCGCGCCCGAGATCGGGACGCCGCAGATAGACGCTGCGATCGGCCGCCTTGCTGTGCAGTACGGTGGGCGCACCCAGGCCGAGAGCGGCCATTCCGTCCAGGAGCGGGTCCACGTCGAGCGGCACATGGACGGCGTCCCTGGCGGCGGCGAGCGCCGCCTGGAGTTCCAGGACGGTCGACGTGGTCATGCCCATGCCTGCGCGGGGGAGTCCGATGCGGGCTTGGGTGGTTCGGCGCAAAGGCGCCCAC
>NZ_JARKPQ010000397.1 GCF_029975155.1 Propionicimonas sp. | reverse complement strand
CGCCGGTACGTCAGCGTGCCCCGGTGGTAGACCGCCGACCTGATGGAGCGGCGGGCGAGCGCCTCCGCGCCACAGGTCGCCCTGACCAACATGAAGTCCGCGGCCGCGCCGACCGTCGGCCAGGCCCGGGTCCGGTCGTCGGCCCAGCGGCCGGGCTCGCCGGTGCCGAAGTGCAGCGTCTTGGCCAACGCCCACTCGTCGCACCACGAGAACCGCTGCGCGAGCATCCACAACTGCTCGAGGATGTCGCCCTGACCGAACGGGGTGAGGATGTCGGTGATGCTGTCGCTTCCCAGGCTCACCGTGACGCCCACCTCGTCGAGCATGTCCACGGGGATCACCGGGCCACCGGGCGCCATCGTGGTGCCGACCGCGATCTTCGCTTCCGCCAACCGCTCCGCTGCCGCCCGGGCGGCCCCCGGGTCGACATTGCCCAGAGCATTGGCGTTGCTCAGCGACACCCGTCCCTGCCAGCCGGCGTTCAGGGTGTAGTCGACGATGCGGTTGAGCTCGAACAATCCCAGCGTCCCCGGATCGTGCAGGTGGAAATCGAGCTTGGCGTCGTAGTGAACGGCCAGGCCGAAGATGTCATCCAGAATGCCGAGGACATCCTTGTCGACCGAGCCGGGATCCAGCCCACCGACCATCGTGGCACCGGCTTCCATGGCCTTTGCCAGCAGGGGCTTGATCTTTCCTTCCTGCATGCCGTGCTGTGGGAACGCGGTCAGCTCCCAGCTGACGTCGTCCCGGCTCCGGAGAACCTCGAGAAGCCTTTCCACATTGCGGGTTCCGATGACGTGGTCGACATTGCAGTGGGCGACGACGTCCGTCGTGCCGTTCGAGATCAGCAAGTCGAGAATGGCGTTGCTGCGCACCGGGATCGCGTCCGACATCTCCGGGAGGAGACGTTCCTCCTCCTTCAGCCGCTCCGGCCAGGGTCTCGCTGTGGTCGGGGACCGCCACGGCCCGCCGAAGAAGGTCTTGTCCAGGTGAACGTGCGTGTCCCGCAGGGAGGGCAGCATGAGGAGGCCCTCGCCATCGACCACCGCCTGCTCGCCCTGCGGAGCCGGCGCCTGCCGGACCTCCGCGATCCTGCCGTCGTCGATCAGGACGGCACAGCGTTCCGTCTCCGTACTGGCCGCACCGTCCTCACCGGGCACGACCCGACGGTCAACCAGGACGTTGTCCAGCCACCACGACGTGGTCATCGGTGGAAGTCTTCACGATCACAGCCCAGCAGCCCGCCGAATCCCCCCATCTCGGGGTCGGCGTGAATGAAGTTCACACTGATCGTGTCCCGGCGAGTGACGCCGCCGACATCCATCAGAACATCGGTCACTGCCTTGATGACCGTGCGGCGCTCCTCGAGGGTACGCGGAAGCCATTCAATTGTCACATTAGGCACAGTAAGTCTCTCTCTACTAGTCTGTTGTTTTCTTGCCGGGACGGTTCGGATTCACGCCGACCCGGCCCGCTGGGGATTTATCTTTCAACACCCCGGATCAGACCATCGCACCACCCCGATCCGCCTCGGCGTTCCCGCCGGTAGACACCGGCGACGATTCCTCGTTGCCGACGGACGGCGACCCGGACCTCCTGCCCCCCGAGTCGTCCCACGAATGCAGTTTGCCGACGCCCAGGCTGCGAGCAGCATCCACGAGTTGCTGGGTGTAGGGATCCTTCGGATCGAGGAAGATGTCCTCGGAATCCCGATACTCGACCAGCCGCCCGTTCCTCATCACGGCCACCTGGTCGCACATCGCTCGCACGAGGCCGAGGTCATGCGCGACGATGACCAGGGTCAACCCCAGGTCACGCTGAAGCCGCGCGAAGAGATCGATCAGCTGGCGCTGGATCGTCACGTCGAGTGCCGAAACGGGTTCGTCCGCCACGATGATCTGGGGTTCCGCGGCAAGAGTGCGGGCAATCGCCACGCGCTGCCGTTGCCCTCCCGAGAGCTGGCTGGGATATCGGCTGCGCAGATCCGGAGACAGCTCGACGAGCCTCAGGAGATCGGCGACTCGGTCCCCGACCGGCTGCGACAGTGCTATGCCCAGCACGTCGATCGGTTCGGCGACGATCTGCTCGACGGTTCGGCGCGGGCTCAACGACGTGTACGGATCCTGGAAAACCATCTGAATGGTGCGTCGCTTCTCGCGGAGTTCCCTGCCGCCGAGGCTGGTGATGTCCGTCCCGTTCAGAACGATGCTGCCCTGGTCGACGTCGATGAGCCGCAGTATGGATCTGGCGAGGGTCGTCTTTCCGGCCCCGGACTCGCCCACGAGACCGAGGCACCGGCCCTGATAGGCCACGAGGCTGACGTGGTCGACGGCCCGTATCGTTCTCTTCCTGGAGGCGATGATGCTGGCCGGACGCATGTCGCAGACGACGTCCCTGACCACGATCGCCTGCTCCTCGGGCCGGGCCTTGATCTCGTCCGTGCGCGGATCGTCGACCCACGGAACAGCGGCGAGGAGCCTCTGGGTATACGGCTGGCGCGGCTGCAGCAGGATCTGGTCGGTCGTCCCCTCCTCGACAACGAGACCGTCCTTCATGACGATCGTGCGGTCGGTCAGGCCTGCGACCACCCCGAAGTTGTGGGTCACCAGGGCAACGCTCAGGCCGAGTTCGGCATTCAGCGCCCGGAAGAGCTCGATGATCTGCTCCTGCAGCGTCACGTCGAGCGCTGTCGTCGGCTCGTCGGCGATCAACAGCCGTGGCCGCTTCAGGATCGACATCGCGATCATCACACGTTGCCGAAGTCCGCCGGAGAGCTGGTGGGGGTACACCTTGAGCCGTTCCTCCGGATCGGGGATACCCGCCATTTCCAGCGTCTCGATGGAGCGGCGACGGACCTCCTGGCGCGACATCGACTGACCCGCCGTCAACACATTCGCCATCTGCCGCTCGACGGTCATCGCCGGATGGAGCGCGGTCATGGCGTCCTGGAGCACCATGCTGATGTCCCGACCCCGCAGCCGGCGCATCTGCGAGTCCGGCAGACCGACGAGCTCGGTGCCGTCGAACCGGATGCTGCCCTGGAGGATCCGGCCTGGTTGCGGAATCAGCTGCATGCAGGCCGACATCGTCATGGACTTCCCGCTGCCCGACTCGCCGACGATGCCGAGCATCTCCCCCGGCTCGACGGTGAAGGACACCTTGTCGACCACCGTGGTGATCGTTCCGTCCGTGGCCGGGAAACCGATGCTCAGGTTCTCCACCTCCAGCAGGCCCGTCATGCCGCACCCCTTCCCGCCGATGCCAGCATCCGCCGTTGCCGGTCGGACGGATTCAGGTAGCGTCGGACGCCGTCGCCGAGCAGCGCGAAGCCGACGATCGTCGCGGCCATCACCAGGCCCGGAAGCACGGTGATCCACCACGCCCCGGTCACCAGACCCGACGAGCCGGCCGAGATGATCAGTCCCCATTCAGGCGTCGGCGGCCTGACGCCCGCACCGAGGAACGACAAGCCTGCGGTCATGAGAATCGCCTGGCTCAGGGACACGGACAGGTTCGCGATGACGGGTTCCAGTGAGTTCGGCAGGACATGGCGAATGAGAATCCTCAGCTCACGAAGACTCATCACTCTTGCGGCGTCGACGTAGGCCTCCTTCTCGGCCGTCAACACGGCGCCGCGCGACAGCCGCAGGAACGCCGGGATGGACACGAACGCGATCGCTATCACGACGTTCCTGATGCTCGGGCCAAAGGTTCCAACCAGGGCGAATGCCATGATGAACACGGGAAAGGACTGCGCCATGTCGGCCAGACGCAGGATGACCCAGCTCAACGCCTGCCCCGGCTTTGACGAGAAGCTGAACCCCGCCAACGCGCCCAGCAGGGTGCCGATGACCGACGAGGCGGTCACCGCCGCCACGGCCATGAACACATCTATGCGGAAGGCCGCGATCGTCCGCGAGAAGACGTCCGCCCCCACCGAATCCGTCCCGAACAGGTGCTCGGGCGACGGCGGAATATAGACGTCGGGGCTCGACGTCTGCGGGTCGTACGGGGTGATATACGGACCGATGATCGCCAGGACCATCGCCACGATGAGAATGATGCCGCCGGTCAGGAACGCACCATCGTGCCGAGAGTATTGCAGAACCGACCTTACCGTCTTCATACTCGTGCCCTCGGGTTCACTATCCGGTATGCGATTTCGACAAGGGCGTAGACGACCGCGGTGAACACTCCCGCGACGATCACGAATCCCTGCAGCGCCGCATAGTCGGACCGGAGGATCGCGTCAACGCCGTACTGACCCAGGCCGGCCCATCCGAAGATGGTCTCGACAATCACCGCCCCGCCCAGGCTTCCCGCGTAGACGAGCGATGAGGTGGAGACGAATGTCGGCAGCGCCGAGCGCACCACATACCAGTCCACTCGGCGTCGGGGCACCCCGAGCGCGGTGGCGAATCTGATGTGGTCCTGTTCGAGCGCGACCATCGCACTGGCGGCGGTCAGTCGAGCCATGGACGCCGCATTGATGATGACGAGCGTGGAGACCGGCAACGCGAGGTGCGCCAGCGCATTCCACACCGCGTCCGGCCTGCCGGCGATCACGGCATCCAGGAGGCCGAAATTGGTGACCGTGGGTACGCCGTAGGACGAATCGATCTGCCCCGACGGCGCCGGCGCGATGCCCAGCGTGAAGTAGAAGACGAAGCTGAGGCACAGCGCCGTCCAGAAGTCAGGAAGGGCCGCGCCGGCGACCGTGTATCCCTTGATGATCTTCCCGACCACGTTCTTCGGCCATGCCACCATCGCCCAGGTCAGGAGCAGCGTGAGCACGCCGCTGACGAACAGCGTCACCGT
The DNA here is from genome assembly GCF_029975155.1 of Propionicimonas sp. Classification (GTDB taxonomy): domain Bacteria; phylum Actinomycetota; class Actinomycetes; order Propionibacteriales; family Propionibacteriaceae; genus Propionicimonas. The sequence goes on along the minus strand of NZ_JARKPQ010000397.1, from coordinate 22,054 downwards.
GATCAGGCCGAAGGTCGCGGGGATCTTGCGGGCCAGGTCCTCAACGACCGGCGAGCCGGTCATCGTCGACATTCCCAGGTCACCCTGGACAACCCCGGCGATGTAGATGAAGTACTGCTCCCACAACGGCCGGTCCAGCCCGAGCCGGGCTCGGATGATCGCCAGGCTCTCCTCGGTGGGGTACGGGCCGGCCAGCAGGCTCGCCGGATCCCCGGGCGTCAGGTGCACCAGGAAGAAGGTGACGGTCAGCACGCCCAGGACCTGGAACAGCAGAACCACGACGGGGCCGCCGAAGCGCCTGGCAGCGGTCCCCACGCGCTGGAGTGCGCTCCCCGATGAAGCCTCGGGTGTGGCCGTCAGTCCTCCGGCGGCCACACCCGAGGCCACGATCTGCTGATCAGGCATCGGCAAGTAGTTCGTATCCGAACGTGTTGTCACCGGCCCAGGCAAAGCCGGTCAATCCAGCGCGGTGGGCATAGTTGCTGCCGGGGTTGCAGATCAGAATCCACGGCTGGTCGTGCTGCCAGATCTCCTGGCCGCGATCGATCAGCCGATCCTTCTCGGCGCCGGCCTGGAGCGTCGGCAACTTCATGCAGATCTGGTCGTACTCCTCGTTTTTGTAGTTGGCCCAGTTGCCCGCGAACTCGGACCAGAAGAAGAGCTGCATGACATACGCCGGATCCTGGACGTACGAGAGGTTGTCGCCGATCGCGCCTTCCTCCTCGCGCTTGTTTCGCTTGTCGGCGTACTGAGAGGGCGCGAGACCGGTGAGGTTGATGTTGACGCCCGCCTGCGCGAAGGCGGTCTTCATGATCACGCCGATCGATTCGTGCTCGGGGTACTGCGTGTCGTAGACCACCTCGAACGACAGGTTCGGGACGCCCGCCTCTGCGAGCAGGCTCTTCGCCTTGTCGATGTTCTGCTGGTACACCCAGTACTTGTCGGTGTAGCCGTAGATGATCTCGGCCAGGTGGCTCTTGAGCGGGCGGGCCTGGCCGTTGTAGATCGAAGCGATCACCTCGTCCACCGGCATTGCATACGCCAGGGCCTGCCGCACCCGCACGTCGTCAAATGGCTTCTTCGCGTGGTTGACTCGCAGATGCACGACCTTGTTGCCCTGGAAGTGGGCCACGTCGAGACCGTTGGTCTTGCGTACCTGCTCCAGTTCCCGGCCCGTCAGGTTGAGGGCCACGTCGACGTCACCCCGCGTCAGCATGGCCAGACGCTCGCTCGACTTGGCCACCCCTCGCCAGATCACGCGCTGGAAGTAGGGCTCACCGCGGAAGTAGTTCGGGTTGGCCTTGAAGACGATTTCCACGCCTTTGGTCATGCTCTCGACGGTGTAGGCACCGTAGCCGCCACCGCCGGTCTCCTTCGTCCACTTGAATGCGTACGGGTCGTCCGCGGTCGCGTGCTTCAGCAGCTCCTTGCTGTCCCAGAGCCCGCCGGTGCCGGCGATGGCGTCGATCTTCGGGAAGAGGTTGTTCGAGTCCTTGAGCTCGACCCGGATCGTGTGATCGTCGACCTTGATGAACTGGTCGGGGCTGATGATCCCGCCGGCCCGGCCGGTCGACTTGCCGCCATCGAAGCCCTTGTCCCAGTAGCGGCCCTTCCACGAGAAGATGACGTCGTCCGCGGTCAGCGGGTTCCCGTACGCGCTCACGATGTCCGTACGCAGCTTGAAGGTGTACGTCTTGAGGTCGTCGGAGTAGTCCCACGACTCCGCCATGGCGTTGTCCAGGCCATCGAACCCCGGCGACTTCAGGTCGTGCATCCAGAGCCCGTCCGCGCCCTCAACCGGGACGTTCTTGTAGCGCAGGATGTCGCCGCAGCCAAGGTTTCTGGCGATCTCCTCGGCGAGATAGTTGTCAGCCTGCCGATTGTCGAGCACTTCGGGAACATCGGGGTACGCGATGGTCAACGTCCGGGGGCCCGCTGCACCCGGGGTCTTCGATCCGGCCGCACCTGGCGACGTTGCCCCTCCAGGTGTGCAGCCGCTGAGCACGGTAGGCAACGCGATCCCGCCGAGGACAGCCCCGGCGCCAACCAGGAACTGTCGACGCTGCATCATGGCTAGTGGAATTCCGAAAGCGGCAAGCGCCTCGCGCTCATTTACAGTCGACCTGTCCATCTACATCCACCTCTTTCAGAGCGATGATTTGTGTGCTGCGAAACGCAAAGGGACAGATGGGCGCCCGTGTGCCCCTTTCGTCTCGCTACTGACTTCCTGACTCTGGCCAGCCAGTGCGGACGGTTTTATGCCAGAACGTGCTTCGCAAGGGGCGCCGGAGACTGCCGGCCCGCGCCGATGACCGCGCGGGAAGAACTCCCTGCCTGGCGCGTCCCTTCCTCCTTGTAGGGACTCAGGCTCAGGCCCAGGCTCTGCCTCGCAGAACCTCCACCCAAGACTGCGCTATCCATGCATCGACGCTAGCAGAGGATGTCGCATAGTGGAAGATGTTTTCCATGACGCGCGAAACCCGGCCTTCTGACTGACGGCGGGACGAGGTCGGCGGGGGGCTCGCCGGGCAACGAAACGGGCAGCCCGTGCCGCCCCGGGAGCGGGTCGTTCGTCCGGGCGACGTCGCCGGTCGCGCATCAGCGCCGGCCCGGGGTGGACCCGGGATAGGATGGCGGGAATGGCAGAGGCGACCCAGGTGAACGAGCCGATCGTCGACGGAACGACGGCTCGCCCGTCGGCGTCGCGTCGGTCGGTCCAGTCGATCACGCGCGCGCTCGAAATCCTTGAAGCCATGGCCGATGCCGGCCGCGCCATCGGGATCACGGATATCGCCGAGCGCGTCGACCTCCCGATGCCCACCATCCATCGGATTCTCCGCACCCTCATCGGGTCTGGCTATGTCTTCCAGACGCCGCGCCGGCAGTACGCGCTCGGAGCGCGGCTGATCTCGCTGTCGCGTTACGCCGGCGGCGCGCTGGGCGTGACCCTGCGTCCGTACCTGAACCAGATCGTGGAGACGACCGGGGAGTCCGCCTCGATCGCCATGCTGGACCAGGACTTCGCCCGCTACATCTCCCACGTGCCGGCCGAGTACTCGATGAGGATGTTCACCGAGGTCGGCAACCAGGTTGCGTTGCACGCCACCGGCGTGGGCAAGGCGATCCTCGCGGACCTCCCGCCAGAGCAGTCGCGGGCCATGCTGCAGCGCTCGGGGCTCCGCCGGTTCACCATCAACACCATCACCGACGTCGACGACGTGATGGCCGAGCTCGACACCGTCCGGGCCCAGGGCTTCGCCCTCGATCGCGAGGAGCGCGAGTTGGGCGTCAAGTGCGTTGCGCTCCCCATTCCGGGACCACTGTGTCTGGCGATCTCCGTGTCCGGCCCACCGCAGCGGCTCACGGACGACGAGATCACCGGCACTGCCCTGCCAGCCCTGCGGGCGGCCGTCGCCGAGATCACGCCCGTGATAAAGATGGCCATGCTCGATGATTAGGCCGGCCGGTCGCCGCGTGACCCGGGAACTCCCTCGCTGAGCCTCGCGGTTCGGTCAACCTTCCATTTGGTGGAAGTTTTCTCCCGTTCAAGATCCGGGCGGGCTGGATAGGATGGTCAGGATGGTAGAAGCGATCCAGACGAACGAACCGGCCGAGGTTGCCGAGATGGGTGCCGCCGCACCCGCGCCGCGCCGATCGGTCCAGTCGATCACGCGCGCGCTCGAGATCCTTGAAGCGCTCGCAGCCGCCGGACGCGCGGTCGGGATCACGGACATCGCCGAGCGCGTCGACCTTCCGCTCCCCACGATCCACCGGATCCTGCACACCCTCATCAAGTCCGGCTACGTCTTCCAGACGCCACGGCGGCAGTACGCGCTCGGAGCGCGGCTGATCACCCTGTCGCGCTACGCCGGCGGCGCGCTGGGCGTGACCCTGCGCCCGTACCTGACCAAGCTCGTCGAGACGACCGGGGAGTCCGCCTCGATCGCCATGCTGGACCAGGACTTCGCCCGCTACATCTCCCACGTGCCGGCCGAGTACTCGATGAGGATGTTCACCGAGGTCGGCAACCAGGTCTCGCTGCACGCCACCGGCGTGGGCAAGGCGATCCTGGCGTCCATGCCGCTCGACGAGGCGCGGACCATCCTGAACCGCTCCGGGCTCCGGCGGTTCACCCTGAACACCATCACCGACGTCGACGAGATGATGGCCGAGCTCGACACGATCCGGAGGCAGGGCTACGCCCTCGATCGCGAGGAGCACGAACTCGGCGTCAAGTGTGTCGCCGTCCCCCTCCCCGGGCCGTTGCGGCTGACCATCTCCGTGTCCGGGCCCCCGCAGCGCCTCACCGACGATGAGATCACCGGCACTGCCCTGCCCGCGCTGCGGGCCGCCGTCGACGACATCACGCCGGCGATCAAGATGGCCATGCTCAACCGATAGAGCGGGCTGACGCCCGTCCGCCACGCCCGTCCCGGGAACGGGCTCCTAGTGCACGGCGACCTTCAGCAGGACGAGGACCAGCCCCAGGGCCGACGTGATCGCAGCGCTGGCCAGTCGCACCTTGAGGCTCGGCGTCCACAGGGCCACCTTCGCGTAGCCGAGCACCCCCAGCAGGATCACGGACAGCCACAGGGATCCCCACACCGTCTGCTCGTCGTCCAGGAGCGGCCAGTGCCCCAGGAACAGCAGCAGCAGCGGGATGACCGCCGCCAGCAGCATGCCCCAGGAGTGCTCGATGGCCGCGTGGGCAGCGATCGCGATCCGGCGTCCGAGCGGGCGGTCCGAATCCGGCTCGTCGTCGAGGTGAGCCACCGTGGCCGCGTAGACGTGGGCGGCCCAGAAGACGCCCACGGTGGCGCAGACCTTGATGAAGACGTCCCACGACGCCTCCGCCGACTCGCCGACGATCACCACGAGCCCGGCCACCAGCACCACCCCGTAGATGGCCGGCTCCGTCGCGAAGTTCCGCATCCGGCCTCCTCAGGTCCGTGAACACGTCCGCGACCGTGGCGGCGAGCGGGTCGCGCCACAAGTTCAGCATGAACTCCCAGCCCACGGGCAGACCGCGGAGCATTCTCCACGTAAGTCTGTGCGAAAGCCTCCGCGCTCTGGTTGGAGCAGGGCCGGCCGGTCGCCTTGAGGACGGTGTCCACGCCGTCACCGGGGCGCGAGTCGATCCCCCACTACTGGGGATACCGGCGCTCGCGCGCCGACCCTAGCGTGAAGAGGGTGGCCCGGAAGGTCCCGGCGTCGGCTGGTGTCCCGCGGTCGCCCCGGCCCCTCGAAAGGACTCTTCATGACCGGCTTCCTCTCCCACATCTGGGACTTCATCTGGATGTTCTTCACGATCTTCGTGTTCTTTGCCTGGCTGATGGCGCTGTTCAGCATCATCGGCGACCTGTTCCGCGACCGTGCGCTGTCCGGATGGGCGAAGGCGGTCTGGCTGCTCTTCCTGATCTTCGTCCCGTTCCTGACCGCCCTGGTCTACCTGATCGCCCGCGGCTCGGGGATGGCCGAGCGCGCGCTGTCCCAGGCCAAGGCCCAGAAGAGCGCCACGGACGACTACATCCGCTCGGTCTCGGGCGGCGCGGCCGGGGAGATCGCCCAGGCGAAGGCGCTGCTGGACGCAGGCACGATCACCCAGACGGAGTTCGACGCCCTCAAGGCGAAGGCGCTCGCCTGATCGTCCCCCGCACCGACCGGAGAGGCCACCGATGATCCACGACGAGCTGCCCACGACGGCCGACCTGCTCCGCCTCGCGGAGCCGCGACCGGACACCCTGTCGGTGTACCTGCCGACCGACCCGACTCCGGCGGGCCGGGAGCGGGCGTACGCCGGGCTGAAGAGTGCGGTGGACGCCGCGGCGCGCACCCTTCGCGAACAGGGCAGGTCGCGCGGCACGCAGGAACTGTTCCGCGCGCAGTGGGCCGGCCTCGCCGCCGACGACGCGTTGTGGGGGAACCTCTCCCGATCGCTCGTCGTGCTGCTGGCACCCGACGTCGCAGAGGAGTACGTGCTCGCGAACGAGTTCGCGCCACGCACCAGCCAGGGCCGGCGGTTCGACCTCGCACCGCTCGTCCGCGCGGTCACCACCCCGCAGAGCGCCTTCGCGCTGACCCTGTCCAGCGACGGCTGGAACCTGTGGCACGCCACCGGGTCGCACCGGGTCACCGAGCTGGAACTGGCCGGCGACCATGCCGATGACGCCGCCGACGCCACCAACCGGATGAGCATCCGGGGACGGAAGCTGCTGCGCCGGCTCGGGGGTGACGAGGGCCAGAAGGTCCTGCTGGAGCGGTACGCACAAGTCGTGGCGGACGCGGTCCGTGAGGAACTGGGGCGCCTGGACCCGTCCGCCACCCTGCCGGTGTTCCTGTTCGCGAACGATCCCCTCGGCTCGATGTTCACCGCCCAGGGCCTGCCGTGGAGCATCACCTGGGTGCGGGGTGCGCCGGACGAGCTGCGCCCCGACCAGCTGGACGCGGCGATCCGGGAGCGGATCGGCGAGGTCAACAGCGCGGCGCTGAGCCGGCGCGCGGAGGCCATCGGCAACGGGTTCGCCGACGGACGTGCCTCGATCGACCTCGCCCAGGTCGCCCGGGCCGCGGTGGCCGGCGCCGTCGGCACGCTGATCTACGACATGGACACCGAGGTCAAGGGGTTCCTCGATCCCGGGAGCGGGGAGGTCCGCTTCGATGACAGCGGCGACGACCTGCTCGGCCTGATCGCGCTCGAGGTTCTCCGGAACTCGGGCGAGGTGCGGGCCGTCCGCGCGGACGAGATCACCGCCGGGATCTGGAACGGCCGCATCCTCGCCGGGCTGCGCCACCCTCTGACCTGACCCGCTCCACGGCACCGAGCGAATCAGGCGCGGACGAGGAGGGATCCGGTCGCGGAGAACTCGAGGTGGGTGTTGCCGCCGGCGTCGCGCGTGACGATGCTGGCTGCCGCCACCCGCCCCGCCGGCAGCGTGCGGATCGTCACCCTGCCGTCGGTCACCGGTGCGATGGCTGCCGCGATCGCCGTCGCCAGGCCGTCGGACAGACCCTGGGCGTTCTCGCTCGCCTCGCCGAGGACCACCACCTCCACTCCGCGCCGCCGGAGGGTCGCGATCGCCGGCACCAGCACCGGGTGCTGGAGGTGCGGCGCGCGGATCCGGTCGCGGACGTCCGCCTCGACGAACGCCAGGTCGGCCCGCAACCCGGCCTCCACCGGTTCGCCCGCGCAGAGCCGTTCGAGCAGCGGCGTCACGTCCGCGCTGATCGCGGCCAGCTCGGCCCGCGTCGCGGCCAGTGCCACCGCGTCCGCCTCGGCGCGCTCGGCCGCACGGGCGGCGGTGCCGCGGTGCAGCCGCTCCTGCCGGACGATCCAGCGCAGGACCAGGCGCCACGCCGAGGCCGCCAGGAGGCAGCCGATCGGGATGCCCAGCAGCAGGGCCCACTGCTGCGGCGACGGCTCCTGCGGCGCGGCCCACACCGCGGCGATGCCCGGCACGAGCAGCCCACCGATCACGCCGGCCACCAGATTGCCGCGGACGATCAGGAAGGTCGCCAGGTAGGCGGCCAGGTCGAGCCCCCACACGTCGCCCACCGCGCTGGCCGTCCGCAGTGCCGTCACGGCGACGAAGCAGGCGATCGCGATCGTCATGCCGGCGACGGGCGCGGACAGGTGCCGGTCCCCCCGGGTGGTCAGCGCCAGCACGCCGATCAGGCCGGTCGCCAGCGCGGCAGCCCACAGCAGCGGCGCACGGGCCAGGCTGTCGTCGACGAGACCCTGAAGGATGCCGCAGACCCAGCCGAAGACGAACGCCCACCGGGCGGCGGGCGTGCCCAGCCCGCCCGCCGCGGTGGTGGCCGAGGTCAGTCGCTCCATGCCAGCACCACCTCCGTGCCCCCCCCGGGCACGCTGTCGATCCGGGCGGAGCCGCCGAGATCCGTCATCCGGCCCACGATGCTCTCGGCGATGCCCAGCCGCCGTCCGGCGAGGACGGGGTCGAAGCCGACTCCGTCGTCGTGGATCCGCACCTCGATCCCTTCGTCCGTCGCGTCGATCCGGACCGTCCGGGTCGCGCCGGAGCCGGCGTGCCGGAGGCTGTTCCGCAGGGCCTCGACGGCCGCCTGGCCGACGCCGGTGACCACCGCGAGCGGCACGACCGCGGGGTACGACTGCACCTCGAGCGTGATCTCCGGGTCGATCCGGCGGAGGTCCGCGGCGATCAGGGCGGCGGCGTCCTGACCGTCGATGCTCGCGTCCGTGGCCTCGGGTCCGGCGTTGGCGGCGTGCAGGGCGGCGATCGCGCGGCGCGCGTCCTGACGCAGGGCGTCCGACGGCGCACCCGAGGTGAGCATCGCGGAGGTGAGCACCGACAGCACCTCGTCGTGCACGATCCGCCGCAGGGCCACCTGCTGCTCCAGCCGGGCGGCGGCCCGCACCTGTCGCGTCCGCCCGAGCCGGGCCGCCTGCTCGGTGGCGTGCAACTGCCGCAGCGGGACGCGCAGCGCGACGAAGATGATCAGGTAGAGCACGTTGCCCAGCTGGCCGGCCGTGTCGGCGAGGACGGCGTGGGGCACGTGACCGAGGAACAGCAGCCCGGACAGGCCGGGCACGAGAGCGAAGGAGAACCCGATCGCGATGGCCGTCGCGGGACGGGCCACCAGCATCAGCAGGGTGATCACGGCGGGCTCGAGGGTCCACAGCCACGGCACGACGCGTTCGGGATCGGACCCGGCCAGGCCGGGCACCCAGGTGGCCTGCAGCACCACGTAGACGGCGGGCACGGCCCGCCAGCACACCTCGAGGACCCGCAGCGGCAGGAACAGCCCGGCCACGGCCAGCGAGACCAGCGTGCCGGCGACCAGCACCCCACCGGTGTTCCACCACAGCGCGAACGCCGGCAGCCCCGGCAGCTGGGCGAGCGTCTGGTCGAGGATCAGGATGCAGCCGCCGATGGCGGTCAGCCAGCCGAGCGGCCGGTCGATCGCCTCGCGCTGCTCAGTGGCCGGGGTCATCATCGGGTGGGATCAGGCCGTCCTCGACGGCGCGGCGGTACAGGTCGACCTTGGTGGGGGCCGCACGATGGGCCTGCGCGTACTTGGTGCGGATCCGGCGGATGTGGTCCAGCACGGTGTCGCGCGAGATGTAGAGCAGCGCGGCCACCCGCTCCGCGGTCTCGCCGGACGCGTACAGTCCGAGCACCTCGGCCTCCCGCGGCGAGAGATGCACGCTGACGAAATCGGGATCGAAGTCGAGAGCCGCCGCCCAGTCGGCGGAGGCCGGCACCTCTCCGGCCAGCATCGTGCGGACGGCCGCCAGGATCGCGTCCGGCAGTTCGGACTTGCGCAGCATGCCCGCAGCCCCGGCCCGCGCGGCCTCGCGGACCAGGTGCGGACGGTCCCCCGAGGTGTAGACCAGCACGGGTACGGCGAGCGCGGCGAGGGCGTGCAGGTTCTCGGTGGGCGTGGAGTTGTCGGCCAGGCTCAGGTCGAGGAGCACGCCGTCCAGCCGCTGGTCCTGCGCGAGCAGCTCGGGGACGGACGCCGCGGTGGCGACGACCACCAGGTCGGGCTGCGCGTTCAGCACCGAGGCCACGCCCAGGATGACGGCCGGGTGATCGTCGATGATCCCGATGTGAGCTCTCATGCCTCTCCTCACCGGAGCGCCACCGCGTGGCGGAGCAGACGGTGTCCGGCACGCAAACCGTACTGAAGCCCATGGCAGAGATTCCAGCCACGCCCGTCCATGGTGGACACCGGCGCACAGTACTTGGTCACCGCTTCGGGTCCCGGACGGCGGCTGTGGGGGCAGAGCCGAGCCGCCAGCGCGCTACGACGGCGCGGTGGAGGGCGAGGACGCCAGCAGGTCCAGGCCGAGTTCGGTGGCGAGGAACCGCGCCGCCAGCTGCCCCCTGACGCTGTTGCCCTCGGCGTCCAGCGGCGGGGAGAACGCGCCGAGGGCGCCCTTGCCCGGCGACACCGCGACGAGGCCGCCGCTGATCCCGCTCTTGCCGGGGAAGCCGACGTCGAGCAGCCAGTCGCCGGACGACTCGTACAGCCCGGCGATGCTCATCGCCGCGAGGGTGGCCCGCGCAGCGGTGGCACCGACCACGCGCTCGCCGGTGATCGGGTTCACCCCGCCGTCGGCGAGGGTGGCGCCCATGGTGGCCAGGTCGGTGGCGGTCACCGCCAGGCAGCACTGCCGCGTGTACAGCTCGACCGCCTCGTCGGGGTCGCCGGCGATGGCCCCGGCGCCGCGCAGCAGCATCGCCAGCGCACGATTGCGGAAGTTGGTCGCCCGGGCGGAGGCGAGGACGTCCTCGTCCAGTTCGAGCGGACGGCCGGCGAAGCGCGACAGCCGCTCGGCCAGCCAGAGCCAACGGCTCTCGACGTCGCCGCCGGGAACGAGGCTGGTGGTGGCGATCGCGCCGGGATTCACCATCGGGTTCGTCCGTCCGTCGGGCGACTGCTCGACCGCGCGGGCGGAGTTGAACGGCAGGCCGGTGGCGTTCACGCCGACGAGCTCGCGCACCGCCTCGACGCCGGCCTCCTCACAGACGAGCGCGAAGACGAACGGCTTGGACACGCTCATCAGCGTGAACGGGACGCGGGTGTCCCCCGCCTCGTGCACGGCGCCGTCGCCCTCGGTCAGCGCGAGGCCGAACCGTCCCGGATCCGCCGCGGCCAGCGCGGGGTAGACGGTCGACAGTGCGCCGTCGTGGTTGTCGCGGTAGCGCGCGTGCGCCTGCAGCACCAGCTCGTCCACCCGCCGCCGGGGCGGCAGCGACCCGGTCGAGACGTAGCGGCGGCCCTGGGGCGCGTCCGCCGGGTGGAGCGGCAGGTACATCAGCGCCCGGGTGGGGTGAACGCGAGGCTGAGCTGCAGCAGCAGGCGGCTGCCGAAGGCTGTCGGGCCGCGGTTCGTCCAGTTGCGGGCCGCGGACGACTGGGCGGTGCCGGCGATGTCGAGGTGCGCCCAGGGGACGCCGTCGACGAACTCCTCCAGGAACAGCCCCGCGGTGATCGACCCGGCGTTGGGCCCGCCGAGGTTCTTCAGGTCGGCGATGTCGGAGTCGAGCTCGGCCCGGTAGCTGCGGATCAGCGGGAGCCGCCAGACCGGCTCGTCCACCGCGTCGCCGGCAGCGCTGACCTGCGCGGCCAGGTCGTCGTCGTTGCTCATCAGGCCCGCCACCTCCTCGCCGAGGGTGCGCAGGCAGGCCCCGGTGAGGGTGGCGATGTCGACGATCGCGTCCACGCCGAGCTCGGTGGCCAGCACCAGGGCGTCGGCCATGACCAGGCGTCCCTCTGCGTCGGTGTTGAGCACCTCGACGGTCTTGCCGCCGCGCATCGTGAGCACGTCGCCCAGTTGCATGGCCGATCCCGAGGGCATGTTGTCGGTGCACATCAGGTAACCGGTCACGGTGTGGGGGCAGCCCAGCTCGGCCAGCGCGCTCATCGCGGCGAGGATGTCGCCGGCGCCGGTCATGTCGTTCTTCATCTGGGAGTGGGACAGGTCGGCCGGCTTCAGGGCGATGCCGCCCGAGTCGTACATGATGCCCTTGCCGACCAGCGCGAGGTGGCCGCCCGGCTCACCGGCGGGGGTGTAGGTGAGCACGATCATCCGCGGCTCCTCGACCGAGCCCTTGTTCACCCCCAGCAGGCCTCCGCAGCCGAGCTCGATCAGGGCGCGACGATCGTGCACCTCGACCTTCAGGCCGGACTCCGCGCCGACCGCGATCGCCACCTCGGCCATCCGGGAGGCGGTCAGCAGCCCGGCCGGACAGGCCGCGAGGTCACGGCCGAGCATGCCGGCCCGCGCCGTGGCCAGGCCGCGGGCCGCGCCGGCCCGCACCGCGTCCTCGGTGCCCGGCTCCGCGACGAGCACCAGCGACTCGACGGGCCGGGTGCCGCCCGACGCACTCTTCAGCGAGAACCCGTAGCGCGCCAGCAGGACGCCCTCCACGATCGCCGCGGCGAGGTCCGCGACGTCCAGGCCGCCGTCGGGAACCCGTGCGGCCAGCCTGGTGTCCTGGGGGACGGCGCGGGCGAAGGCCGCTGCGGCGTTGCGCACCGCGGCGACGGTGAGCGCGCCCGCGTCGCCGACGCCGACGGCCACCTGGACCGGCTGCTCGGAGGAGGGGAACGCCAGCGCCTTGCCGACCTTCGGGGTGAAGCCGGCCCGGGCGAGCGCGGCGAGGTCGACGCCGGGGAGCGCGTCCGGCACGCTCGCGCCGGCGCTCACCGGGACGGCGACGGCCTCCGCGTCGATCGTGTCCCCGGCCGTGATCACCGTCACCGTGACCTTCAGACTGCGGGACGGTACCGGGTTGACGCCGCTGGTCTTCATCTGTGGCTCCTCGAGCTGGTCGGACGGTTCGGACGTGGTCAGGGCAGGTGGACGGGCGCGCCGGGTCCCCAGGGGATGCCGAGGAGGAACCAGGCCACGAACAGCACGATCCAGGCCAGCAGGATCCAGATCGTGTACGGCACCATCAGCGCGATGATCGTGCCGATGCCGGCGTCCTTCTTGTACCGCTGGGCCACGGTCACCATGAACGGCAGGTACACCATCAGCGGAGTCAGCACGTTGATCGGCGAGTCGGCGATCCGGTAGGCGGCCAGCAGGGTCTGCGGGGCGACGCCGAGGGTGGCGAAGATCGGGATGAACACCGGCGCGAAGATCACCCACTTCGGCACCAGGCCGGGAAGGATGATGTCCAGCAGGACGATCACCACGATGAACCCGAGCAGCAGCACCACCGCCGGCACGTTCGCCTGCTCCAGCAACTCCGCCGCCGAGATCGCCGCCACCGTGGGCAGGTGCGACCAGTTGAACAGCGCGATGAACTGGGCGATCATCAAGAACATCAACAGCAGCCCGCCCAGGCTGGCGAACGTCTTCCCGATCGCCGCGACCGCCTCGTTCCCGCCGGCAAGGGTGCCGGCACCCTTGCCGTAACCCATCCCGCACACCATGAACGCCAGCGAGATGATGAACACCAGCGACGCCATGAACGGCGTGTTCCCGATGATGTTCCCCGTCTGCGGATCGCGCAGCGGAGCGCCGGGGATCGCGGTCAGCAACACGATGATCACCGCGAAGCCCGCCAGGTACCAGCCCGCCAGCTTCAGCCCCCGCGCCTCCGCGGCCTCATCGACCTGCTCCTCCTCGGCGCCGGCGTACTCGGCGTGGTCATAGCCACCCAACCGGGGGATGGTCACCTTCGCCGTCACCACCGTCGCCACCACCGCCATCACGATCGACGACACGATCGAGAAGAAGAAGTTCTGGGTGACCTCCAGCGGCGCCATGTTCAGCTGCACCAGCACCGAGTTCGTGATCTCGGTCAGCATCGAGTCCGACGGCGTGATCAGCAGGTTCACCCCGAACACCGCACCCACACCGGCGAACGCCGCCGCCAACCCGGCCAGCGGGTGCCTGCCCACCGAGTAGAACGCCGCCGCGGCCAACGGCACCAGGATCAGGTAGCCCGCGTCGGTGGCCACCGACGACAGCACCCCGACGAAGATCAGGATGAACGTCAGCCACCGCGCCGGCGCGACCTTCACGATCTTGCGGATCAGCGCCCCCATCAGTCCGGCGTGCTCGGCCACCCCGACGCCGGCCATCGACACCAGCACCACCGCGACCACACCGAACCCGGCGAAGTTGTCCACGAACGAGGAGAAGAAGAACCGGGCGCCCTCCACCGAGATCAGGTTCCGGACCTGAAACGTCTCGGTGGACACGATGAACTCCGGCACCTCGGCCGGCTCACCGGTCACCGAGTCGTAGATCGTCCACGTCCCGCCCAGATGCTCGTTGATCTGGCTGAACTCGTCCTTGGGCACCGGCGTCACCACCTCGTCGGTGACGCTCACGCCCGCCCAGGACAGCACCGCCGACAACAACGCGACCACGCCGATGAGGTACACGAACATCACCGTCGGGTTCGGCACCTTGTTGCCCACCCGCTCCACCCAGTCCAGCCACTTCGAATTTCCAGACGGAACAGTCGGTGCTACGTCGCTTCCGGACATGGTCAGGGGCCTTTCATGCGGGTCTGCGATTCACAGGCTAGGTGGCGGGCAACCAGCACGGCACCCCCAGTTCGGGGGGTATCCCGCGCTCGTGGTGCCCAGTAGCGTCCGGCTGGAGATCCCCTGACGAAAGTAGAGTGACCGCTCCCGAGCGGTTCCGAGGTGGTCGATGAACACGTCTCTGGCGCTGGTCCTGGCCATGCTGCTCGCCACCATCGTGATGTTCGCGGTCGGCCGGCCACGGATGGACGTGGTGGCCATCATCGTGCTCGTCGCGCTGCCGCTGACCGGCGTGCTCAGCGTGTCCGACACACTGGCCGGCTTCGCGGACCCGAATGTGATCCTGATCGCCGCTCTGTTCGTGGTGGGCGAAGGGCTGACCCGGACCGGGGTGACCTATCGCCTGGGCGACTGGCTGGCGGCCCACGCCGGCGGCTCCGGTTCGAGGCTGGTCGTCCTGCTGATGCTCTGCGTGGCCGCGCTCGGCTCGGTGATGAGCTCGACGGGGGTCGTGGCGATCTTCGTCCCGGTGGCACTGGCGGTCGCGAAGCGGCTGGGCACGCCGACCCGGCAGCTGCTGATGCCGCTCAGCTTCGCCGGGCTGATCAGCGGCATGCTCACGCTGATCGCGACCGCACCCAACCTGGTCGTCAACGCCGAGCTCGTCCGGCACGGCTACGCCGGGCTCGGCTTCTTCGCGCCCACCCCGGTCGGACTGGTCGTGCTGGCGCTCGCGATCGGCTACATGCTGCTGGCCCAGCGGCGGCTCGGGCGAGAGGCCGCGCCGGCGCAGCAGCAGGGCGGACGGACGATCCCCGATCTGCTGGCGGCCTATTCACTGGCCGAGGAGAAGGAACGCTTCCTGGTGTTGCCGGGATCGCCGCTCGACGGCCGGACGCTCGCGGAGAGCGAACTGGGCAGCCGGCACGGGATCACCGTGTTCAGCGTCGAGCACGGGCCGACCTGGCGGCGCTCGGTGGTCGCCGCGGAGCCGGGCACCCGGCTGATCGCGGGCGATGTGGTGACCGCGACCGGCACCCTCCCGCCCGATCGGACGCTCGACGAGCTGGGGCTGGAGGAGGTCGGCCTCAGCACGACGAAGTTCGCTCGGCTGTCCCGGCAGGTGGGGATCGCGGAGCTCCTGCTGCCGCCCAGCTCGGGCGCGGCGGGACGACGGATCGCCGATCTCGATCTGGTGGAGAGCCACGGCGTCACCGTGATCGGGCTCCGGCACCAGGGCAAGGCGTCGGCGGAAGTCCGTTCCGGGCAGCGCCTGCGCGTGGGCGACACCGTCCTCGTCGTCGGGGAATGGGCGGCGCTGCACCGGCTCGGCCGGCGCTCGTCCGACTTCGTCCTGCTGGACCTGCCCGACGAGGTGGACGAGGTGGCGCCGGCGGCCGATCGCGCGGCATTCGCGCTGGCAGCCCTGCTGCTCATGGTGGGGCTGATGATCTCCGGCATCGTGCCGAACGTGGTCGCCGCGCTGCTCGCCTGCCTGCTGATGGGCGCGTCCGGCTGCATCGACATGCCGTCCGCCTACCGGGCGATCCACTGGCCGACCCTGCTGGTGATCGTCGGCATGCTGCCGTTCGCCCAGGCGCTGGAGGAGACCGGCGGCGTCGCCCTCGCGGCGCGGGGCCTGCTCGCGCTGGTCGGCAACGCCGGGCCCAGCATCGTGCTGGCGGCGATCTTCCTGGTCACCGCTCTCGTCGGGCTGTTCGTGTCGAACACGGCCACCGCCGTCCTGATGGCGCCCGTGGCGATCGCGATCGCCCGCCAGCTCGACGCGTCGCCCTACCCGTTCGCGATGACGGTGGCGCTGGCCGCGTCCGCCGCGTTCATGACACCGGTGTCGTCACCGGTGAACACCCTGATCGTGGAACCCGGCCGCTACCGGTTCGCCGATTTCGTGAAGATCGGGACGCCGTTCACGCTCGTCGTGATGGTCGTGGTCGCGGTGCTGGTCCCGCTGTTGTCCCCCCTGCACTGACGCCAGACGGGCCTAGGGTTTCGGGATCTCGATCGTGGTCACGGCACCGCTGTTGCCGGCGGCGTCCAGGCCGTAGATGCAGTAGGTGGCCGGCAGGTCGGGCGCCTCCAGGGTCAACGGGACGACGAAGAAGTCCTGGAAGCCGCTCGTGTCGGCGCAGTCGACGCTGCCCGTGGGGCCCCAGGTGAACCGGACGGTGCTGATCTCCGGCGGCACCAGGTGCGGACGGACGACGACCGCCCCGCCGCCGATGTCCTCGACGTCGGCGTTCGCGGCGAAGATCGGCGGGGTGCGGTCGACCTCGAACAGCACCGACGCGGCACCCGCGTAGTCGGAGCCCGCGGCCGCGCACAGCATGAACCGTCCCTCCTGTTCGGGAAGGTCGGCCGGGACACTGACCCCGACCTGTTCCCAGTCGTCGCCGGCCTCGGGCAGGGTGACCGGCTTGGCGTCGGCGTAGGTGTCGGCCTGCTGGCACACCGTCCCGTCCCCGAGCGGGACGAGGACCGTGCGGGCAGTGCCTTTGGCGCGGCCGACGAGGCTGGCGACCGGCAGCATGCCGACGGAGTTCGGCTGGTCGCCGCCGCGGAACGAGCCGCCCCCGGACTCGGCCCACACGCTCGAAGTGGGCAGCGGGCACCCACGGGAGAGCGCGAAGCTGCCCGCGGTGTCGAAGCACGTCGCGATGCCGGCGACGCTCTGGGCGTAGCTGGTCTTCTCGGCCATCGTGGCGCCGTCGGCGGTCACTTCGCAGGGGTGGTTCATCGAACAGGCGCCACCGTTGGCGGCCGTCGAACCGCCGGTCGTGGTGTTGATCATCCCGACGATCGCCGTCGGGTCACCGCCGGCATCGACGGTGAACAGCGGTGAGCCGCTGGAGCCCTGGATGATGCCGGGACAGTCGTTCGACCAGACCCCGAGCCACATCCACAGGTGCTCGATCAGCGTGTGCTGCGCACCGAGGGTGCACTCACCCCGGCGCAGCACCCAGTCGTCGGGGTCCAGGTCCTGCACGGGGACGCCCACGTTGACCACGGCCGTCCCGGCCGCCGGTTCGGTGTCGGTGAGCTTGACCGGCCGGATCCCGAGGTCCTCCAGTTCGCCGAGCGTCGGCTTGAGCCGGACGATGGCGGTGTCGGTGTGCCGCATCGTCGAGTACTCGAGGCCGACGACGTCGACGGTGAGGGTGGCGTCCTGGTTGCCCTGGGCGGCCAGGAACTCGGCCGTGCCGGCCCACTCGACGCCGATGGTGGTGGCCTGGGCGGGACGGCCCACGTCGCCGACGCAGTGGCCGTTGGTGAGCAGGTGGGCCGGGCCGGCCTTCACCCCGGTGTCGATCAGCGTCCCGGTGCAGTTGGAGCCCGCGTTCAGCGAAGCCACCGCACTGAAGGCTGCCACCTTGGCCAACGGCAGCGGATCGGCCGCGACCACGGGCGCCGGGGTGACGACGGACGCGGTCGGGCCGGGCGAGGGCGTGCCCGTGCACCCGCCGAGCACGAGGGCAAGGACGGCGAGCGCGGCCAGCGGGGCTCTCACCCGGACGCGCTGTGGAGAGTTGGTCATCTGCCCTCCCGGGAGTCTGCGATCCGAGCCGTCCGCGCCACTGCGTCCAGCTCCGGTGAGGGCCACCCCGCGTCGGGCCCTCGCCGACGTTGTGGCGCACCCTACCGTGCCGCGACGACGGAGGGCTGCGGACGGCGGACGTCCGTCAGGCGCGGGCGGCGGCTCTGGGGACGCCGGTGGTCCGCCTCTCGACGAGCTCCACGGCGAGTTGCTGGAGCCGGTCGGTCGCGCCACGGCCCTCGACCCGGTCGACCAGGCGGGTGAGGGCCGCGGAGGCCAGACCGGACGGACTCTGGCGAATGGTGGTCAGAGCGATCCCCCGGATCGATGCCAGCCGCTGGTCGTCGTAGCCCACGATGGACAGCTCTTCGGGCACGGCCACCCCGCGATCGCGCAGCGCGAGAAGAGTGCCCACCGCGAGGAGGTCGTTGAAGCAGCACAGGGCGGTGGGTGGATTCGGATCGGCCAGGATCGCGTCCGCCGTCTCGGCGCCTTCGGATTCGGTGGACCCACCCGACACGACGGTGGCCTGCGCGTCGAGCCCCCGCTCCTTCATGACGCGCTTGAAGGCACGGCGCCGCGATGCGGCCAGCGGCTCGCGCCGGCCGTCGGCATAGGCGATGCGGGAGTGTCCGAGGTCCACCAGGTGCTGCACCGCCAGGGACATCGCGGCGTACTCGTCCGAGTTGACCGTGTCGACGTCCGGGTCGCCGGACCTCCCGACCACCACGGTGGGCATCGCCGCGGCGAGCTCCTTCAGACGAGCTGCCGGCGTCTTCGGCCCGATGAGGACCAGCCCCTCGCAGCGGTCGGCCAGCAGGAGCTTGACGGCATCCTGCTCCGAACGGGTGGAGTTGACCGCGGAGAGGACCAGGTTGTAGCCGACCTGCTTCGCGGCCACGTAGAGCCCGTCCACCACCTGCTGGTGGAACCCCTGATCGAGCTCGAACACCACGCCGACCAGACGGGTGCGCTGCTGGCGCAGGAATCGGGCACGCTCGTCCGGCTGGTAGTTCAGGGCCTCGGCGAGCGCGAGGATTCGCTGCCGGGTCGCAGGCCGGACGCCGGGCCTGTCGCGCAGTGCCAGCGAAACGGTCGAGATCGACATCCCGGCGGCGTCGGCGACGTCCTTGATGCTGGCCCTGGGGCGGACCGGACCCTGGAGGGACACCACAGCCCTTTCGCCGGTCTCAGTCGCCGACGCTCGCCAGGGCGCTGTGCAACGTCCGGGCCGCGATCGCCACGGACTCGAGTGCGGCCAGCGAGTAGTCCTCGTTCTCGATGCTGAGGGCACCCGTGTAGCCCACGGCCCCGAGCCGCCGGGCGAACTCGGCCCAGTAGTCGACGTCGTGCCCCGTGCCGACGGCGACGTAGTTCCACGCCCGGTCGCCGACGAGGTCGTTCGGGGTGGTCTCCAGACGGCTGCGGACGGACACCCGCTGCTCGATCCGGGTGTCCTTCGCGTGGACGTGGTGGATCGCCGGACCGAGCAGGTCGATGGCCTCCAGTGGATCGGCGCCCATCCAGAACAGGTGACTCGGATCGACGTTGACGCCGACCGTCTCGCCCACGGCCTCCCTGAGCCGAACCAGGCCCGGCGGGCTGTAGACGAGCTGGTTGGCGTGCATCTCGACCGCGATCCTGGTCACGCCGTGGTCGTTGGCGAACCGCACCAGCTCGGACCAGTAGGGGATGGCCACCTCCGTCCACTGGTAGTCCAGCAGTTCGAGGTTCTCCGGCGGCCAGACGGTGGTGATCCAGGCGGGGAAGCTGTCCCCACGCGCCGCGGGAAGCCCCGACATCATCACCAGGGTCCGGATCCCCAGCTGCCCGGCGAGGCGGATGGTCTGCCGCACGACCCGGTCGTGCTCCGCGCCCAGGGTCGGGTGGAGCTGGTTCCCCGACGCGTTGAGAGCCTCGAGCTCCAGTCCGAACTCCCCGAGTTCACCGAGGAGTTCCTCCCTGGCGGCCTCGCTGGCAACGAGTTCGTCGATCTTCATGTGCGGGCTCGACGACCAGTTGCCGGCGGCCAACTCGACGGTGGTGATCCCCAGCCGGGCGGCCTCCGCGAACACCTCGCGTCGGGCGAGGCCCGACAGGCTGTCGGTGAGCAGCCCGACGTTCATTGCTCCCATCTCATTCACCTCCGATGTCGACGGCCGAGCCGGTCTCGGCGCTCTCCACGATCGCCTGGATCACCTTCATGGTGTGCAGGCCCTCCGCGAACGACCCCACGGGAGGCAGCGGATCGGGGCTGCCGAGGATCTGGTCGAGGAACGCCCGGGCCTGGAAGACGAAGACGTCGCTGTAGCCGTACGAGAGCCCGCCGGCGTTCCACGCCAGGCCGCCTTCGTAGTAGGGGAAGTCGGGGTTGGCGATGATCGTCCGGTCCCCCTTGCGGCCGTCGTCGCCGCGCCGCAGGTTCAGCGTGTACTGGGCAGGGGTCCTCCAGTCGAAGACCGCGGATCCGTCCAGACCGGCGATCGTGAATCCATCGCCGTCATCGGAGCCGAACGCGACCCGCGAGACCGAGAACGAACCGACGGCGCCGTTGGCGAAGCGCACGGAGAACGACGCGGCGTCCTCGTTGGTGACCGCTCTGGTCTCGTCGCTGAGCTCGGCGTGGCCGTGACCGACCGTGGACGTCAGCGGAAGCCGCCGCGTGGGGATCGCAGTGAGGAGTTCCGCGCCGCTGACGCGGGTGACCCGTCCGCACAGTTGCTCGGCCTGGTCGATGATGTGGGCGCCGATGTCCCCCAGCGCGCCGCTGCCGGGGAGTCCTGCGTCCCGCCAGGTCCACGGAGCGTCCGGATCGGACCCGTAGTCACACCAGTAGTGGCCCTGGAAGTCGGTGATCCTGCCGAGCAGGCCGTTCTCCACGTCCCTCTTGATCGCCGCGAACGACGGGATGGACCGGCGCGAGTAGTTGATCGCTGCCACGAGCCCCGCGGCCTCCGCGGTCCGGACCATCGCCTCTGCGTTCTCCAGGGAGTCCGCCAGCGGCTTTTCGCACAGGACATGCTTGCCGGCGTTGAGGAGCGCCTCGACGACCGGGCGGTGGAGGACGTTCCCCAGCACGACGCTCACGGCGTCGATGGAAGGATCCTCGACCACGCGTTCCCAGCTGTCGTACGCCGTCTCGTAGCCGTAGAGGTCTGCCGCCTCCCGGGCGAGGGACAGGTTGAGGTCGGCGACCGCAGCGAGCCGGATCGGCCGGCTCAGCCCTCCGAAGACGGTCGAAGCCTGGCGATATCCGTTCGCGTGTGCGCGGCCGGCCATGCCGGCGCCGATCACCGCGACCGAGAGTGGCTTGCTGGACAACTTCTGGCTCCTTGGCGCTGCCTGTGACCTGGCTGATCGAGCCCCTCGGCCATCGCGATCAACGGCCGGAAGCATCAACGCTGATGTTGCAGCCATACTCTTTCAAACGTTTCGATCTGTCAAGTGATTGTCCTGACAATCTTCCAGCCGTGCGTGACGGGAGGCTTCTGCCGTGAGGTGTCCTGCCAGTACCTCCCAGCCGGGGACGATCCGACGTAGCGTCTGCGTCCATGGACAGCCGGACCGAGCTCGTCCGTCCCGACTGATCCAGAGGAGGACCCATGCAGTACGTGAAGCTCGGCAACACCGGTCTCGACGTGTCCCGGCTGTGCCTGGGCGCGATGGGCTTCGGCGACCCGGCGTGGACGCACACCTGGGTGCTCGAGGAGGACGCGGCCCGTCCCGTGATCAGGCATGCCGTCGAGGCCGGCATCAACTTCTTCGACACCGCCAACGTGTACTCCCTGGGGCGCAGCGAGGAGATCCTGGGCAGGGCGCTGAAGGAATACGCCGACCGGGACGAGATCGTGCTGGCCACCAAGAAGGTGCACGGCAGGATGCACGACGGCCCGAACGGCCAGGGCCTGTCCCGCAAGGCGATCCTGGCCGAACTCGACAACTCGCTGCGCCGGCTCGGCACCGACTACGTCGACCTGTACATCATCCACCGCTGGGACTACGGCACCCCGATCGAGGAGACCATGTCCACGCTCAACGACGTGGTCCGGTCCGGCAAGGTGCGCTACCTCGGGGCGTCGGCGATGTTCGCCTGGCAGCTGCTCACCGCGCAGAACGTGGCCGGCCGCAACGGGTGGGAGCGGTTCGTGTCCATGCAGAACCACTACAACCTGCTCTACCGCGAGGAGGAGCGGGAGATGATGCCGCTGCTCCGCGCCCTGGGCATGGCCTCCACCCCGTACAGCCCGCTCGCCGCGGGACGTCTCACCCGGGACTGGTCGGCCACCACCAAGCGCTTCGAGACCGACGTCATCGCCCGCGGCAAGTACGACTCCACCCGGGACACCGACCATGTGATCGTCGAAGAGGTCGGACGCCTCGCCGCCGCACACGGCGTCCCCCGCGTCCAGATCGCCCTGGCCTGGCTGCTCGGCAAGAGCCCCGTCGTCGCGCCGATCGTCGGCGCCACCACGCCGGATCACCTCGACAACGCGATCGCTGCGCTCGA
>NZ_JARKPQ010000396.1 GCF_029975155.1 Propionicimonas sp. | reverse complement strand
TCGAGCGCCGACTACGTGCTGCGGCTCACCGAGAGCGTCGACGCCGCGCACCTGGACCGCACGCTGGACGACTACGTGGTCACCGACCAGATCGCGCGCGCGTTCGACACCGCGCTGGGGGTCGTCGGCGAGGCGATCGACGCCAACACCAGCAAGGGCGCGTTCCTTACCGGCACGTTCGGATCGGGCAAGAGCCACTTCATGGCGGTGCTGTATGCGCTGCTGCGTCAGCATCCCAAGGCCCGGGCGATCCCCGACCTGACGGCGGTCATTGCCCGCCACGACCCGCACCTGCAGGACCGCAAGGTGCTGCCGCTGACCTTTCACATGCTGGGCGCCACGTCGATGGAACAGGCGCTGTTCGACGGCTACCTGCGTCAGGTGCGCGACCTGCATCCCGACGCCACGCTGCCGCTGCTGCACCAGACCGCGCGGTTGCTGGCCGACGCCGACGCGCTGCGCGGGCGGCTGGGCGACGACGCGTTCTTCGCCGGCCTCAACGAGGGTTCCGGGGCAGCAGACTCGTGGGGCGCGGTGCTCGGCGACGCCGGCACCTGGAACGCCGAAACCTACGAGGCGGCGAAGGCCGCGTCCGCCACCGATCCCCGGCGCGCCGAACTGGTGGCCGCCCTACAGCAGCACTACTTCGGCTCCTATGTCGGCCAGGCCACCCACGTCGGGCTGGACGAGGGCCTGACCGCGATCACCGAGCACGCGCAGTCGCTCGGCTACGACGCGGTCGTGCTGTTCCTGGACGAACTGGTGCTGTGGCTGGCGTTCCGCATCCGTGACCATGAGTTCTTCGGAACCGAGAGCCAGAAGCTCACCAAACTGGTCGAGGGCGGCCAGGGCGGCAGGCCGATTCCGCTGGTGTCGTTCGTCGCCCGCCAGATGGACCTGAAGCGCTGGCTCGCCGACTCCGGGGCCAGCGGG
Source organism: Propionicimonas sp. (assembly GCF_029975155.1). Classification (GTDB taxonomy): domain Bacteria; phylum Actinomycetota; class Actinomycetes; order Propionibacteriales; family Propionibacteriaceae; genus Propionicimonas. The sequence goes on along the minus strand of NZ_JARKPQ010000396.1, from coordinate 11,227 downwards.
GCCGAGCAGCAGACCCTGGAGCAGTCATTCAACTTCCAGGAGGGGCGGTTCCGCAAGATCACCCTCGGCGACGACAACCTGCCCTACGTCGCCAACAAGCGGCTGCTTACCCCGCGGGACGACGCCGCGGCCGCCCAGATCGACGAGGCGTTCGCGCGGCTGGACCGGCGGGCCGAGTCGTGGGACGTGCTGCTCGACGGCATCAACACCGACGCGTCGCACAAGGGCGCCGACGCCGCCCAGTTCAGGCTCACCTACCCGTTCTCGCCCGCGCTGGTTTCGACCCTGCGGTCGCTGGCCGGGGTGATGCAGCGTGAACGCACCGCGTTGAAGGTCATGCAGCAGATTCTCGTCGACCGCCGCGACACCCTGACCATCGACGACGTCATCCCGGTCGGGGACGCGTTCGACTACCTGGTGACCGGGGCCGCCGGCGACCAGCCGCTGGACGAGGCCTCCGCGGCGCTCTTCCGAGCGGCGAGCACCCTCTACCAGCAGCGCCTGCAGCCGCTGATCCTCAAGGAGTACGGACTCACTGCCGCCGACCTGCTTGATGCCGGGCCGGCGCGTCCACCCGCCCTGGAGGCCGACCTGCGGCTGGCGAAAACCCTGCTGCTCAGCGCGGTGGCGCCCAACGTGCCGGCGCTCAAGGGGCTGACCGCGGGACGACTGGCGTCCCTGAACCACGGGTCGATCCGGTCGCCGCTGCCCAACGGTGAGGCTGCGGTCGTGCTGGCCAAGGTGCGGCAGTGGGCGGCGCAGGTGCCCGAGATCAAGGTCGAGACCGACGCCCGCAACCCGCAGATCTCGCTGCAACTGTCCGACGTCGACTACGAGTCGATCATCGACCGCGCCCGCGGCGAGGACAACACCGGACGCCAACGCGACCTCATCAAGCGGCTGGTCGCCGAGGCGTTCGGGCTGGCCGACCTCGGCGCCCAGGACATGCTCGGCGGCTACACCCACCGGCGGGTGTGGCGCGGCACGGTGCGCGACGTCGGGCTGGTGTTCGGCAACGTCCGCGACGCCGGCTGGCTGACCGACGAGCACTTCCGGGCCCCGCAGGGCACCTGGAAGTTCGTCATCGACCACCCGTTCGACGACCCGGGCCACTCACCGACCGAGGACCACGCCCGCATCGACGCGATGCGCGCGCGTAACTGGGACGAGAACACCATCGTGTGGCTGCCGCGGTTCTTCAGCGACGACCGCATGAAGGACGTCAGCCGCCTCGTGGTGCTCAACTACCTGCTCGAGGGGACCGGCGAACGGTACGCCAGCTACGCCGACCACCTGTCCGAAACCGGGCGGGTGCAGGCGAAGGCGATCCTGCAGTCCCAGCGCGAGGCGCTGCTGCACCGGCTGCGGCAGGCTATTCAGGTGGCCTACGACGTCGAGTCGCCGGTACGCGCCGGCGACGTCGTGAGCGGCGCGGCCCACCCGGACGTGCTGTCGTCGCTGACCCCGACGTTCACCCCGCGGCCACCCGCCGGCGGGACGCTGCGCCAGGGCTTCGAGGCGCTGGTCGACGACGCGTTCGCCAGCAGCTACCCGGGCCACCCGCGCTTCGAACCCGGCGAGGTCGAGGTGCGGCCACGCGACCTGCAGGCTGTCTACGGCTACGTCGAACAGGCGCTGCGTGACAGCGAGGGGCGCGTCCCGCTCGGCGCGGACGCCGTCGTCGTCCGACGGATCGCGAACCCGCTCGGGGTCGGCAAGGCGGCCGAGACGCACTTCCTGATGGGCGACGAGTACTTCGGCACCTGGGGCCCGGAGTTCGAGCGGCGCCTCGGGGCCCGGGACGCCGACGCCCTCGGCCCGGTGACCGTCGGCGAGGTGCGCGGCTGGATCCAGGCGATGGAGCCCGCGCTGGGGTTGACCCGCGAGGTCGCCGACCTGGTGATCCTGGCGTGGGCGGCGCTGCGCCGCCGGGCCTGGTTCTCGCACGGGGCGCCGATCCCGGCGCCGAAGCCGGGCGGGCTGCGCGACGAGATGGAGCTGCGCGTCCAGCCGATGCCGACCCAGCAGACGTGGGAGGTGGCGAGGACGCTGGCCGGCTCGGTGTTCGGGGTGAACGCGTCGGCCTACGTCACCCCCGCCGAGGTCGCGAACCTGGCGTCCGCGGTGCACGGCCGGGCCGTCGAACTCAACCAGCCCGCCCACCGGCTGGCCGGCTCACTGGAGCGGGCGCGGACGAAACTGAGGATGGGTGTTTCCGCTGCTCCGGGCCGCCTGGCGACCGCGCGGGCGACGGCGGAGTTGTGTGACGGACTTCGCGGGCTGCAGGGCCTGCCGCTGATCGAGCGGCTGGCCGCGGCCGGGGCCGGTGCGGCGGCGCTGCCGGAGCCCACGGATGCCGGGCGGTCGCTGAAAAGTGCCGCCGAGGTCGCGGGGCTGCTGGACAGGTTCTCGTGGCAACGGTTCGAGCCGCTGTTCGCCGGGAGGCAGGGCGAGGGCGTCCGGGCAGATGAGGCGGCCGGCATCCTGCGGCGGCTGAGTGAGGCGGTGGACGCCGACGAGTTCAGCGTCCCGATTGCCCCGGCGCTCAAGCGGGCCGAGGACGAACTGTTCGCCTGGTTGGCGCGCGGGGCGAAACCGGACGTACCGGCTGGACCGGATGTTGGTGGGCAGACCCCCGGCGCGACCGAGGCTGACGACGAGCTCGAAACCGGGAGCCAACCCCGGCGGGCGGCGTCCGGCGGGGCGAGGATCAGCCGCGGACGCGGTGCCCGCGACGCCCGTGCTGCCGCCGCCCAACTGGAGGCGTTCGTCGCCGAGCATCCAGACGATGACGTCGTCGTCGAATGGCGGGTCGAATGACCGCGGACGTGATCCCCGGCGCAACCGTGACGCCGGCCGTGGCCCGGGCCATCATCGACCAGGCCCGCGCCAGCCGATACCCGCACGGGGTGCTGGGGCTGCGCGCCAGCCCGGCGGCAACCAGACAGGTCAGCTTCACCCACCGCGATCAGCCGGTTCAGATCGTGCCCGCCGCGTCGGCCCTGGCGGTGCGCGAGGCGATCCGGCAGGCCGAGCCGAGCGGCTGGTTGGTCGTCGTCACCGACCGCAGCGACGACGACCTGGGCCCCGGGCTGCTCGCCCAGTTCGTCTGGCAGCGGCTGCGACACCCCAACCCGTGGCAGGCCGTACAGCAGCGGTTCAGCGCGAACGGCGTCGACGCCAAACTGCTGCAGACCCGGCAGGCCCGCGAGGTCGCCACCGGCCTGCTCGAACTGTCCCCGCCCGACGGCTGGCCGCCCGCCCCGGCCGGCGTCCTCACCCGCGACCACGCGCTAGGCTGCGTCGCGCGAACCGAACTGGGACTGCCCGACGGGCCGGTCGACCTGATCACCGTGCTGCACTGGTCGACCCAGCGTGGCCTGGCGGCGACGATCGCCCGGCTGCGGGCCCGCGCCGGCGAGGCCACGGTCGACGCCGTGCTCGACTGGATCGCCGAAGCCGCCGGCGAGGCGGCCCCGCTGGTCGCCGCCCTGCTGCGAGCCGGGAACCCGAGCGACATCGTCCCGCTGGGGGTGGTGCTCGACTGCCTGCTGCAGTCCCCGACCAGGCAGGACGCCGAGCTCGCGCTGGCCCGGCTCGAACATCGCTGGGGCGACGTGCCGCGTGCTGCGCTGCAGGCCACCGCCCGACTGTCCGGAGTCGTGGTCACCGGCCTGCTGGGTGGCCGGGCGACCGTCGAGAACGCCCGTCAGGTGCTCGTCCGAGCCGACGAGTTGTTGACAGAGGCGCAGGCTCTGCCCTTGGCGGGGGCGTCCCGGTTGCTGCCCTCGGGACTGACCCAACGGCTCAGGGCGCTCGCCGGGACTCTTCGGACGGTGCCCAATGACGACCCGGTCAGGCTGGAGGCTGCGTGGGCGAAGGTGACCGAACACGAGCTCAGCGAGATCGACCCCCGGGTCGCACCGGCGCGGGCAGGCGTCCAGTTGGCCCGCTGGCTGCGGACTCCCGACGCCCCGGCGGCCACGCTGGCCGAACTGGCCGGCAGGCACCTGGCCGTGGACGCCTGGGTCGACTCGGCGGTCAACGACGCCGAGACCGGGGTCGACGAGCACAGCCTGGCTGCCGCGCTCGAGCACGTGCTGAGGCAGGTACAGCAACGTCGCGACGACCACGACCTTGTCTTCGCGGCGGCACTTGCCCGGGAGGGCTGCGGCGGACGCGTCCAGGGACTGGTCGGGCTAGAGGACCTGCTGCCCGAAGTCGTCGTCCCGCTCGCCCGCAAGTACCCGACGCTTCTGCTCGTGTTGGACGGCATGAGCGCCGGGGTCGCCACCGAGATCCTGACCCACGCGACGCTTGAGTTCGATCTGCAGGAGTGCCTGTTGCCGGGAGCCACCGCCCGGACGCCGGCGTTGGCGGTGCTGCCCACCGTCACCGAGTTCAGCCGGGCGTCCCTGCTCTGTGGACGCCTCACCTCAGGCCAGCAGGACGCCGAACGCACGGGATTCGAGGCTCTCGCCCAGGCGCACGGCCTTGGCGAGGTGAAGCTGATCCACAAGAAGGGGCTCGACAGCTCGCGGCAGGGCTTCGAACTGGCCGACGACGTGCGGCAGGCGATCTCGGACGTCGACCGGTACAAGCTGGTCGGCTGCGTCCTCAACACCATCGACGACGCCCTCGACCGCACCGATCCGGGCGGCACCGACTGGACCGCCGAGACCGTCAAACACCTCGCCCCGCTGCTGCGGGCGGCGATGTCCGCGGGACGCCTGGTGGTGCTCACCAGCGACCACGGCCACGTGGTGGAGCGGCGGCGCGGCACCCAACGAGGCACCGGCGTGGGAGGACGCTACCGGGCCGCGACCAGCGGGCCGGTCGAGGCCGATGAGGTGCTGGCCAGCGGGCCGCGCGTGCTGACTCCCGATCATCAGGCGGTGCTGGCCGTCAACGAGCGGCTGCGGTACGGGCCACTGAAGGCCGGCTACCACGGCGGTGCGGCGCCCGCGGAGGCCGTAGTGCCGGTCGCGTTGCTGACCCCCTCGACGCTCGTCCACGACCTGGTCGTGGCACCAGTCGCGGAACCGGACTGGTGGGAGACCGCCGGCATCTCCGGTGGCGGTGGGCTAGGTGTGCTCGGCGCCAACGGGCCGGCGTCCGCGCCGTCCGGACGTGTCGCCCGGGTGAAGGCACCCGAGCGGCAACCCGACCTGTTCAGCGAACCCGAACCGGTGCCGGCGGGTGATCAGCCCGGGGTGGGTGCCGCCCTGGTGGCCAGCGCCACCTACCGGGCCCAGAAGTCGCTGGTCGGACGCCTGGGAGTCACCGATGAGGCGATCGCGACCTTGGTCGACGCCTTGGCGTCCGCGCCCGACCGGCGACTGCCGGCCGGTCGCGTCGCGCCTGTGCTGGGGGTGAGCGCCAATCGGGTGCCGATGGTGATGAGTCAGGTCGCGAAACTGCTCAACGTCGAGGGCTACCCCGTGGTCTCGACCGACCCCGCCACCCAGGCGGTCACCCTGGACGCCGCGCTGCTCGCCGAGCAGTACGGGGTGTATCAGACTCCATAAGGTCGTCTAAGGGATTTGCATATACGAGCCCACCGTGACGTCGCCCATCGTCCGTGCTCCGGGTCGGGAGTTCGAAGCTCGGCAGAACGGGAACTGACCCATGGCAGAACAGGCGCTCACCGCAGTGCAGGCCGGGGACAAGACGTCCGTTAGCGTGTCAGGCCGTATCGTGCCTTATAAGGAAAATGCTTATACGTCGTGATAGGTTCTTACACATGGACCCGGTGATGAATCCTTTCCGTCCCGGCGCCGGTCGCAGGCCTCCAGTCCTTGCCGGCCGGGAGCGAATTCTGGCCAGCTTCGACGTGGTCCTGAGACGTGCCGAGGAGTTCGGTGAGGGTGACCGGAGCTGGGTCGTCACCGGGCTCCGCGGTGTGGGAAAGACGGTGCTTCTCAACGAACTGATGGGTCAGGCCAACGTTCGAAAGTGGATCGTTGCGAAGGTCGAAGCGTCATCGTCCACCCCCTTACGAAAGATCCTCGCGACAGAGCTGGTCAAGGCGATGCGTACTGCCACGGGCAGGCATCCCAACGGCTCCCACCTCAACCGCGCACTGGGTGTCTTGAAGTCCTTCACGCTGAAGCTGGGGATCGAAGGAATCACGCTCGGCGCCGAGGTTGAGCCGCAGCACGGTGTCGCTGACAGCGGCAGATTCGGCCACGACCTCACAGCTCTCCTTGAAGTGGTCGGTGAAGCGTCACTCGATTTCGGTGTCGGGACGCTCATTCTGGTTGATGAGCTGCAGGAAGCCTCCAGCTCCGACCTCGAAGCAATCAACATGGCCGTCCACGCGCTCGGTCAAGCTGACGTTCCACTTCCAGTGTTCTTCGTAGGTGCCGGCCTCCCGTCACTACCAGCACAGCTCGCCGAAGCAGCCAGCTACGCCGAGCGGCTGTACGTGTACCAGCCGGTCGGACTCCTGGGGTCGGACGACGTGCGCAAGGCCTTGGTAGAGCCCTGTCTCGATCTGGGCGCAACCTGGGAGGAGGACGCACTCAGTGCTACGCAGCACGTGGCCCGCGGATATCCCTACTTCGTTCAGTCCATTGGCAAGCACGTCTGGGATCTGGCACCCGGTCCTGTCGTTCGCGCCGACGACGTCTTGGCGGGTAGCGCCCTGGCGCGGGAAGAGATCGACGCCGGACTCTACCGATCCAGATGGGAACGGGCCACGGCCGCCCAGCGCAGACTGCTGATCGGCATGGCCCAACTGAGTGGAGAGAACGCCGTCGAGATCGGCGAACTTGCCACTCACTTGAGAAAAGCCCGGACATCAGACCTTTCGGTTGCACGACGAGAATTGATCAAGAAGGGATTGGTCTACGTCCCTGAAAGGGGCTTGGTCGCATTCACAGTGCCCGGGATGTCGGACTTCGTGCTGAGCCAGGAAGAGTGATCCCAGGAGTGAGTCAAACAGTCTCCCCCAGGCGCCGCCGCGAGGTGATCGATGCGCTGCGCCGCGGCACCGTGCCCGCCAACGGGTTGGACCTGCTCGCCGTCGGACTCGACCGCTTCGGCCCGGCACTCGACGCCGAACTGGACGCAGTGTCCGGTGGATCGGCGGTCTTCAAGGCCGTTCGCGGCGAGTACGGCTCGGGCAAGACGTTCTTCACCCGGCATCTGGCCGAGCGTGCGCTGCGGCGGGGCTGGGCGAGCGCCGAGGTGCAGATCAGCGAGACCGAGACCCCGCTGCACCGCCTCGAGACGGTCTACCGGCGCATCACGGAGTCGCTGCGGACCGCGACCGTCCCGCCGAGCGCGTTCCGGTCGAGCCTGGACAGCTGGCTGTTCACCCTCGAGTCGGACGCCATCGCTGCCAACCCGACGCTCGCCGGCGCGTCCGACGCAGCCTTGACCGTCGAGGTGGATCGACTCCTGGAGAGCCGGCTGGCCGCGATATCGACCAAGACGCCGGCGTTCGCGCAGGCGCTGCGCGGCTACCGGGCCGCGTCCCTTGTCGGTGACGCGCCCACCGCGGACGGCCTTGCGGCCTGGGTGGGCGGGCAGCCGCACGTGGCGGCGTCCGCCAAACGTGCCGCGGGCGTCCGCGGCGACCTCGACCACTTCGGGGCGATGGCCTTCCTGCAGGGGCTCCTGACTGTTCTGAAGGACGCAGGCCACCCCGGGCTGCTGGTCGTGCTGGACGAGGTCGAGACCCTGCAACGCGTCCGCGGCGACGTGCGCGACAAGGCGCTGAACGCCTTGCGGCAGCTGATCGACGAGGTCGACTCGGGACGCTACCCCGGCCTCTACCTGCTCATCACCGGCACGCCGGCGTTCTTCGAAGGGCCGTCCGGACTTTCGCGGCTGGCCCCCCTGGCCCAGCGCGTCCACACCGACTTCACCACCGACGCCCGGTTCGACAACCCGCGCGCGGTGCAGATGCGGCTGCCCGGTTTCAAGCGCGACAGCCTCGTGGAGCTGGGAGGGAAGGTGCGGGACCTGTACGCCGAGGGGTCCGCGGACGCCGGCCGGATCCGCGCTGTCGTCGATGACGCCTATCTGGGTGACCTGGCGGACGCAGTAGCCGGCTCGCTGGGCGGTCGGATCGGGGTGGCGCCCCGGGTGTTCCTGAAGAAGCTGGTCAGCGACGTCCTCGACCGGGTCGACCAGTTCGCGGACTTCGACCCTCGCGTCCACTACGCGCTGACGGTGTCCGAGGGGGAGCTGACGGCAGTGGAGCGCAATGCCGCGCGGAGGACGTCCGACCTGGATGCGATCGAGCTGGACACCTCGGGCGCCTGATGACCGGCTTCGACGCCCTCCACCCCGTGGTGCAGCACCACATCGTCAACGAGTTGGGGTGGCGCGAACTGCGACCGCTGCAGGACGATGCGGTGGCGCCGCTGCTGGCCGGTGAGGACGCGCTGCTGCTCGCCCCGACCGCCGGCGGCAAGACCGAGGCGGCGCTGTTCCCGCTGCTGACGCGGATGGCAGGCGAATCGTGGAGCGGCACGTCACTGCTGTACGTGTGCCCGTTGCGGGCGCTGCTCAACAATCTCGAGGCGCGGGTGAACCGGTACGCGTCCTGGCTGGGACGCTCGGCTGCCGTCCGGCACGGCGACACCTCACAGGGCGTGCGCCGACGGATGATGGTGGATCAACCAGACATCCTGCTGACGACACCGGAGTCGCTCGAGGCGATGCTGGTGTCGGCGACGATCAACCCCCGGTCACTGCTCAGCGAGGTGCGAGCGGTGGTGGTCGACGAGGTGCACGCGTTCGCCGGTGACGACCGCGGCTGGCATCTGCTGGCCGTCATCGAGCGACTGACGAAGCTGGCCGGACGCCCACTGCAGCGGGTCGGGCTGTCCGCGACGGTGGGGAACGCCGACGACCTACTGGCGTGGCTGCAGGGCAGCAAGCGGGGCCGACGTCCCGGACGCGTGCTCGCGCCGAAGGCGATTGGCGGTGGGGCGCCGGAGATTGCGCTCGACTACGTCGGGTCGCTGCCCAACGCGGCGACCGTGATCGCGCGGTTGCACCGCGGCGAGAAGCGGCTGGTGTTCGCCGACTCGCGGCGGACCGTCGAGCAGCTGGGCGTCGGGCTGGCGGAGCTCGGGGTTGAAACGTACGTGTCACACTCGAGCCTTTCGGTCGCGGAGCGGCGACGTTCCGAGGCTGCCTTCGCGCAGGGACGCGACTGCGTGATCGTGGCCACCTCGACCCTCGAGCTCGGGATCGACGTCGGCGACCTCGACCGGGTGTTGCAGGTCGGCTCCCCTTCGACGGTGGCGTCGCTGCTGCAGCGGGTAGGGCGGACGGGACGTCGCCCGGGCGCGGTCCGGAACCTGACGGTGTTGGCTCCCGACGATGACGCGCTGCTGCGCGCGACCGGGTTGCTGCTGTTATGGTCGGAAGGGTACGTCGAGCCGATCAGCCCTCCCCCGCACGCGGCGCACATCGCGGCCCAGCAGGTGCTGGCGTTGGCGCTTCAGGAGCGGCAGATCGGGCGCCACACCTGGCAGGACTGGCTCGACGGCCTGGAATTGGTGCCACCGACAGAGGCGGACGCCATCGTCGAAGGACTGCTCGCCAAGGGCGTGCTGGACGAGGACTCCGGCATGCTGTTCGTCGGCCCGGAGGCCGAGAAGCGCTACGGGCGGCGGCACTTCATGGAACTGATGAGCGTGTTCACCTCCGACCCCCAGGTGACCGTGCTGCACGGACGCACCGAGATCGGCGCGGTCGACCCGATGGTGCTGGTGTCGAAGGTGCCCGGGCCGCGGCGCTTGACGCTCGCCGGGCGCACGTGGACGGTGACCGCGGTCGACTGGACGCGGCGCCGGGCATACGTGGAACCCTCCGAGGGCTCCGGGACCGCGCGCTGGCTCGGGACGTCCGCGCCGTTGCGGGGACGGCTCGTGGACGCGATGCGGCGCGTCCTGCTCGGAGCCACGCCCCACGGGGTGGGCCTTTCAGGGCGGGCGTCCGAACGGTTGGCCGGGCTGCGCGCCGAACTCGGCGACCGGGTCGACGCCGAACGCACAGTCGTCCTGCACGAGGACGGCCAGACGCGGTGGTGGACCTGGGCGGGCGGACGAGCGAACGCGGTCCTGCACGCGGCCCTGGACGCCGTCGCCCCCGAGCTGTGCCACCCCGACAGCACCTACACCAACGACCACATCGTCCTGCGCGGCGAAGCGACGGCGTCCGGGCTTGGGGCCGCGCTCGCGGCCGCGAACCAGCGCTTCGGCGAAGATCTCGCCGGCGTACAGCCCGAAGTGATGCAGCGAGCAGTCCAAGAGCTTAAGTTCGGCGACCTGCTCCCGGACACCCTCGCGCACGCCACGTTGAGCGAACGACTCGCCGACCACCCCGGCGCGGCCAGTGCAGTTGGGCGTCCGCGCGTCGAACGCTGGACGTTGTGACTCAGCCCCAGACCCCAGCCAGTGGGTGACGTCTGGTTGGAAGAGACCGGGGCGCGCTGGATCGAGAAGAGCTGCGAGCCCAGACGACATTGCGACGGTCGGGAGTCGCAGGGAGCGGTCAGACTCGTGACCTCCGCTGAGATGACCGCCCAAGCGCAACGGGACGTGCGGCTGACGGTTCCCTGGTCGGCGTCGATCGAACGGATCTAGTTGTATTGCCCTGTGAGGTTGTGATCGCGTTCTGATGGTGCTTGGCCGCCGATGCCGGTGTGGGGTCGGTAATGATTGTAGTGGTGAAGCCAGGCGGTGTAGGCCTGTTCGCGTTCGGTTTCGCTGGTGTACGGGCGTGAGTAGGCCCATTCGTTGGCCAGGATGCGGTTGAATCGTTCGACTTTCCCGTTGGTCTGGGGCCGGTAGGGCCTGGTCTGGCGGTGTTTGATGCCGTCGCTGGTCAAGACGTCGTTGAACAGGGCGGAGCGGTAGCAAGAGCCGTTGTCGGTCATCACTGCTGCCACGCTCACCCCGATACTGGTGAAGAACGCCAAGGCCCGGTCGATGAATCCGGCAGCGGTCTGTTTCCGTTCGTCGTCAAGGATCTCGGAGTAGGCGACCCGGGAGTAGTCATCGACAGCGTGGTGGAGATACCGGTAGCCCCGCGGCCGGGCCGCGGCCCGGCCGGTTTTCGCTTGCGCAGAGCCCCGCCCGTGGGCTCGCCACCCGCCACCGTCGGGGATACGGCCCTGTTTCTTGATATCGACATGGACCAGTTCCCCGGGGGCTGTCTTCTCATAGCGCACCGGAACGGTTGGACGCACGGGCAGCCCGGT
>NZ_JARKPQ010000395.1 GCF_029975155.1 Propionicimonas sp. | reverse complement strand
GCGGCCAACGGCCTGGCCGGCGCGCTGGATGCGCTCGGCGCCACCGTCATCGCGGGCGCCCAGGACCTGTCCGGCCTGCATGCCGGCAAGCTGCTCATCGCAGACATGGGCCTGACCAACCTGCTGCCCGAGGTCAAGGCGGATGCCACCGTTGTCTTCTCGGCCGATCGCAGCGAAATCGGGCTCGGACTGCTGATCGGTGGTGCGTCCGGCCGGTTCTGCAGGCCAGCCGCCGCGATCGCTGCCGGCCCATGGCCGCTGGCCGATGAGGTGCGGTTGTTGTGGAACAAGCTGGCTCCGCAGACACCGCTGCTGCGTTCGGCCAACACCATCGAGCAGGTCTACCTGACGATGAAGAACTACGAGAAGGTGCCGGCGCGGTTGAACGCGGTACAGCTGGCCCAGGCCCGCCGAGTCGTCGCCTCCGAGGTGGATGCGTCCTTGCTGCTCGACGATGCCCATCCGATCGGGCGCGAAGACATCGTCACGCCGCTGATGTTCGAGCATCGGCTGCTCGAGCAGGCCCGGCGGGCGAACAAGCACATCGTCTTGCCCGAGGGTACCGAAGAACGGATCCTGCGTGCGGCACACCGGCTGGCCGAGCAGAAGATCTGTCGGCTGACTCTGCTGGGCGACCCGGTGGCGATCAGGCAGCTGGTATCCGATCTGGGCCTGACGATCGACGGCGTTGCGTTGATCGATCCGCAGACCAGCAAACTGCGCACGCAGTTCGCCACCCACTACGCCGAGCTGCGCGCGAAGAAGGGCGTGACGCTCGAGCAGGCCAGGGAACGGGTCGCCGATGTCAGCTACTTCGGCACCATGATGGTCCTCGAAGGACTGGCCGACGGGATGGTCTCCGGCTCGGTGAACACGACCGCGCACACCATTCGTCCGGCGCTGGAGATCATCAAGACCAAGCCGGGTGTATCGGTGGTCTCCTCGGTCTTCTTGATGTGCCTGGCTGACCGGGTGCTGGTTTTCGGCGATTGCGCGGTCAACCCGAACCCGACGCCCGACCAGGTCGCCGATATCGCGATCAGCTCGGCAGCGACGGCCAAGCAGTTCGGCATCGAGCCCAAGGTCGCGATGCTGTCGTATTCGACCGGGACCTCCGGCACCGGCCCCGATGTCGAGCAGACCATCGAGGCCACCAGGCTGGTGCGGCAGCGGGCACCCGGGTTGGTCGTGGACGGCCCGCTGCAATACGACGCCGCTGTGGACGCGGCAGTGGCCCGCACCAAGCTGCCGGATTCCCCGGTGGCGGGCCAGGCGACAGTGCTGATCTTCCCCGATCTGCAGACCGGCAACAACACCTACAAGGCGGTGCAGCGTAGCGCCGGAGCCTTGGCGATAGGCCCAGTTCTGCAAGGACTCAACAAGCCCGTCAACGACCTCTCACGGGGTGCTCTGGTCTCCGATATCGTCAACACGGTTGCCATCACCGCTATTCAGGCCGGATTGGAATGATGATGGAAACTTTGATGAATGCGGCTGTGGTTACCCGGTTCCGGCACCCGCTCGAGCTGCGCCAGCTGCCTGTTCCCAGCCCTGGCCCCGGCCAGGTCCTGGTCCGGGTGCGGGCCTGCGGTGTGTGCCATACCGACCTGCATGCCGTCGAAGGTGACTGGCCCGACAAGCCCTCGCTGCCGCGAGTACCTGGGCACGAAGCGGTCGGCGAGGTCGTCCAGCTGGGCGCGGGGGTCGATTACCTCAGCATCGGCGACCGGGTCGGTGTGCCCTGGCTGCACTGGGCCTGCGGAACCTGCGAGCAGTGCCTGTCGGGCTGGGAGACGCTGTGCAGCCAACAGTTGCGCTCCGGCTATGACGTCGATGGTGGCTTCGCCGAATACCTGGTCGCCTATGGACGTTTCGCGACGAAGCTGCCCGCCGGGCTCGACTACATCGCCGCCGCTCCGCTGATCTGCGCGGGCCTGACCGTCTACAAGGGCCTGATGATGGCCGATGCCGACCCCGGTGACTGGGTGGTCATCTCCGGCATCGGTGGTCTGGGACATCTGGCCGTCCAGTACGGCAGGGCGATGGGATTCCAGGTGGTCGCCGTCGACATCGACGACGCCAAGCTGAACCTGGCGGCCCGGCTGGGTGCGACCAT
>NZ_JARKPQ010000386.1 GCF_029975155.1 Propionicimonas sp. | reverse complement strand
ATGTCGTCATCGATCAACGACAGACCCGAGCCCGACCCGATGATGCACAGATCGACATGGTCCGCGGCAGCTGTGTTGTCTTGCATGCTTGTCATCCTCTCAGCCTCCGCTCCTCAGTGGCCGGACGAAAACGCCTTGTTCCCGTTTTCCCTCAGCAGGTCGCGGGCGGGTTCGGCATAGGTCACGCCGCTCAGTCGGCCGTCCGTGAATCGGAAGGTCGTCACGCTGGCCAGGGTGCACTGCCGTTTGCGGGGGTCGTGAGCCAGCCGGCGCCCTTCCGCCGAGCGTCGCGCGATCCAGATCGGCAGTTGATGGCTCACCAGGACGGCTTGTCCGGATGGGCTCAGCTCGCTTGCGGTGTCGGCGATCGCATCCAACATCCGAGCGGCGAGCGCAACGTAGGGTTCTCCCCAGGACGGACGCAGCGGATTGACGAAATAGCGCCAGTTGCGGGGGTCGAAGATCGCCTTGTTGTACTTGCCGAAGACCTGGCCGGCCAGCTTGTTGTCGGCCTCGATGAGCCGATCGTCGATCCGGACCTGAAGGTCGGGATGGCCGGCCGCAATCGGCGCGAGGGTCTCTTGGGCACGTTCGAGCGGCGACGAGCGCAACTGCTCCAGTTCGATGGGGGCGAAGTACTCGGCAAGCCTGCCGGCCATCGCCCGGCCGGTATCCGAGAGGTGGTAGCCGGGCAGCAGTCCGTAGAGGATGCCGGTCGGGTTGAAGACCTCTCCATGGCGCACGACGTGCACCTGGGCTGCGGGGCTGGGGTCTGTCTGGCTGGGTTGCACGAATGAAGCCTACCGGCTGTGCGCCTGGGGCCATGAACTCGAAACGGGGACTACTTGTTTCGTCTTCTCGGGCGCTGCCGGGAAGGCTTGCGGACCGGTTCGCCGCGGGCGCTGAGCTGGTCGGCCCGTTTCACCGCGAATGCCGCCAGGGCGTCCACGAGATCGGCCTGGTTGGGCTGCGGGGCGACCACATCGACCCGCAGATTCGCCTCCTCGCAGGCGGAGACGGTGGCCGGGCCGATCGCTGCGATGATGGTGTCGACATGCGGCTTGCCGGCGATGCCGACCATATTCCGCACGGTCGAGGCGGAACTGAAGACCACGGCGTCGAAACGTCCGGCCTTGATGGCATCGCGGATCTCGGCAGCCGGTGGCGCGGCGCGGACCGTGCGGTAGGCGACCACGTCGTCGACCTCCCAGCCGAGTTCGTTCATGCTCTGCACCAGCGAGTCGACGGAGACATCGGCACGGGGAATGAAGATGCGGTTGATGGGGTCGAGCAGATCGTCGAAGATCGGGAACTCGGCGGCGAGCGCCTCGCTGCGCGGCTCGCCCTCAGGCACCAGATCGGGGGTGATGCCCCAGCCGCGAAGCGCGGTCCGGGTGTGGGCGCCGACAGCCGCGATACGCAGACCCGAGAAGGCGCGCGAATCGAGCCCCAGCCCGACCAGCCGTTCGGTCACGGCGCGCACCGCCTGCGCGGAGTTGAAGATGATCCACTGGTAACGGCCGTCGACCAGACCCTGGATGGCGCGTTCCATCGGCTGCGGGTTGCGCGGCGGCTCCACCGAGATCGTCGGTATCTGCACCGGCATCGCACCGTGATGTTCCAAGCGGCGTTCCATGGCCCCGGACAGACCCTTGGTGCGCGGAACCAGCACATGCCAGCCGAACAGGGGCTTGGATTCGAACCAGTTCAGGCTGGGATCGCGTGCGGCGGCCGGACCGATGATCACAGCGGCCGGACGATCCTGGACGGCAGCCAGCACATCGGCCAGCTCACCGAGAACCGTCGGTGTGGTCTTCTGAGCGCTGGTGGCGTAGTCCGAGACCACCAGGGCGCGGGTGTCTGCGGGCAGTCCGAGCTGCTCGGCGTGAGCGATGATGTCGCCGGCCTGCTGATCGGGCAGCAACGCCACGAACGACTCGCCATCGCCGGTCATCGCCGCCGATCCGGACCACAGCCGGAAACCCGGTCCCGGGGTGATGCCGGTCGACGTGATCGCGAGGCTGAGCCTCGACAGGCCCGGCACCATGTCGATGCGACAGCCGTTGGCCCTGAGTTCGGAGGTGTAAGAC
>NZ_JARKPQ010000384.1 GCF_029975155.1 Propionicimonas sp. | reverse complement strand
CGGCGACGTGGTCGTGGTGCGCTATGAGGGTCCCAAGGGCGGCCCCGGTATGCAGGAGATGCTCTACCCGACCAGCTACCTCAAGGGCGTCGGGCTCGGCCCGAAGTGCGCCCTGATCACCGACGGACGCTTCTCCGGCGGTTCGTCCGGACTCTCGCTGGGTCATGTCAGCCCGGAAGCCGCCAGCGGAGGCGCGATCGGCCTGGTCCGCGACGGCGACATCATCGCGATCGACATCCCCGGGCGCGCCATCAACGTGGAGCTGAGCGACGAAGAACTCAACGCCCGGCGCACCGAGCAGGACGCCAAAGGCTGGCGTCCTGCCACCCGCGACCGCAAGGTCAGCAACTCGCTCAAGGTCTTCGCGCTGCTCGCCCAAAGCGCCGACAAGGGTGCCGCCCGTCGCCAGCTCGACTGAACCTCCATCGTGCGATCAGTGCGGGGTTGACTCGACAACGTTGACTTAACCCCGCACCAAGATCAGGCTTGGCGATATGCGCGCCATGATCGTCAAAGAGTTCCGTGAATTGGGACGAGACCGCCGGACGCTCGCGATGGTGGTCCTGCTTCCGGTGGTCTTGCTGGTGATCTTCGGCTACGCGGCGAACTTCAGTGTCGAGCACATCTCCACCGCGGTCATCGGCAACAACGCCGCCACCGTCACGGACCAGCTCCCCGACCTGTTCGACGTCACCGAGGACATCACCGGCACTGATCCGGTCGAGTTGTTACGCTCCGATCAGGTGGACGTGGTGATCGACACCAACACCGTGCCGATGACCGCCTACGTCGACGGATCGGCGCTGTTCGTGGCGCAGTCGGTGCAGGTCGCAACCGGTAACAGCGGCGGGCTACTGCGCGCCGAGGTGCTGTTCAACCCCGACCTGTCGACATCGTGGGTGCTGGTGCCGGCCATCGCCGGGCTGGTGATGGCCCTGATCGGCACCATCATCACCTCGATCGGGCTGGTCCGTGAGAAGGAGACGGGTACCATCGAGCAACTCGCGGTGCTGCCGATCCGCCCGTCGGCGGTGATCATCGGCAAGATCGCGCCGTACTTCGTCTTAGCACTGTTCGACATCACCGTGGTGACACTGCTCGGGCTGTGGCTTTTCGATGTGCCGTTCAACGGCCCGATCTGGGTCTATGCGCTCGGCGCCGCGTTCTTCCTGCTGGTGGTGCTGGGCTTCGGCGTCCTCGCCTCCACACTGGCCGAGACCACCGGCCAGGCCATCCAGACCGCGATGTTCTTCATGTTCCCCCAGATTCTATTGTCGGGAATGATCTTCCCCCTGGAGGCCATGCCGTGGGGCGTGCGCTGGATCGGCTACGGGCTGCCACTGACCTACTTCATCAAGGTGGCCCACGGGGTTCTGCTGCGTGGCGCGGGATTCGGCGATCTGTGGCCCAGCCTGCTCATCCTGGCCGCGATGGCGCTGATCATCTTGTCCGTCGCGATCCTGCGGTTCGGGGCCTCACTGGCCCCG
>NZ_JARKPQ010000383.1 GCF_029975155.1 Propionicimonas sp. | reverse complement strand
CTCCATCGGCGCCCTGTCCGAAACCGTGGGCTCGCAGGCCTTCGGCACGCGATTCCAGTACCGCGAGTCCGATGGACAGTACGGGGAGGACTACCTGCCGATCGACTTCGCTGCCAACGCCGCGAGCTACGGAGCGACCGTGTACAAGGCAGCGACCGCAGCCGAGCTCACCGAGGCCGTGCAGAAGGCCCTCGCCACCGACGAGACCGTGGTCATCTACGTCGAGGTGGACGCGCAGGCCCGCTTCGGCGGCTCGGGCGCGTGGTGGGAGGTGCCGGTGCCGCAGGTCGCAACCCTGGAGTCGGTGACCGAAGCGCGCAAGGTCTACGACGAGTACCGGGCCAAGCAGCGGCTCTACCTCTGAACTCGGACCCGGCGCAGGACATCAAAGTAGCCAGTGAGGCAGCAATGAGCACAGACGTGAAGACGAACACGACCGAGTTGGCGGAACTCGCCCGCCAGGCGCGGTGGCAGATCGTGTCCACCGTGGCGGCGAGCAAGGCCGGCCACATCGGCGGCCCACTGTCGGCGACCGACCTGTTGGTGGCCCTCTACTTCTCGGAGATGAACATCGACCCGGAGAATCCGCAGGATCCGGAACGAGACCGGTTCATCCTGTCCAAGGGCCACTCCGCCATCGGGCTCTACACGGTGCTCGCCCTGCGCGGCTACTTCCCGGTCGAGGAACTCGCCACCTTCGACCACGGGGCGTCCCGGCTCCAGGGGCATCCGGACATGCACCTGACCCCCGGAGTCGACGCCTCGACCGGATCACTCGGAATGGGCCTTTCGGTCGGCCTGGGCATGGCGATCGGGGCCAAGAAGCTGGGCAAGTCGTTCCACACCTTCGTGATGCTGGGCGATGGCGAGTCCGAGGAGGGCCAGGTCTGGGAGTCCGTGCTGGTGGCCCCGCGCTACGGCGTCGACAACCTGACCGCGATCTTCGACCTCAACGGGCTCCAGCAGTACGGCTGGCCGGCCGGTGAGCGGGATCGGTTCGACCGGAGCGAGCCGCTCGGACACGTCGACCTGCCGGCGGTCCTGCGTGGCTTCGGCTGGAACGTGATCGACATCGACGGCAACGACTTCGATCAGATCCTCGCAGCGTTCGAGGAGAACCGGGCCCTGCGCACGTCGGGTCGCCCCACGGCGATCCTCGCCCGGACGACCAAGGGTGCCGGCATCTCGTTCACCGCCGGCACCTTCAAGTGGCACAACGGCGTCGCGAACCCCGAACAACTCGCGACTGCCAAGGCGGAGCTGCTCGGGCAGCTCGAAGGAGTGGAGAAATGAAGGCCCAGCGCGCCGTGTGGGGCGAAACCCTGGTCGACCTGGCGAAGCAGGACCCCCGCGTCCTGGTGCTGGACGCCGACCTCGCCACCTCCACCCAGGCGGTCAACGTCGCCAACGAGGTACCGGAGGCATTCCTCGAGCTCGGCATCGCCGAGGCCAACATGGTCGGAGTGGCCATGGGACTGACGACCCTGGGCTACCGTCCCTGGCTGTCCACCTTCGGTGTGTTCCTCACCTCCCGCTCGCTCGACCAGATCCGCGTGCTCGTCTCCCAGACCAAGGCGCCGGTGCGCCTCTCCGGCGCCTACGCCGGGCTCCTCAACGGCTCCTCGGGGAAGACCCACCAGGACCTGGAGGACCTGGCGACCATGCGGGCCATGCCGAACCTGGTCGTCCTGGCGCCCGCCGACGAGTATGAGGTCGCGGCGATGATGCGCTGGTCGGCCGAGTACGACGGCCCGGTGTACATGAGGGTGGCTCGCGATGCGGTGACGCCGGTCTTCGACGAAACCTACGAATTCCGGCCGGGCGCGGTCCACCGCCTCCGTGACGGTGCGGACGTGGTGCTGGTGTCCACCGGTGTGCAGACATCGCGGGTCCTGGCGGCGGCGGGTCTCCTGGCTGAGGCCGGTATCGAATCCCGCGTCGTGCACGTCCCGTCGTTGAAGCCACTCGACCAGGTCGCCCTGGTCGGCGAGTTGGCGGACGCGCCGCTGGTGGTGACGGTCGAGGAGCACTCGATCATCGGCGGTCTCGGCGGACTGGTGGCAGAGGTCGTCGCGGCAGAACTCCCCGGCGTCCGCGTCGTTCGGGTCGGCCTGGCCGACACGTGGTCGGAGTCGGCGCCCAACGGCTACCTGCTGGACCACTACGGACTCTCTCCCGAGCGCGTCGCCGAACAGGTCACCGCGATCCGCAACACCGTCGGCTGAGACCGCCGGCATCGACACACACCTCGAAGGGACGACGTCCATGACTGACTGGTTCTACCCGGCCGGAACGGCCGCAGAAGGGCCGTGGCTGCTCTCGATCGGCGCGGCGGGCTCCGCAACTACTCTCGACGGCTGGGCGCACACCGGGATCAAGGTCGCCGACGCCGAGCCGGGGCAGCGACTCGCGCTCCCGGAAGCCGACGAAGAACGGCTGGTGATTCCCTTGTGGGGGGCCTTCGAGGTCGAGACCGGGGATCACACCTACCGGCTGCGCGGTCGGGCGAACGTGTTCGCCGGGCCGACGGACGTCTTCTACCTGGGCAGCGGCCAGGCGGCGAGCATCGTCGCCGGCGGGGCCGGACGGGTCGCGGTCGCCACCTCTCCGACAACGAACGCCAGGCCGAACCGGCTGATCGCCGCGGAGGAGATCGCGGTCGAGATGCGTGGCACCGGCAGCTGCTCCCGCGAGGTGCACAACTTCGGCACCGTGGCCAACCTGGATGCCGACCGCTTCATCGTGTGCGAGGTGATCACCCCGGCGGGCAACTGGTCGTCGTACCCGCCGCACAAGCACGACGAGATCACCGAGACCGAGAACGCGCTCGAGGAGATCTACTACTTCGAGACCGCGGGTGCCCAGGGGGCGGCGGGACAGGCGGAGCCGATCGGGTACGCCCGCGTCTACTCCACCGATCCGGCCAAGCCGATCGACGTGACCGCGGAGGTCCGCTCCGGCGACGCCCTCTTCATCCCGCACGGGTGGCACGGACCGGCCGCGGCCGCCCCCGGCTACCACATGTACTACCTCAACGTGATGGCGGGGCCGGGGGAGCGGGAGTGGGTCGTGACCAATGACCCGTGCCATTCCTGGATCCCGCAGACCATGGCGGAG
>NZ_JARKPQ010000373.1 GCF_029975155.1 Propionicimonas sp. | reverse complement strand
GCCGTCGTCCGTCCCGTTGTCGGACGCATGGGTGGTGAAGTACTCGGCCCAGGCCGGATCGACGGAGGCAGGGTCAGCGAGGTACTGCTCGCGCATCTCCTCGATGAGCCAGTCGTTGGCTCCGAAGTCGGAGTCCTCAGCGTTCCTGACGTCCTGGGGCGCGTGAGCCACGATCATGTTCCTTCTGCCTTGCGGCGAGCGTCGATGCCTGCTCGTGCCGATGTTACCCACGGGCGCGCGGGAATGGTCGGCGGCGCTCCCTCCGGGGGCACATCGTGGACCGGCGGTGCGGGTCAGCCGACCGCGACGCGGACCCCGGTGGCCCGCTCCGAGGTCTCCCACAGCAGGGCGATGGCTCGATCTGCGCCTGGGCGAAGGACGGGAAGGACGACGGGCGGGCCACTGTTCACCCACCGTGGTCCGTAGAACTGCCCACCGCGGGCGGCAGGGTCGGTGGCGGCGCGCAGCTGGGGGAGTGCGCCGTCGGTGACGTCCATGCCGGTCCGCGCGGCGAGCCAGGCGAAGAACGGGCCGGCGGGCCCGCCGCCGCCCTCGGCGACCGTGCGGACCTGCAGGTCGCTGTGCGTCAGGCCGGGGTGGGCGAGCAGGCTGGAGGCAGTCACGCGGGCGCGCTCGAACTCCCGCTGCAGCCCGAGGCCGAAGTGGTAGTTGGCGAGCTTGGCCCGTCCGTAGGCGCGCCAGGGGTCGTAGGGGCCCGGCCAGCCGGTCGTTCCGTAGTCGGCGATGCGTCCCAGGTGGTGGGCGGTGCTGGTGACGGTGACCACGCGTGCGGACGGCGCGGCGAGGAGCGCGGGCAGGAGGAGCCCGGTCAGCGCCCAGTGGCCGAGGTGGTCGACGCCGAACTGGAGCTCGAAGCCGTCCTCCGTGGTGCGCCAGGGGGTGGCCATGAGGCCGGCATTGTTGACGAGGATGTCGATGCTGGGGTGTCGGGAGGTGATCCCCGCCGCAGCGGCACGCACGGAAGCCAGCGATCCGAGGTCGAGCGACACCACGTCCAGTGCCGCGGTGGCATGCGCCGCGCGGATCTGCTGCTCTGCCGTTCGGGCCTTCTCCCGATCGCGTACCGCCATCACGACCGTCGCGCCGTGCGCGGCGAGGGCCTGAGCCGTCGCGAGTCCCAGCCCGCCGTTCGCGCCGGTCACGACCGCGGTACGACCGCTGAGGTCAGGAATGGAGTCGAGGCTGAAGCTCATACGCCCAAGCATTCCCGCTCCGCCAAGACCCCTCACGTGCTCCCGGCGCACGTCGGGATCGCTGCGCTGGTGGATGCGTCCGATCCCGGAGAGGTGGGTACGGGGTCGGCGTGCGAGCACACCACAGTGGGGAGAATCTCCCGGCGTCCTGACCGGTTTCGCTCCACCACGTTGTGGTAGGGGCGGTCCTCCGACTTCGGACGAGGCGGCAGCTCGGCGGCACAGGTATCGGTGAGGAGACGCGATGACGACGAAGGTGGAGAAGTCCGTGGTGGTCGACGTGCCGCTCAGCACTGTCTACAACCAGTGGACGCAGTTCGAGGAGTTTCCGCGGTTCATGGACGGGGTGGAGCGGGTCACCCAACTCGGCAACGACCGGCTCGAGTGGATCGCCGACATCGCCGGTGTTCGCCGGCAGTGGATCGCGAAGATCCTCGAACAGGTGCCCGACCGCACCGTGGCCTGGGCATCGGTCGAAGGCGTGACCAACGCGGGCGCCGTCACCTTCGCCGACGCCGGGGATCACCGCACCATCGTGCACCTCACCCTCGAGTTCGAACCCGAGGGCGTGCTGGAGGGCCTCGGCGATCGGCTGGGCATCGTCGAGAGGCTGGCAGAGGAGGACCTCGAACGGTTCAAGGAGTTCATCGAGACCGAGGGGCACGCCACCGGCGCCTGGCGCGGCTCGCTGCACGAGGGCGCCACCGTCCGGCCTCCCGGTGTCGAGGACGCGGCCTCGTCCTGGGGCGACTCCGGCAAGGTGGGCGACCCGGCCGAGGAGTCCGCCGCCTTCCGGGACACGGACGCGCCGGCGCACCTCACCGGACCCACCACGGTCGGAACCCCGCCCCTGCCCGGTGACCATGGGCTGAACCCGACCGATGCCGCCTCCGGTTTCGGCGATCCCGACCTGAGTCCGGAGCCCGGTGTGGTCCGCGACAACGAGTCGCCCAGCTGAAGCGCAGACCCAGCCACGTGTCGCGATCCGGCCACGCTGGTCGTCCCCGTTGTCGCTGCTGTCACACGGGGCGAGTTCTCCGGCCGGATTCCGTCACGCGCCGTTTGCTGCGGTGGTTGCCCGTCCGCTGCCGCCCAGGGTCGACTGCCGCGGCACGGCACCGGCGCGGAAACGCTGTCGTGTCGCGATCTGGCCACGCAACCCGGCGATTGTGACCAGTGGGGAGATTGGGACGCGCAGAGTGGCCGGATGGCGACATGGGCATGAGATCCGACGGGGCTGCGTGGAAAGGACGTTGGGCGGCAGAGCCACGGGCGCCCCCGGCGCGATTCGAACGCGCGCTCCCGCCTCCGGAGGGCGGTGCTCTATCCCCTGAGCTACGGGGGCCCGGCCCGTGCGGGCCGAAGGTGACTGTAGCAAAGACTCGTCCCACTAGTCTCATCGGCATGGGTCCCCGACTGCTGCGCCGGGCGCTGGTCGCCGTCGCCATGACGGCCACCCTTGCCGGCTGCGTGCAGCAGGCCCCACCGGCGCCCGCGGTGATCCGGACGACCCCGCCACCCTGGGACGCTCCCCGCGACGGCGTGGCCTATTTCGAGCTGGCCGGTGTGCCGGCCTCGCGGCTCGACGACCGGTCCAACCAGCGCGTGCTCACCCTGGCCATCAACCTCGACGGCGCAGACGTCCCCCTCGTCCCCTGGATCGGCATCGACCGGCCCCGTGCGCTGCAGGCGCCGGCCCACACCCACGACGACTCCGGCACGGTCTGGCTGGAGGGCGCCGGCGCCGCCGACGTCACCCTCGGCCAGTTCTTCACGCTGTGGGGTGTCCGCTTCGACGGACGCTGTCTGGGCGCCGCCTGCGGCGACCTCACCGTGCAGGCGGACGGACGGCCGGTCGCCGACCCCGCAGCCCTCAGGCTCTGGGACGCGACCGACGTCCAGATCCGCGTCTCCAGCGGCGGCTGAGCAGGCGATTGTGGCACTGTTGCGGCCATGACACACATGCACGTGGCGGGCTCGATCCACGCCGACGTCACCGCACCCGCACCGGTGTGGCTGACCCGGCCGGAGGACGTCAACGCGCTGACCCCGAAGCTGTGGAGCAGCACCACCAGACGCGAGGACGACGGTGTCGTCTCCGTCGGCGGCGTCCGGCTCACCGACATCGCCGAGCAGGTCGGCACGCCCGCCTACGTCATCGACGAGGAGGACTTCCGGCAGCGGGCGCAGGCCTGGCGCGAGGCCTTCACCGGGTGGACGGTGTACTACGCCGGCAAGTCCTTCCTCTGCGGCGCCATCGCGAAGTGGGTGGCGCAGGAGGACCTGTCCCTCGACGTCTGCTCGCTCGGTGAGCTCACGGTCGCGCTGCGCGCCGGGTTCGACCCGGCCCGGATCGGCATGCACGGCAACAACAAGTCCGAGGCCGAACTGCGCCTCGCCATCGAACGCGGCGTGGGCCGGATCATCGTCGACTCCTCCGACGAGATCACCCGGCTCGAGCGCCTCTGCGAGGAACTGGGCGCGACCGCGAACGTGATGGTCCGGGTCACCACCGGCGTCGAGGCGCACACCCACGAGTACATCGCCACGGCCCACGAGGACCAGAAGTTCGGCTTCTCGATCAACGGTGGCCAGGCGCTGGTCGGGCTGTTCCGCTGCCACCACAGCCCGCGGTTGCGCCTGCTCGGGGTCCACTCCCACATCGGCAGCCAGATCTTCGACACCAACGGCTTCGAGGTGGCCGCCCGGCGGACGCTGAAGCTGTTCGCCCAGTTCCGGGAGGCCACCGGTCTCGAACTCGGCGAACTCGACCTCGGCGGTGGCTTCGGCATCGCCTACACCAAGGAGGACGACCCCGCCTCCGCCGCCGAACTCGCCTCCGGACTACGCGACATCGTCAGCCACGAGTGCCGCGCGTTCGGGCTCACGGTCCCGGCGATCTCGATCGAGCCGGGCCGCGCGATCGTCGGCCCTTCCGGGCTCGCCCTCTATCGCGTCGGCACGGTGAAGCCCGTGGATGTCGGCGGCGGGCTGAGCCGGCGGTACCTGTCGGTGGACGGCGGCATGAGCGACAACATCCGCCCCGCCCTGTACGCGGCCGAGTACTCCGCCGCGCTGGCCTCGCGCACCTCCGCCGCGGAGCCGGTCGTGTCCCGCGTGGTCGGCGTGCACTGCGAGGGCGGAGACATCCTCGTCCGGGACGAGTTCCTGCCCGGCGACGTGCGGATCGGCGACCTGCTCGCCGTGCCCGCGTCCGGGGCCTACAGCCGGTCGATGGCCAGCAACTACAATCACACCCCGCGGCCGCCGGTCGTCTCCGTCCGGGACGGCCGGGTGCGCACCATGCTGCGCCGCGAGACCCTTGACGACGTCCTGGCACTCGACGCCGGGTTCGCGGAAGACGAGGAATGACAATGGATGACTCCACGCCCCTGAAGGTCGCGCTGCTCGGCTGCGGCGTCGTCGGCTCGCAGGTCGCCCGGCTGCTGATCGAACAGGCGGACGACCTCCGCGCCCGGATCGGCCGGCCGCTGGAGCTGGTGGGCATTGCCGTCCGCCGGCTGCAGCTGGAGCGTCCCGGCATCGATCCTGCGCTGCTCACCGACGACGCCCTGGGCCTGGCCAGCCGTCCCGACGTCGACCTGGTGATCGAGTTGCTCGGCGGCATCGAGCCGGCTCGCAGCCTGATCCTCGCGGCCATCGGCGCGGGCTCGTCGGTGATCACCGCCAACAAGGCACTGCTGGCCGAGGACGGCGGCACCATCTACACCGCGGCCGAAGCGGCCGGTGTGGACGTCTACTACGAGGCCGCCGTCGCGGGCGCGATCCCGATCATCCGACCGTTGCGCGAATCGCTCGTCGGCGACGAGGTGACCGCGGTGATGGGCATCGTGAACGGCACCACGAACTTCATCCTCGACAAGATGCACACCGACGGCGCCGACTTCGCCGACGTCCTCGCGGAGGCGCAGGCGCTCGGCTACGCCGAGGCCGACCCGACCGCCGACGTCGAGGGCTACGACGCCGCCGCCAAGGCCGCGATCCTCGCCGGCCTCGCCTTCCACACGCGGGTGAACCTGTCCGACGTGGAGCGTGAGGGCATCACCGGCGTCACCAGCGCGGACATCGCCGCGGCGAAGGAGATGGGCTGCGTGATCAAGCTGCTGGCCCGCTGCGCGCTCAGCGACGACGGGACCATCGCCGTCGGCGTGCACCCGACGATGGTCCCGGTCGCACACCCGCTGGCGTCCATCCCCGGTGCCTACAACGCCGTGTTCATCGAGTCCCGGAACGCCGGCCGGCTGATGTTCATGGGTCCCGGCGCCGGCGGATCGCCCACGGCGTCCGCCGTGCTCGGCGACGTGGTCACCGCGGCCCGTAACCGGGTCCGCGGCACGCGTGGACCGGGGGAGTCCACCTACTCCGCCCGGGGGATCACCCCGCACGGTCGGGTGAGTTCCCGCTACTACGTCTCGATGACGGTGCACGACGAGCCCGGCGTCCTCGCGCAGGTGGCGGGAGGCTTCGCCACGCAGGGGGTCTCGCTGCAGGCCGTCCGGCAGGAGAGCCAGGGCGTCCAGGCCCGGCTCGGCGTGATGACCCACCTGGCCAGCGGCGCCCAGATCGAGCGGGCGCTGCAGGGCCTGGCGGAGATGCCCGAGGTCGAGGCCGGCATCTCCGTGATGCGCGTCGAGGGGGCATGAGGTGGATCTCGCCTGCCTCGACCTCGAGGGCGTCCTCGTCCCGGAGATCTGGATCCGGGTCGCCGAGCGCACCGGCATCGACGACCTGCGGCTCACCACGAGGGACATCTCCGACTACGACGAGCTGATGCGCCACCGCCTGCGCGTGCTGGACGCGC
The DNA here is from genome assembly GCF_029975155.1 of Propionicimonas sp. GTDB lineage: Bacteria > Actinomycetota > Actinomycetes > Propionibacteriales > Propionibacteriaceae > Propionicimonas. Next base: position 15,180 of record NZ_JARKPQ010000373.1, on the reverse strand, counting down.
ACGGGATCGGTCTCTCCCGGATCCAGGAGGTGATCGCCGAGATGGGCCCGATGCCGGGCGCAGCCGGTTTCCTCGACTGGCTGCGCGCCCGCTTCCAGGTCGTGATCCTCTCCGACACCTTCTATGAGTTCGCGATGCCGCTGATGGCCCAACTCGGACACCCCACGCTGCTGTGCCACCGCCTGCAGGTGAGCGACGACCGGCTGGTCGGCTACACGCTGCGCCAGCCGGACTCCAAGCGCGCGGCGGTGCGGGCGTTCCACCACCTCAACTACCGCGTGGTGGCGACCGGCGACTCCTACAACGACGTCGCGATGCTGGCCGAGGCGGACGCGGGCATCCTGTTCCGGCCCCCCGCCAACGTGGTCGCGGAGTTCCCGCGCTTTCCCGTCGTGACCGACTACGACGGCCTGCGCGACGCCTTCGCCCACGCCCTGGACTGAGCGCTGGGTACGTCCTTTGCCTGCCGTGAGCGTCCGGGTGCTACAGTGGAGGCGCGCCGTGAGCGCACCGCCCCTCAGATCGGGCAGGACGGACGCGAGGTAGCCACCGATTCGTCGAGAAATCCAGCCACCGACTTCTTAGTTTGTGCGGTCTGGCATTTCGGATCTGGAACCAGTTGTGAAGCTCATCCTTGAGCTGGGCGGGCCTGCCCGAACCCCGGCGGCCGCCGATCCGAAAGGAAGTCTGTGACTGACACCATCGAAGCCGCGACCCAGGACGTCAAGCGACGCGGGTCCGGACTGGAGGGCATGCTGCTGCCTGAGCTCAAGCAGCTCGGCGCGTCCCTCGGCCTGAAGGGCACCGGCACGATGCGCAAGGGCGCGCTGATCGAGGCCATCAAGGGGGCGCAGGGCTCCGCGGGCGCCGCCCGTCCCGCAAAGACGGCCGATCGCGCGGCGGCACGCGCGGAGATCCGTCCCGCGGAGGAGGCGAGTGGTCCCGAAGCGGCTGCGGAGAACCAGCGTCCGCGCCGGCAGCGGGCGGACCGGAAGCCGGCCGCAGAGGCTGCACCCGCCGCGGAGACGGCGCCGACCACCGAGGCCGCCGATACCCAGCCGGCACTGCCCGGCGACGACGACGTGGCCTCGCGCCTCGAGGCGCTGAAGGCGGGCGGCGGTCGCAACCGTCGCCGCGGCGGCAACGCCGAGGAGCCCGCTCAGGAGAGCCGCCAGGCCGAGCCGCAGCGGCAGCCCCAGCAGCAGTCGCAACGCAACGACGACGATGACTTCGGCGGCGGCCGTCGCAGTCGCCGTCGCCGCAACCGCGACCGGCAGAACAACCGTCGCACCGGCAGGGGCGGGGGTGGCATGGGCCTGGAGCGCATGGACTCCGAGCCCGTGCTGAGCGAGGACGACGTCGTCATCGAGATCTCCGGCATCCTCGACGTGCTCGACAACTACGCGTTCGTCCGGACCACCGGCTACCTGCCCGGCTCCGACGACGCCTACGTGTCGCTGTCGATGGTGAAGAAGTGGGGCCTGCGCAAGGGCGACATCGTCACCGGTGCGATCCGTGCGCCCAAGGAGGGCGAGCGCCGGGAGAAGTTCAACCCGCTGGTGCGCATTGACACGATCAACGCCGACGCACCGGAGAAGGCGAAGGACCGTCCCGAGTTTCAGAAGCTCACCCCGCTCTACCCGCAGGAGCGGTTCCGCCTGGAGACCACGCCGCTGAACATGACCGGCCGGATCATCGATCTGGTCGCCCCGGTCGGCAAGGGCCAGCGCGGCCTGATCGTGTCGCCGCCCAAGGCCGGCAAGACGCTGGTCATGCAGGCCATCGCCAACGCGATCACGGCCAACAACCCCGAGGTGCACCTGATGGTGGTGCTGGTGGACGAGCGTCCCGAGGAGGTCACCGACTTCCTGCGGACGACCTCCGGCGAGGTGATCGCGTCCACGTTCGACCGCCCGGCCGACGACCACACCACGATCGCCGAACTGGCGATCGAGCGGGCCAAGCGCCTGGTCGAGCTCGGCCGCGACGTGGTCGTGCTGCTGGACGGCATCACCCGGCTGGGCAGGGCCTACAACCTGGCCGCCCCGGCGTCCGGACGCATCCTGTCCGGCGGTGTCGACTCCGCGGCGCTGTACCCGCCGAAGAAGTTCTTCGGTGCCGCCCGCAACATCGAGAACGGCGGCTCGCTGACCATTCTCGCCACCGCGCTGATCGAGACCGGCTCGAAGATGGACGAGGTGATCTTCGAGGAGTTCAAGGGCACCGGCAACATGGAGCTCCGGCTCCGCCGTGACCTTGCCGACAAGCGGATCTTCCCCGCCATCGACCCGGTCGCCTCCGGCACCCGCCGCGAGGAGATGCTGATGCGTCCCGAGGAGCTCGCGATCATGTGGAAGCTGCGCCGCGTGCTCAGCGCCCAGGAGCCGCAGGCCGGCCTGGAGATGCTGCTGAACCGCATGCGCAAGACCCAGAGCAACCGCGAGTTCCTGCAGGTCATCTCCCGGACCACCCCGAACCCGGAGTAGCCGCTCGACTCACGACAGTGTGGAGACTTACCCGGTGTAGTCGCCGGAAGTCCTCCACGTTGTTGTGCAGATGGCCGGGGATCAGAAGATCCAGCTGGCCACTGGCGCCACCGGCCAGCCGAAGGCGACGCTGGCGCGGGCGAGGCTGCCGCGAGTGTGCTCGGTGACCAGGCCGGCACCGGCCAGTTCCACCAGCGATGTGCCGCCGAGATAGGCCGCACCGAGTTCACGCACGTCCAGAGTGAGGTCGGCCGGGGAGTCGGCATGTTCCACCCGGGCGGTGTCGAAGGCGTCGGCGGAGAGCCGCCACCGTCCCGCGTTGGCGGGCAACCGCCGGTCGCTGACCTCCAGCACGACGTCGATCGGGGCCTGGTACTGCCGACCCGACAGGGCCGCCGGCAGGTCGATGATCCGGGCCCAGAGGTTGTCGTGTTCCGCCGGACGGGCCGCGCGCACGTCCACCAGCAGGCTGAACAGTGGATCGTCGAGCGCGAGTTGTCCGGAGGTGATCTCCGCGGTGAGGTCCAGGTCGAGCAGTCGCGACCACAGGACGAACGCCGCGGCCGGATCGGCGGCAACCGCCTCCTGCACGCGCACCGATCCCTCAGGACCGCCCGCGCCCCAGTCGCCCTTGCGGCGGAAGAGCGCATAGCCGACGGGGTCACCGTCCCGCTCGACGATGAGGATGCGCTGGACTTCGCGTCCGCCGCGGAAGACCGGTGCGTCGTGCAGCCACAGCGCCCGCAGCTCGGGGCTCTCCCGCGTGACCCAGCCCGGGCGGTCGACGCCGCCGTGCAGCCGCGCGACCAGGTCGCCGTGGCGCTCGGGGGACACGGTCTCGATCCGGACGGTGAGCGCGTCCGCGCCGACGACCGGACGAAGCGCTGCGCGGCGCTTCAGCGTCAGCCCGACGTGACGCGACGCCAGCCCGTAGCCGTACCGGCCGTAGATCGCCGGCTCCGCGGCGTACAGCAGCGAGAGCGGCTCGCCGCGCTCCCGGGAGTGCTCGAAGTGGGTCTCGATCATGGCGTTGAGCAGCCCCCTACGCCGCCATTGGGGGTGGACGGCGACCCAGGTCAGTCCGGCCACGCGCAGCCGTCCGCCGGGCACCGGGCAGCTCCCGAACGGATACGAGGCGTGCATGGCGACCAGCTGTTCGGGATGCGCGGGATCGGCCAGGGCGTGGGCCCGGTCCCAGCTGAGCGGACTGGGCGTGGCGAGGAGGTCCTCGATGCTGTCGGACGTGGGGAAGGCCCACGTGTCGAGTTCGAGCACGTCGCGCAGCCGGTCAGGGGTGAGGGCCACCAGTTCCAGCCCGTGGGGGATCATCGCCATGGCCTCACTCTGCCCGACCTCTGCCGACTTGTCAGAGTTTCCGCCGCCGACGGCGGGGAGAGGCCCCGACAACTCGGACGCGGCGGTCGGCGGTTTGGTGGCTGGCGCGGGATCGGGCACAATGGGAGGTCGGTTCCGGTTCACGCCACGGGGTTCATCCAGCCCCACACCTGCACGGCGACCCGGGGCCCGCGAAAAGGAGAAACCATGAAGCAGGGCATCCACCCCGACTATGTGGAGACCCAGGTGACCTGCACCTGCGGCAACACGTTCACCACGCGCAGCACCTCGAAGAACGGCGTCATCCACGCCGAGGTGTGCGCGGCCTGCCACCCGTTCTACACGGGCAAGCAGAAGATCCTCGACACCGGCGGCCGCGTCGCCCGCTTCGAGAAGCGGTACGCCAAGCAGCAGGCCGGCAAGAAGTAGCTGCACCGACGCCGGGCGCCAGGGAGACCTGGGGCCCGGCGTTTGCCGTCCGGGGCTTTCGTCAGGCTCAGGGCTTCGTCAGGCTCAGCCAACAAAGAGCGGGAGAGGGAGACGCGAATGTTCGAGGCCGCAGCGGGCCTGCGCGAGGAGTTCGCGCAGCTGGAGCAGCAGCTGGCCGACCCGGCGATCCATGCCGATCTCGCCGCGTCCCGCCGGATCGGACGCCGCTACGCGGAGCTGACCCCGATCGTGAAGAACCTCTCTGCCCACGACCAGCTCACCGCCGATCTCGCGGCGGCCCGCGAACTCGCCGAGGAGGACCCGTCCTTCGCCGAGGAGGCGGACGGGATCGCCGCCCAGCTCGCCGAGGTGGAGGAGCGGCTGGCCACGCTGTTGGCGCCGCGTGACCCCAACGACTCCGCCGACGCCATGATCGAGATCAAGTCGGGTGAGGGCGGTGAGGAGTCCGCCCTGTTCGCCGGCGACTTGTTCCGGATGTACTCCCGGTACGCCGAGACCCGCGGCTGGAAGGTCGAGGTGCTGGACTCCCAGGAGACCGACCTCGGCGGCTACAAGTCGATCACGCTGGCCGTGAAGGCGACCGGGTCGCCGGACCCGGAGAACGCGCCCTACGGCGTGCTGAAGTTCGAGGGCGGGGTGCACCGCGTCCAGCGGGTCCCGGTCACCGAGTCCCAGGGTCGCATCCACACCTCGGCCGCCGGGGTGCTGGTCATGCCCGACGTCGAGGCCACGGAGGTGGCGATCAACGACGACGACCTGCGGATCGACGTCTACCGCAGCTCCGGCCCCGGCGGCCAGGGGGTGAACACGACCGACTCGGCCGTCCGGATCACCCACCTGCCCACGGGCATCGTGGTCTCCTGCCAGAACGAGCGCTCCCAGCTGCAGAACAAGGAATCGGCGATGCGCATGCTGCGCGCCCGGCTCGTCGCCCGCGCGGAGGAGGAGGCGGCCAACGCCGCGTCCGCCGCCCGCCGCTCGCAGGTGCGGACGGTGGACCGCTCCGAGCGAATCCGCACCTACAACTTCCCGGAGAACCGGATCGCCGACCACCGGATCGGGTTCAAGGCCTACAACCTCGACCAGGTGCTCGCCGGTGAACTCTCCGCCGTGATCACCGCCCTGCAGGCCGCGGACCTGGCCGAACGCCTCGGCCGCACCGACTGATGGCCGCCGTCGCCACCCTGCTCGCGGACGCGTCCCGTCGTCTGGACTCGGCTGCGGAAGCGCGCATCCTCCTCGCCCACAGCGCCGGCGTGGAGCCGTCCCGGCTGGCCCTCGTCGCCGAGGTGCCGGACGGGGTGGCCGCCGCCCTCGCGGAGCTGGTCGAGCGCCGGGTGGCGGGGGAGCCCGTCCAGTACCTCACCGGACGGGCGTGGTTCCGCACGGTCGAGGTGGCCGTGGCCCCCGGGGTGTTCATCCCGCGGCCGGAGACCGAGCTGATGACCGGCTGGGCGATCGACCGGCTGCGCGACCTGCCCGGGGAGCCGGTCGTCGTGGAACTGTGCGCCGGCAGCGGAGCGATCTCCGCGGCCATCGCGGCCGAGCGTCCGGGGTGCCGGCAGTACGCCGTCGAGCTGTCCGAGGCCGCGGCCCGCGCGGCGGAGGCCAATCTCGCCGGCACGGGCGTCGTGCTCGCCGAGGGCGACATGGCGGACGCCTTCCGCCCGCTCGACGGCACCGTCGACCTGGTGATCGCCAATCCGCCGTACATCCCGCTGGAGGCCTGGGAACACGTCGCGGTCGACGTGCGCACGCACGAGCCGGACCTCGCGCTGTTCTCCGGCGAGGACGGCCTCGACGCGCTGACGGTGGTCGCCGAGGTCGCCGGCCGGCTGCTGCGTCCGGGCGGCTTCGTCTGCGCGGAGCACGCGGAGGTGCAGGGGGCGGCCGTCGTGGCACTGTTCGCCGCCGCAGGGGCCTTCGTCCACGTCGCCGACCACCGGGACTACAACGACCGCCCGCGGTACGTGACCGCGGTGCGGGCACCCGAACTGGCAGGATGAGCGGTATGGCAAAGGTGTGGGACATCAGCGCGGATCCGGAGGCCGCCATCGACGCCGCGGTGAGCGCCGTCGCGGACGGACTGTGCATCGTCCTGCCCACCGACACCGTTTACGGCATCGGCGCGGACGCGACGAGCGCGCACGCCGTGCAGGGGCTGCTGGACGCCAAGAAGCGCGGCCGCGACATGCCGCCGCCGGTGCTGATCGCCGAGGTCACCATGCTGCGCGCGCTCACCGACGAGGTGAGCCCGGAGATGCTGGCGCTCGCCGAGGCGTTCTGGCCGGGGGCATTGACCCTGATCGTGCGCTCCCACCCGCACCTGCGGATGGACCTGGGCGATCGCGGCGAGACCATCGCCGTCCGGGTGCCCGACCACGACTTCACCAGGGACCTGCTGCGCGCCACCGGTCCCCTCGCCGTGAGTTCGGCGAACGTGTCTGGCGAACCGGCGGCCACCACCGTCGAGGACGCGAAGCGCCAGCTGGGCAAGCGGGTCAAGGTGTACCTCGACGGTGGTCCGGCGTCGGACGCGGTCCCGTCCACCATCGTCGACCTCACCGGCACCCCCCGGATCCTGCGCGAGGGCCGGATCTCCCGCGAGGAGCTCGCCCCGCTGCTGCCCGACCTCGAACCCGCACCGCCCACTGACAGCGTCTCGACAAGCTCGACGAGCGATGTGGCGGGGGTCGAGCCCGCTGCGGGGGAGTCGCTGGCCGAGCCTCACCCGCTGCCCGAGCCCGCACCGCTGGTCGAGTCCCAACCGCTGGTCGAGCCTGTCGAGACCACTGACGGCGTCTCGACGAGCTCGACGAGCGATGTGGTGGTTGAACCGCTGGTCGAGCCTGTCGAGACCGCCGGTGACGTCTCGACGAGCTCGACGAACGATTCTGCAAACCCCGACGAGGGCTGAGCATGCGCGAGTACGTGCTGGTGCTGCTGGTCGCCGCGGGGGTGACGTACCTGCTGAGCGGGCTGGCGCGGCGGCTGGCGTTCCGGTTCAACGCGGTCGCGCTGGTGCGGGACCGGGACGTGCACACCAAGCCGGTGCCGTACTTCGGCGGCATCTCGATGTGGTTCGGTCTGGCCGCGGCGCTCCTGGTGGCCGCCCAGCTGCCGTGGCTCGGCGGTTTCCCGCAGGTCACGCACGACGCGGGGGCGATCCTGTTCGCCGGCGGGATCATCTGCGCGGTCGGCGTGATGGACGACATGGTCGAGCTCAACGCGCTCGCCAAGATCGCCGGTCAGCTGCTCGCGGCCGGGGTCGTGGTGCTCAACGGCGTGAAGGTCTACTGGATCCCGCTGCCGGACACCATCGTCTCGCTCGACGACGGCAGCTCGATCGCGCTCACCGTGGTGTTCATCTTCTTCGCCGTGAACGCGATCAACCTGATCGACGGACTGGACGGGCTCGCGTCCGGGGTGGTCGCGATCGGTGCCAGCGCCTTCCTCACCTACGCCTATCTGCTCTCCTTCGTGCAGGAGCTGGTGCGGGCCACCACGTCCAGCCTGATCACCGCCGCGACCGTGGGCCTGTGCCTGGGCTTCCTGCCCTACAACATCCACAGGGCGCGGATGTTCATGGGCGACTCCGGGGCGATGCTGCTGGGCTTCCTGCTGGCCACCTCGACGATCAGCCTGACCGGGCAGATCGACCCGTCCCGGCTCAGCGACTTCGGTCCCAACGCGCTGGCGGCCTACCTGCCGCTGCTGCTGCCGCTGGCGGTGATGGCGCTGCCCTTCCTCGATCTGATCCTCGCCTACGTCCGCCGCACCCTCGCCGGCAAGCTCTGGTACCAGGCCGACAAGCAGCACTTGCACCACCGCATGCTGAACCTCGGGCACAGCCACGGCAAGGCGGTGGCCCTGCTCTGGCTGTGGTCGGCCCTGGTCGCCTTCGGGGTGGTGCTGCTCGGCCTGCTGCCGCACCCCGCGACGGTGCTGGCGTTCCTCGGCGGACTGGCCCTCGCCGCCTACCTGACCTGGGGCCGCAGGGGAGCGCGGCCCGCGGATGGCTGAGCCGGACGCGGGGCGCGGCCCGAGCGCGAACACCCGGAGGGCGCAGCGCCTGCTGATGGCCGGGGTCGCGGGCGGTCACGCGGCACTGCTCGCGTGCATCGGTGCGTTCGCCGTCGTCAACGGCTGGTCCGGGGCGCTCTCCGCGGCGATCGCGGGGGTGGTGACGATCGCCTTCTTCACCATCGGCCAGGCCGTGCAGGTGGTGGTCGCGGACGCGCCCGCGCGCCGGATCCTGATCGCCTCGCTCGCGTCCTACGTGCTGCGGGTGACCGTCCTCGGTCTGCTGCTGGCCCTCGCGCTGGACAACGCGGACCGGATCGCCTGGCTGGATCCGGTGGCGGTCGCCGCCACCACCATCGCCGTGGTGATCGGCTGGCTCGCCGTCGAATTGTGGATCTACTCACGAATGCGGATCCCGGTCTACGACGAGTGAGGATTGCCTGACCGGATTGGGCTGGTGAGGATGAAGTCGGCCGGGCCCGACTGGTAAGGTCCGAAGGGCCATGGGTGAGCACAGCGGAATGGACACCGGCTTGCGGGTCCTCAGCATCCTCATCTCAGGGCTGGTCTTCTACGGCGGGATCGGCTGGTTGCTCGACAACTGGCTGCATACGTCGTGGTGGCTGCCCGTCGGCATCGTCGTTGGCATGGCGGCTGGCGTCTATCTGGTGATCGCGCGCTACGGACGGTCTGAGTGATCGACCGGATAGGAGGTTCGATGCCCGGTTTGATCGGCCTGCTCGTCCCGCTCGAAGGGGACGCTGGGCACGGCTGGCCGCCCGGCGTGGACAGTTTCGCCTCCCGTCCGCTGTTCCCGGCGATCGATCCCGACGGCGCCTGGCTGAACAACCACATCGCCCAGGCGGTGATCGGCGCGATCCTGGTGATCGCGTTCTGGCTGTGGATGGCGCGCGACCAGAAGATCGTGCCGGGCAAGAAGCAGTTCGTCGGCGAGCAGCTGTACAACCTGCTGCGCAACACCATCGCCCGCGACATCCTCGGCCACGACTACCGCACGTTCCTGCCGTACCTGGTGGCGCTGTTCAGCTTCATCTTCGTGAACAACCTGTTCGGGTCGTTCTTCCTGTTCATGTTCCCGACGTTCTCGAAGATCGGGTTCCCCTACGGTCTCGCCCTGGTGACGTTCCTGATGTACAACGTGGCCGGCATCTCGAAGTACGGCTTCGGCAACTACATGAAGCGGATGACCCTGCCCGAGGGCGTCCCGGTCTTCCTCTGGCCGGTGATCATCCCGCTGGAGTTCATCTCCAACTTCGTCGCCCGGCCGTTCACGCTGGCCCTGCGACTCTTCGCCAACATGTTCGCCGGCCACCTGGTGATCATGGTCTTCGTCGTCGGCGGCGGTCTGCTGCTGGCCTCGGGCCAGGCGTTCTACGTCGCGGCCGGCTCGATGTCGATCGTGTTCAGCTTCGCCATCTTCGCTCTCGAGCTGTTGGTGGCCGCACTGCAGGCCTACATCTTCACCGTCCTGAGCGCCCAATACATCTCCTCGGCGATCGCCGAGGAGCACTGACCTGTTTCACAACCCTCGAAAGGAAACCCGACATGCTTCCCGTCCTGGAAATCACCGGTTCGATCAACATGATCGGCTACGCGCTGGCCACGCTCGGCCCGGCGCTCGGCGTGGCCTGGATCTTCGCATCGGTGATCAACGGCACCGCCCGCCAGCCCGAGGCCCGCGGCGCGATGATGGGCACCGCCTGGATCGGCTTCGCCGTGGTTGAGGCTCTGGCCATCATCGGTATCGCGCTGGCGTTCGCCATTCAGTGAGGCCGGTCGTGCTTCCACTCGAAGGCGAGGCGGCGAGCCCGTTCGGGCCGCTCCTGCCGGAGCACCCCATCGAGATGTTCGTCGGCATCGCGCTGCTGCTGATCGTCTGGTGGGTCGTCGCGAAGAAGGTCGTCCCGGTGTTCGAGAAGACCTACGCCGAGCGGACGGAGGAGATCGCCGGCGGCATCGAGAAGGCCGAGGCGGCACAGCAGCAGGCTGCCGAGGCGCTCGCCGAGTACCAGGCCCAGCTCGCGTCCGCCCGGTCGGAGGCTGCCCGGATCCGCGAGGACGCCAAGGCGCAGGCGGTGACCATCGCCGCCGAGATCAAGGACCAGGCCCAGGCCGACTCGGCCCGGATGCTCGCCTCCGCGAAGGCACAGATCGACGCGGAGCGGGCCCGCGTGGTCGGCGAGCTCCGCACCGAGGTGGGCGGCCTGGCCACCCAGCTGGCCGGACGGATCGTCGGCGAGTCGCTCGAGGACGACGAGCGGGCCCGGCGCAGCGTCGACCGGTTCATCGCCGAACTCGAGGCACAGCCCGACGCAGAGAAGGCGGAACGGCCATGAACGCGGCCGCCGAGGCCCGGCTGTCCGAGCTCGACCGGGCGCTGGACGCCCACGAGCTCAGCCCCGCCCTGGCGGACGAGCTGTTCTCCGTCGCCGACCTGCTCTCCGGACAGGCACGGCTGCGCAACGCGCTCGCCGACCCCACCATGCCGGACGACCGGCGCAGGGAACTCGCCCGCGGGCTGCTCGCGGGCCGGGTCTCCGCCGGCGCCGCCGACGTGGCGGTGGAGGCGGCGGGCCTGAAGTGGGGCAGCGCGGCAGCGCTCGTCGCGGCGATCGAGCGGCAGGCGGCCCGAGCCCTGCTCGGGCACGCGCAGGCGGTCGGCGCGTTGGACGCCGTCGAGGAGGAGCTGTTCCGGTTCGCTCGGACGGTGGCGGCGGAGCCGCGGCTGCGCGGTGCGCTGGACGAGGCGGCCGTCGGGCTCGAGCCCCGCCGGCAGCTGGTCAGCGACCTGCTCGCCGGGAAGGTACGACCGGAGACCCTCACGCTGGCCCGCCGGGCCGTCGGCACGACGTCGCGGACGTTCGAGCACGCCGTGGACGCCCAGCTGAAGCTGGCCGCCGCGCTGCGGCAGCGCGCCATCGCCGTGGTCACGGTCGCCCGGCCGCTGACCGAGGCGCAGCGCGACCGGCTCCGCACGGCCCTGGTCGGGCAGCTGGGCCGGCAGGTCAACCTGCAGGTCGTGGTCGACCCGGCCGTGCTGGGCGGCGCCCGCGTCCAGGTGGGCGACGAGGTGATCGAGGGCACCGTCGCCGGCCGGCTCGCCGCCGCGGAATCCCAACTGGCTTAACTCACTCAGAATCGAAAGCAGAAGGTGCACAAATGGCGGAACTGACCATCAGCCCGGAAGAGATCCGGAGCGCGCTGGACACGTTCGTTTCGAACTTCAATCCCGAGACGGCCACCCGGGACGAGGTCGGCACCGTGGTCACCTCCGGCGACGGCATCGCCCGGGTCGAGGGACTGCCGTCCGCGATGGCGAACGAGCTGCTGGAGTTCGCCAACGGCACCCTGGGCATCGCGCTGAACCTCGACGTCCGGGAGATCGGCGTGGTCGTCCTCGGCGACTCCGAGGGCATCGAGGAGGGCTCGACCGTCAAGCGCACCGGCGAGGTGCTCAGCGTGCCGGTGGGCGACGGCTACCTGGGCCGCGTGGTGGACGCTATGGGCAACCCGATCGACGGGCTCGGCGAGCTGAAGGGCATCGACGACCGCCGTCCGCTGGAGCTGCAGGCCGCCGGCGTGATGGACCGCCAGTCGGTCAGCGAGCCGCTGCAGACCGGCATCAAGGCCATCGACGCGATGACCCCGATCGGCCGTGGCCAGCGCCAGCTGATCATCGGCGACCGCAAGACCGGAAAGACCACGATCGCGGTCGACACGATCATCAACCAGAAGTCCGCCTGGGCCACCGGGGACCCCACGCAGCAGGTCCGCTGCATCTACGTGGCCATCGGCCAGAAGGGCTCCACGATCGCCGCGCTGCGGACGGTGCTGGAGGAGGCCGGAGCGCTGGAGTACACGACGATCGTGCACGCGCCGGCGTCCGACCCGGCCGGCTACAAGTACATCGCGCCGTACTCGGGCTCCGCGATCGGCCAGCACTGGATGTACGCCGGCAAGCACGTCCTGATCATCTTCGACGACCTCACCAAGCAGGCCGAGGCCTATCGGGCGATGTCCCTGCTGCTGCGCCGCCCGCCGGGCCGCGAGGCCTACCCCGGTGACGTGTTCTACCTGCACAGCCGCCTGCTGGAGCGCTGCGCGAAGCTGTCGGACGAGCTCGGCGCCGGCTCGATGACCGGCCTGCCGATCATCGAGACCAAGGCCAACGACGTCTCGGCGTACATCCCGACCAACGTGATCTCGATCACCGACGGCCAGATCTTCCTGCAGTCCGACCTGTTCAACGCCAACCAGCGGCCGGCCATCGACGTGGGCATCTCGGTGTCCCGGGTCGGCGGCGCGGCGCAGATCAAGGCGATGAAGAGCGTGGCCGGCACCCTGAAGATCGGCCTCGCGCAGTACCGGGACATGGAGGCGTTCGCGATGTTCGCGTCCGACCTGGACGCGGCGTCCCGCCGCCAGCTGGACCGCGGTGCGCGACTGGTCGAGCTGCTGCGCCAGCCGCAGTACAGCCCGTACCCGGTCGCGGAGCAGGTGGTCAGCGTCTGGGCGGGCACCACCGGCAAGTTCGACGCCGTCCCGGTCAGCGAGGTGCTGCGCTTCGAGCGGGAGTTCCTCGACTACCTGCGCCACAACACCAAGGTCCTCGACACGATCGCGGAGACCGGGAAGTTCGACGGCGACACCGAGCAGGCCGTCGAGGAGGCGCTCGCCGCCTTCCGCGACCAGTACGTGGGCAGCGAGGGCCGCCCGCTCGCCGAAGGCGACCAGGCCGCGGACGCGATCGCGGACGAGGACCTGAGCCACGAGCAGATCGTCGTGCAGAAGAAGCGGAGCTGATCGATGCCGGCCAGCCTTCGGGAGTTGCGGCAGCGACGGAAGTCGGTCTCCGCGACGAAGAAGATCACCCGCGCGATGGAGTTGGTCGCGTCGTCGCGGATCATCCGCGCGCAGCAGGCGGCGGCGAGGGCGCTGCCCTTCACCCGCGAGCTCAACCGCGCGGTGTCGGCGGTGGCGAACTACTCGCACCTCGACCACCCGCTGACCCGCCCCGCCGAGGACGTGAAGCGGGTGGCCGTGCTGTTCATCACCTCCGACCGGGGCATGAACGGCGCCTACTCGGCGAACGTGATCAAGACCGTCGCGGCGTTCCGGCAGCGCATGGAGGACGAGGGCAGGGAGGTCGTCCGCTACGTCGTGGGGCGCAAGGGCATCGGCTTCCTGAACTACCGGCAGATCCCGATCGAGGAGTCGTGGGACGGGTTCTCCGACGCACCCACCTACGACCGGGCGGTGGAGATCTCCGACCGGCTGCTGGCCGACTTCCTGAGGCCGTACGAGGAGGGTGGGGTCGACGAGATCTGGGCGGTGTACACCCGCATGGAGTCCATGCTCACCCAGGTGCCCCGAGCCCGGCGCGTGCTGCCGCTGGAGGTCGTCGAGGGCGTCCGCGAGGTGGACTCCGACGACCTGGTGCCGCTGTACGAGTTCGAGCCCGACCCCGAGACCGTCCTGGACGCGCTGCTGCCGCTGTACGTGCGCAGCCGGATCTGGTTCTACCTGCTGCAGTCGGCGGCATCCCAGCTGGCCAGCCAGCAGCGCGCGATGAAGTCGGCCACGGACAACGCCCAGCAGCTCATCGAGCGGCTCACCCGAGAGGCGAACCAGGCCCGGCAGGCCGAGATCACCCAGGAAATCAGCGAGATCGTCGGTGGCGCCAGCGCGCTGGCCGACCTGACCGAGAACGACTAAAGGCGAGGCAGAGAGATGACCGTGACGACCCAGACCCCGACCGAGCCGACGGCCGCCGCGACCGGCCGGGTGGCCCGGGTGATCGGCCCGGTGGTGGACGTGGAGTTCGCCGCAGAGCAGATGCCCGACATCAACAACAAGCTGCTGATCGAGATCGACGACGAGCGGACGATCGCGGCCGAGGTCGCGCTGCACGTCGGCGACAACATCGTCCGCGCCATCTCGCTGAAGCCCACCGACGGCATGCGCCGCGGGGCGACGGTCGTCGACACCGGCGAGCCGATCACCGTCCCGGTGGGCGACGTGACCAAGGGCCGGGTGTGGAACGTCACCGGGGAGTGCCTGAACGAGGACACCGCGTCGATCGAGATCACCGAGCGCTGGCCGATCCACCGGCCGGCCCCGCCGTTCGACGCGCTGGAGCCGAAGACCCAGATGCTGGAGACCGGCATCAAGGTGCTCGACCTGCTCACCCCGTACGTCCAGGGCGGCAAGATCGGCCTGTTCGGCGGCGCCGGCGTGGGCAAGACGGTGCTGATCCAGGAGATGATCTACCGGATCGCGCACAACTTCGGCGGCACGTCGGTCTTCGCCGGGGTGGGGGAGCGCACCCGCGAGGGCAACGACCTGATCACGGAGATGGTCGCGGCCGGGGTGTTCAGCGACACCGCGCTGGTGTTCGGCCAGATGGACGAGCCGCCGGGCACCCGTCTGCGGGTGGCGCTGTCGGCCCTGACCATGGCCGAGTACTTCCGCGACGTGCAGAACCAGGACGTGCTGCTGTTCATCGACAACATCTTCCGGTTCACCCAGGCCGGTTCGGAGGTGTCCACCCTGCTGGGCCGGATGCCGTCCGCGGTGGGCTACCAGCCGAACCTGGCGGACGAGATGGGCCAGCTGCAGGAGCGGATCACGTCCACCCGCGGCCACTCGATCACGTCCATGCAGGCCATCTACGTCCCCGCCGACGACTACACCGACCCGGCGCCGGCGACGACGTTCGCGCACCTGGACGCCACCACGGAGCTGAGCCGCGAGATCGCGTCCCGTGGCCTGTACCCTGCGGTCGACCCGCTGGCCAGCTCCTCGCGGATCATGGACCCGCAGTTAATCGGCCAGCAGCACTACGACACCGCCACCCGGGTGAATC
>NZ_JARKPQ010000370.1 GCF_029975155.1 Propionicimonas sp. | reverse complement strand
CTCCCCGACGGCAAGGAGCGGGCTGAACGCACCGTCGCCAAGACCGTCCGTGTGTTCCGCATGATGATGGTCTGGGCCAGGGAGTCGGGGCGCATCGAGGAGTTGCCTCTGCCCAAGAGCACACCCATGGGCCACAGCCGGGTGAAGGAGTCCAGCGATGAGCAACCGAACGGCTGACCTCGATCTGACGAACGCGACAGAGGCGTTCTGTGCCCGCCTGTTGGCCGAAGGACGCTCCCCTGCGACCATAGCCGCATACCGCCGAGACCTCGCCCTGTTGGCCCGCGTGGCCGGGGCGTTGGCGCGCTGCCCGACCGGTGGCAACCGACCACTTCTGTTGGCCCGCGTGGCCGGGGCGTTGGCCCCGGGCATCGTCTGCCGGGAAGTCACGGCCGGGCTCCTTGACCAGGTGTTTTCCGCCGGGGCGGTCACCGAGAGTGAGCGAGGCCCACGCTCGGCGGCCTCGCTCCATCGGATGAAGGCGGCGGTGCGGGCCTTTTTCGCCTGGGCCGACGAGGCGGGCGTGGTCGATGACAATCCGGCCCGGTCCATCCGCATGCATCGGTTGCCGAGAAAGCTGCCGGTGTTCCTGACCGCCGCCGAAAAGAAACGACTGCTCAGGGAGCTCAAGGGACGGACCGACTTCTCCGCGCTGCGCGACCGCGCCATGATCGAGGTGCTGCTGGGCACCGGGATAAGGCTTGGCGAGCTGGCCGCGCTCGACATGGATGACATCGACCTCGACGCCAAACATCTGCGGGTGCGGGCCAAGGGGAATGTGCCGCAGGTCAAGTTCATCAAGACCGACCTCCGCACATTGCTGCGCCGTTACCTGGCCGAGCGACGTCGACAAGGCCGCCCGGAAATGGAAGCCCTGTTCCTGTCGAACCGAGAGGGCAGACTCTGCCAGCGACAGATTGCAAACCGGCTCGCCCACTGGCTGCGGAAGGCCGGGATCGAAAAGGAACTGACGCCGCACGGGCTGCGGCATACATTCGCCACCCACCTCTACGGCGCGACCAACGACCTGCTCGTGGTGCAGCGGGCCTTGGGGCATCGCGACGTGTCCACCACCCAGATCTATACCCACCTCGTGGACGGTCAGCTCGAGGAAGCCCTCGAACGCCTCTGATCCTTCCGGACCCGACGATGGGAGCGGCCTCGGCTGC
>NZ_JARKPQ010000348.1 GCF_029975155.1 Propionicimonas sp. | reverse complement strand
GCGGTCTGGCATCGTCTACTCGCCACCTCGCGGGCGCTCTTCTACGGCGCGACCTTCGAGGACATGCGCCTGCCCGCCTACGGCGGCTCCCTGTTCGACCCGACCCGCTTCCCGTTCCTGAGTTCCCGCACCGACCGCGGCCCACTGGCGCTGGCGGTCAATGACCGGGTGATGATGCAGGTGCTGGACGCCGTCCAGATGGCCGACATCAAGGGGCAGGGGCGGCGGCCGATCTCGTTCCGCGACATCGACGTCGAGCAGATCGGCTACATCTACGAGGGCCTGCTCGGCTACACCTGCGCCTTCGCCACCGAGACGATCATCGGCCTGATCGGCAAGGCGGGCTCCGAGCCGGAGATCCCGCTCGCCGTGCTCAACGACCTCGCCGATCAACACGTCGACGACAAGCCCATCGCCGCCGCGATCCTGGCCTGGGTGAAGGAGCACCAACCCAGCGCCGTGCCAACGACCTCGTCCGCGCTCTCCAAGGCGCTCAAGGCCAGCGACACCATGGAGGACGCCGACTTGGCCATTCGCGCGGTCACCCACGACGCCGACCTAGCTGCCGAACTCAAGGGCTGGATCGGGATTGTTCGCCGCGATCTACGCAACCGACCCACGGTCATCACCCAGGGCGGGCTACTTGTCATCGAGACCCCGTCACGAAAGAACGCCGGCGCCCACTACACCCCCCGCTCCCTCGCCGAAGAAGTCGTGCTCCACGCCCTGGAGCCACTCGTCTATTCACCTGGTCCGTACCAGACGCCCAACCGCGAGGAGTGGCGGCTGAAGTCGCCGGAGGAGATCCTCGATCTCAAGGTCGCCGACATCGCCTGCGGCTCTGGCGCATTCCTCGTGGCCGCGGCACGCTACCTGGCCGCGCGTCTGGTCGAGGCCTGGGCAGCCACGGGCACGGGCATCGGGACTCCGAAACAGCAGGAGACCGATGCCCTCCGCAAGGTGGTAGCCCAATGCCTGTACGGGGCCGACATCAACCCGATGGC
>NZ_JARKPQ010000338.1 GCF_029975155.1 Propionicimonas sp. | reverse complement strand
TGGGGGACGACCAACGGTTGGGGGGGTCGACCAGCGGTCGGCTAGTTCGACCGGCGGCTGGCCATCTCGGCCGGCGATTGGCTACGCGGTGGCGAGGGCGGCGACGATGCCGTCCAGGATGTCGGCCTCGCTCACCAGGAGTGGGCCGTGGACGCGAGTGCCGACGGCGACGCAGACCAGGGCTCCGGCGCAGATCACGTCCGCGCGGCCGGGAACCATCGTGGGCAGCATCGTCACATCCGCTACGGGCAGCTTCAGCAGGCGATCGGCGAGCGCGGTGAGTTCGGGCTGCTCGACGAGCGAACCGTGCACCAGGGATCGGTCATACTCCGGCAACCCCTGGGCGAGGGCGGACAGGCTGGTCGCGGTGCCGCCGACACCGACCCACGTGGCCACCGCGGGGTAGTCGATGCCGGTGGCGTCGAGCAGAGCCTCCACGTGAGCGCGTGCCGCCGTCACCTCCGCGGTGGTGGGCGGGTCGGAGTGCAGGAAGCGCTCGCGCAGTCGCACTGAGCCGATGTCGAGCGAGATCGCGCGCGTCGGGACGCCGTCACTGCCGAGCACGAGCTCCGTGGAGCCGCCGCCGATGTCCATCACGAGCACTGGCTGCGCCAGATCGGGCAGGGCCGCCACCGCTCCCACGAACGAGAGTCGCGCCTCCTCATCGCCGGAGATGATTTCCGCCTCGACACCCAGCCGTGCTCTCGCGCCGGCGAAGAACTCCGCCGAGTTCTCCGCGTCCCTGGCCGCGGACGTCGCCACGAGACGGCGGTTCGACAGCGGGACGCCGAGGTCGTCCAGCTCCGCACCGAAGTCGGCCATCGCGGTGAACGTGCGGGTGAGCGCGTCCGCGTGGAAGCGGCCGGTGGCGTCCACGCCCTGGCCGAGCCGGGTCAGGTGCAGGCGCCGGTCGAGTTCGACGAGGCGTCCGGACTCGCGGCGGCACACCAGCAGGCGGACGGAGTTCGTCCCGCAGTCGACGGCGGCGAACAACTCGTCAGTCATGGTCCTCCAGGCAGGGACGCGACCAGAACTCGCCCAGCCGTGCCACCACCTCGTCTCCGAGCGGGTTCACCCCGGGTCCGGCGGCCAGCGCGTGCGCGGCCAGCACGTGCAGGCACTTCACCCGGTTCGGCATGCCGCCGGCGCTGATGCCCTCGATCTCACCGACGCTGCCCAGCTCGGCCCGGTCCCGCAGGTAGGCCTCGTGGGCGAGCGTATATGCCCTTGCCAGCTCCGGGTCAGTGGCGAGGCGTTCGGTCATCTCGGCCATCAATCCCTGGGCCTCCAGCGTCGAGCAGCCGGCCGTGGCCCGCGGACAGGTCAGGTAGTACGTGGTCGGGAACGGGGTGCCGTCCGGCAGCCTCGGGTTGGTGGCCACCACTCCCGGCTTCCCACACGGGCAGCGCCACGCGACGCCCGCCACTCCCCTGGGCTCGCGGCCCAGCTGGGCGGTCACGGCCGCCGCGTCGGCGGGAGTCGTCGGTTCGAACACGGCCGCCATTCTGGCACGGCCCGGCAGTGGCCCCCTCCATCGAGCGCCTCCGTTCCGGTCAAACGCTCCAGCTCGCGTTGTGGCGTTTGACCGGAAGGGAGGCGTTCGACGTTGGGCGAGATCAGGGGACGGTGACCTTGCGGGTGGGGGCGTCCGCGGTCTGGACGGACCCCCACAGGCGGTCCCACCAGACCGGGTCGTGCTCGCCGGCAGGCAGGCGTTGCTCCGACTCGATCACCACGCCGCCACCCAGCGGCTTGCCGTCCGCGCCGACGACCCGGTAGCCGGTCTCGCCGGGCATCACCCAGCCGAGGCGTTCCCTGGCCTGGGCCTTGACGTAGTCGGGGTCGTTCCAGCGGGCCAGTTCGGTCTGCAGGTCGGAGATCTGGTCCGAACGGTCGCGGATCTGCTGCTCGGCCACGGCAAGATCGTGCTGCTGGGAGAGGTAGATGCGCAGCGAACCACCGAACGAGATCGCCAGCGCGACCACGACGACGAGCATCGCCAGCGCCCTGCGCGTGAGGTGCAGGCCGCGTCGCCACACCGGGACGGTCCGCCCGGTGTCGGATGCGGCCGCGTCCGCCGGTGTCGCCGGGCTGGTGGCGCGCGATGTCGTCCGGGAACGCCGTGGGGTCCGTCCCGGACCGGGGCTGCTGCTGCGGGGGCTACGCGGAGCGCGGGCCATCGTCCGTCCTCGTCATCGGGTCAAGGATAGGTGGGACGGCACTGACCATCGCTCGTGACGCTCCGGGGGTCGGCGGGCCGGGACGGCCGTTCGTGACGGCCGCCCTACCTCGCGGCCTCCTCAGGGAGCGGAAGGTGAACGGAAAGGGACCCGTCCCCTTTCCGTTCAGGTGGACGAAAAGGGGACGGGTCCGTTTCCGTTCAGGACGCACAGAGGCGCCGGCGGTCTCCCGCCGGCGCCTCTGTCCGAACTCAGCTCAGGCCTTGAACCTCGGGAAGGCGGCGGCACCGGCGTAGCGCGCGGCGTCGTCGAGGTCCTCCTCGATGCGGAGCAGCTGGTTGTACTTCGCGACGCGCTCGGTGCGGGCCGGGGCGCCGGTCTTGATCTGGCCGCAGCCCAGCGCCACGGCGAGATCGGCGATGGTGGTGTCCTCGGTCTCGCCGGAGCGGTGGCTCATCATGGTCGAGTAGCCGCTGCGGTGGGCGAGGGTGACCGCGTCGATGGTCTCGGTGAGCGAGCCGATCTGGTTCACCTTCACCAGCAACGCGTTCGCGGTCTTGGTGTCGATGCCCTTCTGGAGGCGGGACACGTTGGTCACGAACAGGTCGTCGCCGACCAGCTGGACCGCCTCACCGAGCTGGTCGGTGATGGTCTTCCAGCCGTCCCAGTCGTCCTCGTTCAGCGGGTCCTCGATGGAGACCAGCGGGTACTTGGCGACGAGGTCGGCGTAGTAGGCGCTCATCTCGGCGGCGGTCTTCTTGCCGCCCTCGAAGAAGTAGGTGCCGTCCTCGTTGTAGAACTCGGACGCCGCCACGTCGAGCGCCAGCGCCACGTCCTTGCCCGGGGTGAAGCCGGCGTTGCCGATCGCCTCGATGATCAGGTCCAGAGCCTCGGCGTTGCTGCCCAGGTTGGGGGCGAAGCCGCCCTCGTCACCGAGGCCGGTGGCCAGCCCGCGTCCCTTCAGCACCGCCTTCAGCGCGTGGTACACGCCCGCGCCCATCTCGAGGGCCTCGGCGAAGGTCGCCGCACCGATCGGGGCGATCATGAACTCCTGGATGTCCACGTTGGAGTCGGCGTGCGACCCACCGTTCAGGATGTTCATCATCGGGACGGGGAGCAGGTTCGCGGTCGGGCCGCCGAGGTAGCGGTACAGCGGCAGGCCGGCGGACTCGGCGGCGGCGTGCGCAACGGCCAGCGAGACGCCGAGGATGGCGTTCGCGCCGAGCTTGCCCTTGTTGGGAGTGCCGTCCAGTTCGATCATGGCCTGGTCGAGCAGCCGCTGCTCGGAGGCCTCCATGGTGATCACCTCAGGCGCGATCTGCTCCACGACGTTCTCAACGGCCTTGAGCACGCCCTTGCCGCCGTAGTGCGCGGCATCGCCGTCACGCAGCTCGACAGCCTCGAACGCCCCGGTGGACGCACCGGACGGGACAGCGGCGCGGCCCTCGGCGCCGTCGTCGAGCACGACCTGGACCTCAACGGTCGGGTTGCCGCGCGAATCAAGGATCTGGCGGGCGTCGACGAATTCGATACTTGCCACGGTTCATGCCTTTCAGACGGTGGGTGTCATCGTCGCTAACCCTACCGGTCAGGCGCCCCTGCGGATGCCCGTCCTCCCGCGGTGGAAGTCCCGTCCAGGAAGCGGACGCAGACCGGGGACGGTTCCGGGTGGGTGGACCAAGTAGAGAACCGTCCCCATTTCTGAACGGGAAAGGACCCGTCCCCTTTCCGTTCCGTCCCCTTTCCGTTCAGGGGACGGGCCCTTCGTGACGCCGTCCGGCTCCACCGATCGAGCGCGTCTCGACAAGCTCGTCGAGCGGTGTGGAGGATCCGGCTCCTCAGGGACGGTGGTTCAGGACTCGGCGGCGCGGACGCGGGACTCCAGCGCGCGGAGCGCGCTGCGGGCCTCCTGTTCGGGGTCGAGGCCGAGGGACTCGGCGCGGGCGACCAGGCGCAGGAACTCCGTGCCGACGTCGTCGACCGAGTCGTCAGGGGCGGGGACGCCGAGCGAGGCGGCGTCCAGGCCGTGGCTGTGCGCCCGCACCAACACCTTGTGCGCGCGGGTGAGGGCGGACAGCCGCTCGGGGATGCCCTCCAGCGCCGACTCCCGCGCCTTCTCGACCGCTTTCGCCCGCTCCCAGGAACCGACGAGGTCCGCGGGCACCTCGGCGTCGGCGAAGACGTAGGGGTGCCGGGCCTGCAGCTTGTCCGCGATCCGGCGGGCGACATCCTCGATGTCGAAGCGGCCCTCCTCGGCGGCGATCTCCGCGTGGAACACCACCTGCAGCAGCAGGTCGCCCAGTTCCTCGGCGAGGTGCTGGTCGTCGCCGGCTTCGATGGCCTCGACCAGTTCCAGCGTCTCCTCGACCAGGTAGCGCACGAGCGACAGGTGGGTCTGCTCGGCGTCCCACGGGCACCCCGAGCGCAGGCGGTGCATCACCGCCACCAGGCGCTCGAGTTCGCTCACTCCTGCTTGAGCGGCGCGAGCTCGGACAGCGAGCCGCTGCTGCCCTGGATGAGGCCGAGCCGGGTGTCGTCCCAGACGCCGAACCGCGGGTTGACCCGGATCGGGGTCGCCAGGGCGACCTCCTGCGCGGCCGTCGCGCCCGCCTCGGTGTTCAGCAGCATCTGGGTGGTGACGTAGCTGGTGATGAAGTCCGTGGTCAGCGGGTTCTTCGACAACGCCGACAAGGTGGCGTCGCCGGCGATCGCCGCCGCGCGATCGGCGTCCGGCACCGTCAGCTTCTTCGCGTCCGCGGCGACGCCGACGATCTCGTTCTGGATCATGAGCTGGACGACGGTCGGGGCGAAGCCGCCGGCGGTGTCCTCGGGGTCGCTGCTGGTGTCCGCGAGCACCTGGGCCACCTGGTCCACCTGCGCCTGGCTGATCTGGGAGTCCCCGACGTAGGCGGCCACCTGCGGGCTGCCACTGGCGCACCCGGCGAGGGCCAGCACTCCCGTCGTGGCGAGGGCAACGAGCTTTCCCGACTTCATCTTCCGTCCAATCACCAGTGGCTTCCGCTGGCTGATCCTACCCGGTGGGCACGGGCACGAAGACGTCGGTCAGCACCTTGGCCGCCCAGGCCAGCAGCGGGGCGTCGGTGACCGGCTGGCCCCCGATCGGACGGGTCACCGGCCGCGGCACCAGGATCAGCGACTGCGCCTTGCGCACCTGGGCGCCCGGGTACAGCCGGGCGAGCCGCAGCTGGGCCGAGTCGGGCAGGTCGGCGGGCGCGAACCGGACCATGTTGCCCTGCGCGACCACCTCGTGGACGCCGTGCCGCCGCGCCTGCAGCCGGAACGCCGCCACCGCCAGCAGCGCCTCCACCGGGGCCGGCGGCGGGCCGTACCGGTCCACCAGCTCGTCGCGGACGGCAGCGATGTCGGCATCGGACGTGACCGCGGCCAGCCGCTTGTACATCTCCAGCCGCAGCCGCTCCGACTCCACGTACTCAGCCGGCAGATGGGCGTCCACCGGCAGCTCGATCTTCATCTCCGGCTCGGGCTCGGCGTCCTCGCCGCGGTAGTCGGCGACCGCCTCCCCCACCAGCCGGATGTAGAGGTCGAAGCCCACCTCGGCGATGTGCCCGGACTGCTCGCCGCCCAGCAGGTTGCCGGCGCCGCGGATCTCCAGGTCCTTCATCGCGATCGCCATGCCCGCGCCGAGATCGGTGTGCGCGGCCATCGTCGCCAGCCGGTCGTGCGCGGTCTCGGTCAGCGGCTTCTCCGGCGGGTAGAGGAAGTAGGCGTAGCCACGCTCGCGGCTGCGGCCCACCCGCCCGCGCAGCTGGTGGAGCTGGGACAGGCCCAGCAGGTCGGCTCGCTCGATCAGCAGCGTGTTGGCGGTGGAGATGTCCAGGCCGGCCTCGACGATCGTCGTGCAGACCAGGACATCCGAGCGCCGCTCCCAGAAGTCCACCATCACCTGCTCGAGCGCGCGCTCGTTCATCTGGCCGTGCGCGACCGCGACCCGCGCCTCAGGCACCAGTTCGGCGATCTGCTGCGCGGTCTTCTCGATGGTCTGGACGCGGTTGTGGATGAAGAACGCCTGTCCCTCGCGAGCCAGTTCGCGCCGGATCGCCGCCCGCACCTGGTTGGTGTCGAACGGTCCGGCGAAGGTGAGGACGGGGTGCCGCTCCTCCGGCGGAGTGGCGATCACGCTCATCTCCCGGATGCCGGTGATCGCCATCTCCAGCGTCCGCGGGATCGGGGTCGCGGACATCGCCAGCACGTCCACGTTGAGGCGGAGCTTCTTCAGCGCCTCCTTGTGCTCGACGCCGAAGCGCTGCTCCTCGTCGATCACCACCAGGCCGAGATCCTTGAACGTCACGTCCTGGGCCAGCAGTCCGTGGGTGCCGACGACCACGTCCACGCTGCCGTCGGCCAACCCGGCGATCACCTTCTTCTTGTCCGCGTCGCTGGAGAACCGGCTGAGCGCGGCGACGGTCACCGGGAAGCCGGCGTAGCGGTCGGCGAAGGTGGCGTGGTGCTGCTGGACGAGCAGCGTGGTGGGCACGAGCACCGCCACCTGCTTGCCGTCCATCACGGCCTTGAACGCGGCCCGGACGGCGATCTCGGTCTTGCCGTAGCCGACGTCGCCGCAGATCAACCGGTCCATCGGCACGATCTGCTCCATGTCGTGCTTCACCTCGCCGACCGCTGCCAGCTGGTCAGGGGTCTCCACGTAGGCGAAGGCGTCCTCCAGCTCGTTCTGCCACACCGTGTCGGGGCCGAACGCGTGGCCGCGGGAGGCCTGGCGCGCCGCGTACAGCTTGATCAGCTCCGCCGCGATCTGCCGGACGGCCTTGCGGGCCCGCGACGTGCGCTTGGCCCAGTCGGCGCCGCCGAGCTTGTCGAGCGTCGGGTTCTCCCCGCCGACGTAGCGGGTGACGAGGTGCAGCTGATCCATCGGGACGAACAGCCGGTCGGCCGGCTGGCCCCTTTTGCTGGCCGCGTAGTCGAGCACCAGGTACTCGCGGGTGGCACCCGCGACCGTGCGCTGCACCATCTCGACGTAGCGGCCCACCCCGTGGGTCTCGTGCACCACCGGGTCGCCGGGACTCAGCTCGAGCGGGTCGATCTGGTTCTTGCGCCGGGCCGGCATCTTGCGGGACGCCTTGTCGGCATCGCGCTGGCCGGACAGGTCGCCGGCGGTGAACAGGTCCAGCCCGATGCCGGGCAGGCTGAAGCCGTGCCGCAGTTCCGCCCGGATCACGGTGGCCAGGCCGGGGCGCGGTTCGGCGTCGAGGGACTCCGGACGGTCGACCGGGATATCCGCGGACTTCAGGATCTCCACCATCCGCGCCGCGAGGCCGCTGGAGTCGGCGACCAGCACCGTCCGGTGCTTCGCGGCCACCGACGCGCGGATCGTGGCCACCGCGGCCTCGGTGTCGCCCCGCCAGACCGGCGCCTCGGTGGCCTCGACGATGCGGGTGGGGACGCCGCCACCGCCGGCCGCCATCCCGGCCCCGGCCTCCGCTACGCCAGCACCGCCCTCCGCCAGCCCGGCACCACCCTCCGCCAGCCCGGCACCACCCTCCGCCAGCCCGGCACCACCCTCCGTCATCCCGGCGAACGCCGGGATCCCTGCACCGGTTCCGGGATCCCGGGTCAAGCCCGGGATGACATGGGTCAAGCCCGGGATGACATGGGTCAAGCCCGGGATGACGTGAGGCGGGACAGAGATGACGGGCGGGACAGGGGTCGTTTCGTCGCCGGCGTCGCCCGCGCTGAACGGCGAGAGGCTCCACCAGGACTGGCCGCGGCTGAGCGCGTGGGCGCGGACGTCGGCGAGGCTGCGGTAGGCGGACGCGCCGAGGTCGATCGGCGCCTGGCCGCCCTCGGCCGCCGCGGCCCAGGACGCCCGCAGGAACTCCTCGCTGGTGACGACCAGCTCATGCGCCCGGGCACGGATCCGTTCGGGGTCGCTCAGGAGCACCTGGGTGTCGGCGGGCAGCACGTCCAGCAGGAGTTCCAGGCCGTCCACCAGCACGGGGGCCAGGGACTCCATCCCGTCCACGGCGTGGCCGTTGGCGATCCGGTCGAACAGCTCGCCGAGGTTGCCCGGCGCGTTCAGGTGGGTGCGGGCGAGTTCGGCGGCGCGCGCCTTCACCCGGTCGGTGATCAGCAGTTCGCGGCACGGCGAGGCGACGACCTCGTCCAGGGTGGTGTCGAACGAGCGCTGGTCCGCGACGGCGAACGGCCGGATCTCCTCGACGGTGTCGCCGAAGAAATCGATCCGCACGGGGTGCTCGAGAGTGGGCGGGAAGAGGTCGATGATGCCGCCGCGCACACAGAACTCGCCCCGCCGCTCGACCAGGTCGACCCGGATGTAGGCGGCGTCCACAAGGGATTTCGCCACGTCGGCGAGGTCGTAGTCCGCACCAGCGACGAGCTTCACCGGCAGCAGGTCCGCCAGCCCGGTGACCTGGGGCTGCAGGATCGAGCGGACGGGCGCCACCACGACGCGCGGCGCCGGCAGCGGATCGTTGCCGACCAGCCTCCGCAGGACGGCCAGCCGCCGTCCCACGGTGTCGGAGCGCGGGCTGAGCCGCTCGTGCGGCAGCGTCTCCCACGCCGGGTAGTACGCGACGTCCTCCTCTCCGAGGAGCGAGCCGAGCGCCGCCGTGGCCGCTTCCGCCTCGCGGAACGTGGAGGTGACCAGCAGCAGCGGACGCCGGGTCTGCCCGGCGAGGGCGGCGACGAACAGCGGCCGGACCGCGTCCGGGAGAGTGACGTCGAGGGTGGGCAGCCGGCCGCCGCGGCAGTCCGCGATCGCCTCGGCCAGCACCGGCTCACCGCCGACGAGGTCCACCAGCCCGCTGAGATTCACCGCATCACCTTACTTGTGCCGGAGTTGTGCGCCGTCCACAGGCACCCGTCTGCGGCGGATCCGCCTCGGCTCAGCCCGGCAGCGAGACCGGGGCCGGCGATCCTGCGACAGCCGGTTCGGCCGTCCCGTCCCGTGGTGGGCGGCGGCGCGCGGGGTAGCCGGAACGCCATGCGTAGAGTCCGATCAGCAGCGTCCCTCCGCCGAAGGCCACCGCCCACCACGGAAACCCGGGCGCCGGCCGGGACTCGGCGGCCACGACGTCGGCCACGGGAGTCGGATAGACCCGCTCCCCGGTCAGCAGGATCCGCTGGGAGTTGATGCCCAGCGGGGTGCAGGTGACGAGCGTGACCAGGTCCTTGCCCTCCACGGGACGCAGAGCCTCGGTCTGGTCGGGATTGACCACGGTGCTGCCGATCACCTTGTAGGTGAGCACCTCGTCGAAGACGGAAATGCTGAAGGTGTCTCCGACCTCGACCAGGTTGAGGTCGGTGAACATGGTCGCGCTGGCCAGCCCGCGATGGGCGGTGAGAACGGCATGGGTGTCCACGCCGCCCACCGGCAGTGAGGTGCCCTCGAGGTGCCCCACTCCCTTCAGCAGGGTGTCGTCGGACGTCCCGTGGTACACGGGAAGGTCGACGTTGATCGAGGGAATCCTGATCCGACCCATGATCCCGCTGGCGTCAGCGTGCAGGATTCCGTTGTAGTCCAGGTCCGAGTTGGTGGTTGTTCCGCTACCGGTCGGCAGGCGGTGGTTGGCCTCGAGGACGGCGCCGGAACTCAGGGCCTTGTTGTAGGCGTGGGCCGCCTTGAGCTGCTCGGCGGCCGACGGATCCACCCCGGCGTCGACCTCGTTGGTGTAGGAGGTGATGACCCGCGCCTGCTGCACCTGCGAGGACCAGCTGGCGGCACTCGGATAGAGCAGGACCCCCAGGCCGATCCACGCCACCAGGGCCGCACCGAGGGAGAAGGGGCTGGCACGCCAGCGACGCCGGCCCGAGGCGGGTCGAGGCTCCCCGCCCGGGTCGACGTCACTGCTCATCCGAAGTCCTTACTGAGGGTGGTCCAGATCGAGGATGGTGGCGGGGAGAAAGGGCCACCCCGCCACCACGTCTCGGTCAGGCGGTCTGCCTGCGCCGCCGGGCGAGGAACGCGAGCACCAGACCCGTAGCGATCAGCGCCGCACCGGCGACCGAGAGCGCCACGATCCCGTTGCTGCCGGTCATCGGCAGGACGAGGCCAGCCTCGCGGTAGTTGCGGACGGTGTCGTCGTAAGCCGCGGCGGTGTCGGTGACACCGGTCCGCACGGCGACGGCCCGGAACTCACTGCCGTCCTCGGGAAGGATGAAGCCCGCCGGAGCCGCGATCTCCCTCAGCACGTAGCATCGCTGGGTCGCGCTGAGCCCCGGACTGTTCTGGTTGTCGGAGACGAACAGGCCCCCGATGTGCAGCAGGCCGTTCTCGTCGGTGGTGAACACATCGAAGCCACTTACGGAGATCGGATCGCCCGTGTACGCGGTGGAGTTGCAGGTGGCGGCGTAGGGGTTCTGCGCCGCGTACACCTCGAACGCCGCACCTTCGAGGCCGGTGTTCAGCGAACCCGCGTCCACCTTGTGGATCGCCAGGTCACCCCAGTTCTGGGTCACCACGCTCTCGGTCTGGCTACCACCGGGGTAGCTGGGATCACTCGGGTCGACCGGGTCAGCGGGATCCGACGGCACGGAGCCGACCCTGGTGGCTGCCGAGAGGAAGGCGGAGTTGTTGAACACGCCGTTGCCCAGCTCGTCGACCGTGGCTGCGAAGGTGGTCACGAGCCTCCTGCCGCCCTGCGTGCTCAGCCACGCCAGACCGGTGCTGGTGAACTCGAGAGTCACCACGTTGCCCGCGGAGACGGACGTCGTGTAGTAGCCCGAGGGCACGTCCACGCCACCAACGGTGACGCTCGTCACCGGGCTCGGGGTGAGCGGCGTGAGCCGGGAGTCCATCGGGTCCTGCACCCAGTAGTGGGTGAAGTTCGCGCCGTCCGCGATCGTGGGGATGTCGGTGGTCACCGGGAACGAGGCGGTCGCACCCAGGCCCAGGACGGTCTGCAGGCTCACGGTCTTCGACACCGTGCCGACGCCGTTCTTCGGGTAGACGTTCACGTCGTAGAGCCAGTTCTCGGTGGCGGTGCCGCTCTCGTTCGAGTAGGGAATCGTCACCACGAACGGCTGGGCCTTGTCCACCACCGTCGACGGGGTGGTGGTCTCACACAGCAGGTAGGCCGCGACGGGAAGGTTCTCGATGGTGGCCCGTCCGCTGGAAAGGGTCAATGACGAGGGCCTGCCGTTGGCGGTGTCCACAGTCTGACCGGCCAGGGACGGGGTGCCCTCGCACGCGTCCGCCGGGATCGCGAGGGTGCGGAGCGTGACCCATGAGGCCGAGTCGTCGAGCGGCAGGGACGTGATCTCGTACGCGGTGAACCGCACGCCGGCAACGCCGGGCGAATCGAGGTCGCCGCCGCCCGGGGTACCCTGCTCGCCAGCCTGGTGCACGTGCTTGTGGATGATGATCGAGCCCTCAGCGTCGAAATCGATGTTGCCGTCGGCGGCCGAGGCCGAGGATGCCGCGCCGACGGCGCTGAGCAGGCTCAGCGTGACTGCGCCGAGTACGGCGACGACGCGCCGGCTCCGCGATCGGTTATTGCTTCCCCCCATGGGGTTTCCTTTCGTTGTTGGCCGCTTCCCGCGGCGATGTAGCGGTGTTCATGAATGGTTGACAGTTCAGGTGTCCCGGCCGGCTTCTCTGGTGCCAGGGACGGTGGATCAGCGTCACGGCGACTTGAGCAGCCTCCTTCTTTCGATCCAGCCACCGAGGCCGGCGGCGACGAGGAGTCCCATGCCGATCAGCACGAAGACGTCCGTGCTGTTGCCGCCGGTGAGCGGCAGGGCGGGAACCGTCGAGCGCTGGTTGGCGAAGGCACCCAGGCTCACCACGCCGCCGTCGGCGACGACGGCGAAGGTGTGCTCCGTGGCATCCAGCCGGTACCCGACCGGAGCCTTCGTCTCGACCAGTCTGTAGCCGGTGCCCAGCGGCAGGGAGAGGCTGAACTGACCGGCGACGGGATCGGTGTCCAGCCCCGTACAGGGCGCAGCAGCGCAGTCGACGACCGTCGTGCCTGGCGACGGCTGGCCCGGACCGGTCAGCGTCCACTCCGACCCCTTCAGCAGGGTCGCGGTACTGCCGGCGTCCACCTTCGACCAGGTGACGGTGCCCAGCAACGGCCTGTTGCCGACGTCACACGTGATCACCGCGCCAGCGATCAGGTCGGCCGCCGGGATCGTGTAGGTGGTGCCGGTGAGTGAACCGACCGTTCCCGTCCCGTTGCTGCAGGAGGCGCTCGCCAGGGCCCAGCCCGCCGGCAACGAACCCTCCGTGATGGTGACCGCCGTGCCGAAGGCGTCGACGGTGAAGGGCTGCACATCGGCCGTGGTCGGGTCTCCGTCAACCTGGGTGCGGGTATCGGCAGCGGCCGTTGTGACCGTGCCGGCGCGATGCACGGTGTTGGTCAGGTCGAACGAGAACGGTCCGCCACCTGCGCCGGCCGTCGTCTTCCACAGGGCGATCGTCGGCTTGACGGCGGTGTTGGTGAAGGTGCAGGTCACGCTGGTGCTGGGCATCGTGAACCGGCCGCCGGAGACCGTGACCTCGGCGCTGTTGCCGTCCACGCACGTCAGCCGGGAGGTGTAGGTGCCCCGGTTCGTCGACGGCAGGACTTCCTGGACCGACACGAGGTCCCCCGCGGCGGGTGTGGCTGTGGCGAGGTTGCCGCTGTCCGTCCAGGAGCCGAGGTTGCCGTTCGAGGTCGACGTCGCCCGCCCCGGCGACGCGGTCGCCCCGTTGACGACCAGATCGGCACTGTCACCACTCACCCCGTTGACCCACGTCTTCCGGACGGTGACCGTGCGGACATAGGTGTTGGTGATGGTGCAGGTCACGTTGTTGCCGGCAGCGAGGGTGAGGTTGCTGCCGACCAGCGTGAAGGTCCCGGTGCCCGCGTTCACGCAGGTCCAGGAGCTCGCGAGGTACCGTTCGGCACCGGCGGCGGTGCTCGACTCGCCGAGGGCGTAGACACCGGCAGGGACCGGCACGGTGGCGGTGGAGGCGGTGCTCACCGTCCCGCTGGTGCTCGAGTTCCTCGTGGGCACCTCGGAAAGTGCGGGCGCGACCCCCGACCTCGTGGCGGACAGCGTCCAGTTCGCGGGCGTGAGCGCCCCGCCTCCGGCGTTCTGTACCCGCTTGGTCAAGGTCAACGCAGGGCCGGTGTTGGTGATCGTGCAGACGATGAAGTCCCCGAAAGCCAGAGTGGCGGTCTTGCTCGTCGACGATGCGCCGGTGGGGGTGTAGGCCGCACCGTTCCTGGTGCATGCCCAGGTAGCGTCGTAGTTCGCCGCATCGGTGGGACTGACGGCCGTCTCCGCCATCGTGAACGTCTGGTTGGAGCCGGAGGCGATCCAGTAGAGCTGGCCCGTGTCCGCGGCCCAGTTGCTCCCGGCGTTGGCAGTGGCGCTGCCCAGCAGCGAGCCCCCGCTCGTGGTGACGGAAATCCTGAAGGCGTCGGCGCTGGCGACAGGATTGACAACCGCCTTCTTGAGCTGAATGCCCGAGACCATCACGCCGAAGGCGACGCCCTGCAGCCCGCCGCCCACCATCTCCTGGACGAACGTGGCCGGATCCTGGCTGTAGAGAATGGCCGCGCCGGTCTTCGTCGCACCGTCCTGCCGTCCATTGCACCTCGCGGTCCTGTTGCCGTTGCTCCACACCAACGATCCGGGATTGGCGTTCGTCGAACCGCCACAGGAGTTGCCCAGAGCGCCGATGGAGACCAGCGTCTTGTCCGAGGTCCAGGTGATCGACTCGTTGCTGTCCGACGACTCGGCATCGGCGCCGACCAGCGCGAAGCCGGTCACCGAGCCGCCGGAGCTGTTTGTCAACGTGATGTTCGACAACGTCAGTGTGCTCGTGCCACCGCCGGTCTGATAGAGGGCCGGCATTCCACTGATCCCGTAATAGCCGCCGACGCCGCTGGCGGTGTTGCCCAGGAAGGCGCCGGACCAGGTGGGCAGCTCGGACGCCCTCACCGCGGTGCCGCTGGCCCTGAGCGTGGCGGTGAGCGTGTAGCCGCCGGGCAGGCTCTGCCGGACCGTCTGGCCGCTCGTGGTCGCTGCCATGGTTGCGTTGTATCCGGTCAGGTCGAACCAGCAGATCGAGTCCGCGTATGCGCCGGAGCCGGAAGTCGCGAAGTCACACGAGTTGACGATGGGACCGGTCACCGTGTGGGTGGTCGTTTCGAGCCGGTTCGTGCTGCCGGTGTAGAAGACCCCGTTGTTGTCGTTGTCGTCGCCCGCCGTCGCGATGATGGAGCCTGCGCCAGCCGAGGTGGGCACCGTCGCCGTCACGGTGATGATGCGGGTGTTGTTGGTGCCGGACGTGCGGTTGAGGTTCATCCCGGTCCACGTCAGGGTGTTCGTCCCGATCCCGCTGATGCTGCCGAGGTCGGCGCCGAGCGCGCCCGTTGGCCCGGTGAAGGTGGCATTGCCGGCCAGGGTCAACGTCATGACCGCGTCGGTGAATCCTGTGTTGTTCGTGGTCGTCTTCTGGGCGTTCAGCCTGTAGGTGATCGTCCCGCCCGGACTGACGCTGCCGTTGTTGGTGGGCGTCGAATCGGTCATCCACCATCGCCACGCACCGGATGCCGCGTCGGTGAACGTCGTGGTCGCCACGCCGGACAGCTCGCCCGTGGCGGTGACGTCGTAGTCGGGCACGTAGTAGGGCGGCAGCTCGAACGTGAGCGTGAACCGGCCCTCGGCGTCGGCCACCACCTTCTCGGTGAGGCTCCAGCTCAGCTCTCCGGTGTCGTTGACGACGACGGTGACGGCCTCGCCCGGCTGCCAGCCGGCACCAGTGAGGGTGACCGTCCCACCGGGCGGGTAGTCGGTCAGGTCGCTGGTGATCGTCGGAGTCGAAGCGGCCGCGGTCGGAGCGGCAGTGGTCGGTTCCGCGGACGGCGTCGCACTTCCGTCCGCCGACGCGGTCGGCGTCCCGGACGGGGGGGCTGATGAGGTCGCCGAAGCACTGGGAGTCGCCGAGGCCTCGGTCTTGGCAGTCGCACTGGCGGACGGGGTGGCCGCGGCGGTCGCTGACGAACGTGCCGTGGCGGACGGTTCCGCCTTGGCCGTGGCGGACGGTTCCGCCTTCGCCGATGCGGACGGTTCCGCCTTCGCCGATGCGGGTGGCTCGGCCTTGGCCGACGCAGTGGCACCGGCCCCGTCCCCGTCCGTCCCGTCGTTGCCAGCCTCGTTCGCGCCGGCCTGCGGAGAAGCTGCCACGGCCTGCGGGGCGGTAACCACCGAGGCGCCAAGGGCGAACACGGCAAGCAGCAGCACCGAGACGCTCCAGCGCCATCGCGCAACCCAACCGACTCGTGCCCTTCTGGAGACACCAGAATGCACGTCACCCCATGAACGCAAAACGACACCCTCCCGCGTGAAACCAGACCCCTCCGGGAACCGCTGCAAGTAGCTTAGGCCATGATTACCTAATCCGCATGCCGAATCTGTCCCTCTTAGGGGCGACTTTGCGGATTATTTTTCTGACCGCGAACGGCCGGCTGAAGGGCGCGTTGACAAGGGATTTCGCACCCTGTGACAGCTGAGGCAGGTGGGTCAAGAGCATCGACGGCCTCATCGGCACCGCGTCGCGGTACTAGTCAGGGCACACCATCAATGAATTCCCCGGCCGGTGTTCAAACGCTGGTCGACTTAACCTTGATCAACGTCGCGGGGGCGTGCGTTAACACAGTTCAGGCGGACGCGCTCCGACGCCCGCTCGGCCTATCCGAGCCGGGCGCTTTGTGACCAGTCAGGAGTTGAAGCGGCTCTGGGCCTCGTCCAGGCCCAGCGTGAGCAGGGCCTCCACGGCGTCCGCGCAGCGGGAGACCTCCACGGCGACGTCCTCGGCGAGCGCGGCGGGGAAAGGGCTCAGCACGTAGTCGGCCGGCTCCTGGCGACCGGGGGGGCGGCCCACGCCGAACCGCGCCCGGAAGAAGTCGCCCGTGCCCAGGCTGCGCCGGATCGACTTCAGCCCGTTGTGTCCGTTGTCGCCGCCGCCGAACTTCAGCCGGATCCGGCCGAAGTCGAGGTCGAGCTCGTCGTGCACCACGACCAGCTGTTCAGCCGGGACGCGGTAGTAGCCGGCGGCCTTGCCCACCGCGATGCCCGACTCGTTCATGAAGGTGCGCGACTTGAGCAGGACGACCTGCTCCGCCTCCGCACCGAGGCCGCCCATCCCCCCGGTTGCGGTGAGCCGGGTCTGCGCGACGTCCGCACGCAGCTGCCCCGCACCGGTGAACCGGACGCCGGCACGCCGGGCGAGTTCGTCGACGACCCGGTAGCCGACGTTGTGCCGATGAGACGCGTAGGTCGGGCCCGGATTCCCGAGCCCGACCAACAGCCAGGTAGACATGGGCGGGGCTCAGGCCTCCTCGGCCGCTTCCGCCTCGGTGGCCTCGTCGCCCTCGACGGTGCCGGCCAGCTCCGCGTCCAGCGCGGCCTGGCTCGGAGTCGCGGCCATCGAGAGGATCAGGTCGTCGGGCGCACCGGAGAAGACCGCGCCGGAGGGCAGCTTCAGGTCCTTGGCGGTGATGGTGTCACCGATCTCCAGGCCGGCGACGCTGACCTCGATGTCGGCCGGGATCTGCGTGGCCTCGACCTCGAGGGCGATGCTCTGCTGGTCCATCACGACCATCCGGTCGGACGGGTGGTCGCCCACGACCACCAGCGGCACCTCGACGGTGACCTTCTCGCCGCGGCGCACGATGACCAGGTCCAGGTGCTCGATGGTCCCCCGGATCGGGTTCCGCTGCACCTGCTTGGCCAGCGCCAGCTGGCTCTCGCCGCCGTCGAGCGAG
This sequence comes from Propionicimonas sp., assembly GCF_029975155.1. Lineage (GTDB taxonomy): Bacteria > Actinomycetota > Actinomycetes > Propionibacteriales > Propionibacteriaceae > Propionicimonas. The sequence continues at coordinate 38,294 of NZ_JARKPQ010000338.1, read as the reverse complement.
ATCTCCAGCACGGCGTTGGCCACGCGCAGGGCCAGCAGCACCTCGTGGCCGGGCAGCGACAAATGCACCGGGTCGGTGCCGTGGCCGTACAGGACGGCCGGCACGAGGCCGGCGCGACGCGTGCGGCGGGCAGCGCCCTTGCCGAATTCGGTGCGGGACTCCGCTGCGATCTTGTTCTCAGACACTGCTGTCACTCCTCAACCTCGTACAGATTCCTGCCTGACGAGGGAGACCGGCGGCGCCCAGCGCACGCCTTGTCGATCACGGGCCGATGGCCCCTCGCCGAGGCAACCCGGACAGCTTATCGCCTGCGCGACCCGGGCAGAAATCGCGATCGATCCGTCGGCACCGGGCTCCTCGGGCACCGTCCGGTCCGCAGCCCTTCGTGACGCCCGGCTCGTCCCTCAACCTCTCCTCAGGTTCTCCGGCCTCAACCCTGATCCGTAACCGTTCGTCGAGCTTGTCGAGACGCGCTCGATCGGTGGCTCCGCCTCAGTGGGCCCCGTTGAACAGGGACGCCACCGAACCCTCTTCGAACACCGCCTGGATCGCCTGGGCGAGCAGCGGCGCCATCGAGAGCACCGTCAGCTTGGGGATGTTCACCCCGTCCGGGATCGGCAGGGTGTTGGTGACGATGACCTCCTCGAAGTCCGACTCGTTCAGCCGCTGCGGCGCCGGGCCGGAGAGGATCGGGTGGGTGGCCGCGGCGATCACCTTCTTCGCGCCATAGTTCTTCAGCGCGGCCGCCGCCTGGCAGATCGTCCCCGCGGTGTCGATCATGTCGTCGACCAGCAGGCAGACCCGGCCGTCCACGTCGCCGACGACCTCGCCGACCGCCACCTCGTTGGCCTTGTTGGGGTCGCGCCGCTTGTGGATGATCGCCAGCGGCGTGCCGAGCTGGTCGGACCACATGTCGGCCAGCCGCACCCGGCCGGCGTCCGGCGAGACGATGGTCATCTCGGAGGTGTCGTAGTTGGCCTTGACGTAGTCGGCGAGCACGGGCAGGGCGAGCAGGTGGTCCACCGGGCCGTCGAAGAAGCCCTGGATCTGCGCAGCGTGCAGGTCCACGGACATGACGCGGTTGGTGCCGGCGGCCCTGTAGAGATCGGCGACCAGACGGGCCGAGATCGGTTCGCGTCCGGCGTGCTTCTTGTCCTGGCGGCCGTACGGATAGAACGGCGAGACGACGGTGATCCGCCGGGCGGACGCGCGCTTCAGCGCGTCCACCATGATCAGCTGCTCCATCAGCCACTCGTTGACCGGGGCGGGGTGGGACTGGATCACGAAGCAGTCCGCGCCGCGCACCGACTCCTCGAAGCGGACGTAGATCTCGGAGTTGGCGTAGGTGAGCGCCCTGGTCGGGATCAGCCCGACGCCGAGCAGGGCGGCGACCTCCTCCGCCAACTCGGGGAAGGCCCGTCCGGTGCACACCATCAGGTGCTTCTCGGTGGGGCGCTTGATGCCGCTCACTCCCCGGCCTCCTCGGTCTGCTGCTCGGTGGTCTCCGTGCTCGCCAGGGCCGCGGCTGCGGCGTCCGCCGACCTGGTGCCCGGACGTTTGCGCGCGACCCAGCCGCGGATGTTGCGTTGCTGGCCCCTGGCCACCGCGAGCTCGCCCGGTCCCACGTTGCCGGTGATCGTCGAGCCGGCCGCGACGTAGGCGCCGTCCGCGATGTGTACAGGGGCGACCAGTACGGAGTCGCTGCCGACGAAGGAGTGCTCCCCCACCGTGGAGGTGTGCTTGCCGATGCCGTCGTAGTTGGCGAAGATCGTGCCCGCCCCGATGTTGCTGCCCGCCCCGACCACGGCGTCCCCGCAGTAGGTGAGGTGCGGCACCTTGGCGCCCTCGCCGATCACGGCCTTCTTGGTCTCGACGAACGCTCCGATGTGCACGTTCTCGGCGAGTTCGGTTCCCGGACGGAGGTAGCTGAACGGCCCGATGGTGGCGCCGGGACCGATCACGACGAGTTCCGCGTGGGTGCGCAGCACGCGCGCGTTCTCGCCGACCTCGACGTCGATCAGGGTGGTCTCCGGCCCAATGGTCGCGCCGCGGGCGACCGATGTGGCGCCCTCCAGCGAGGTGCCGGGAAGCAGGGTGACGTCCTCGGCGAGGTCGACCCCCGCGTGCACCCAGGTGGTGGCCGGGTCGACCACGGTGACACCGTCGCGCATCCAGCGGGTAAGGATGCGCCGGTTCAGTTCCGCGGCGCGCTCGGCCAGCTGCACCCGGTCGTTGACGCCTTCGGTCTGCAGGTAGTCGGCGACCACCCGCGCACCGACCCGGTGCCCGGCGTCGCGGGCGTGGGCGATCACGTCGGTGAGGTACAGCTCGCCCTGGGCGTTCTTGGCCTGCAGCGCAGACAGTCCCTCGGTGAGGGTGCCGGCGTCGAAGACGTAGATGCCGGCGTTGATCTCCGCGAGGTCGAGTTCTGCGTCCGTCGCGTCGGACTGCTCGACGATCCGCAGGACCTGCTCCCCGTCCCGGATGACCCGGCCGTAGCCGGTCGGATCGGGGACGACGGCGGTGAGGATGGTGACGGCATTGGCACCCTCGCGGTGTGCGGCAACGAGGTCGAGCAGGGTCTCGGGAGCGAGCAGCGGGACGTCGCCGGAGGTCACCACGATCTCCCCGGCGATGCCGGGTAGGGCGGCCAGCCCTGCCCGGACGGCGTCGCCGGTGCCCAGCTGCCGCTCCTGGACGGCGACCGTGACGTGCGGGGCGACATCGGCGAGGTGTTCGGCGACCAGCTCCCGCTGGTGCCCGACCACCACGACGAGCCGCTCGGGCGACAGAGCGTCCGCGGTGTCGATCGCGAGCCCGATCATGGATCTCCCGGCGATCCGGTGCAGCACCTTCGGGATGGCGGACTTCATTCGGGTTCCAGCTCCGGCCGCCATGATGACGACCGCCGCCACCCGCTTCTCTGCGTCCTGATCAGCCACGGGCACTCCTGGTGTCGGTCGGTTCTCGGCTCCCCCGGCGCCGGCCGGGCGATGCGCGGGCAGAGTGTCTGGCCGTTGCCTCGGCAGACGCCTCATCCTATCGACCGCCAGCCGGGAGCGCTGGCGGGTGAACCACCAGCGTGAAGCTGTGACATCGTCCACCGTCTTTGGTGTGCAAAGTCACAGCCTCAGCCAATCAGTGGCGCTATAGCCCGGCCTCGGCCAGCAGCGCCGAGACCGACATGCCCATGACGTCGGCCAGACCGACGAGAGTGGAGAGTCGAGGGTTGGACGGACCGATGGCGTCCTTGCGTCCGGACGAACGCCCGGCCTCGATCAGCTGCACCTGGTTCTTGGTCACACCCGCACGGAAGGCCAGTGTCTCCTGGGACAGCCCGCGCTCCTCCCGGAGCCGCCGGAGCGCGACGCCGAACCGCCTGGCACTGGCTTCGCTCCACGACACGCGGCCATGCTCCAGACCGGGCCTTGCAAAGAACACCCTATATATCCGGTCTTACCGATATGGTCTGCGATAGCAGTGACCATCAAGAAGGAGTACCAACCATGAAGAGACTGCTCTCTACTCTCGCCACCGCGGCCTTGCTCGCCGGCTGCGGGCCCACCCCGACCAGTGAGGTCAAGGGCGACAACACGGGCGAAGAGACGACCGTGGCCCAGACCAACGAGGCACCCCCGAGTGACGAGGCGTCGCCGACCAGCGAGGCGCCGGCAGCAGAGGACGTCATCACCGCGACCTTCAAGGTGACCGCGACCGGTAAGGCGTCCGTCTCGTGGGGCACCGGCTCCGGTATGTCCCAGGACGAGATCAAGAAGGGCGCCTGGAGCAAGAAGGTAAAGCTCGACGACTTCGATATCGCGACACTGACCGTGACCAGCTCGGACTACCTGAGGTCGCAAACAGTTACCTGCCAGATTCTCATCAACGGCGTCTCCAAGGCCAAGAACAAGTCCAAGGGAAAGCTGGCGTTCGCCAACTGCAGCACCAACACCACCAAATAACCGTCTCCGCCGGTACGCCCAGTGAACGGAGGCCGTACCGCTCCGCGCTCCCCGGGCAGGAGTCGAACCTGCGTCGCTAATCCTGATTCAAAGTCAGGCGGGCCCTGCCGGCAGACCAACCGGGGAACGGCCGCCGCGCGGCCGGTGTCCACTCTACGGGGGCGGACGGGCAGGCCGCACGCCGCCGCCGGTCCGTCCCCGCGACGCCCTCCCCCGCCGAACGCCTCCGTTCCGGTCAAGAGCCACACCCGGGGGTGGAGCGTTTGACCGGAACGGAGGCGTTCGGCGGGATGGGGACGGGATCCGGCCCGTCCGCGGAGACTTCCCCGTCTGACCGGGCGCGGACAGATTCGCAAACGCGACCGTCGCGGGCCAGACTTGGGAGCATGTCCACTGGTCCGGTCACCTCGCGCGCCCGGCGCAGCCGCGTCCGGATGGCTGGCGCGGAGCGGCGCGAGCAGCTGATCGACGTAGCCAGGGCACTGTTTGCCGAGCGCGGCCTGGAGGGTACCTCGGTCGAGGAGATCGCGGCGCACGCCGGGGTGAGCAAGCCGGTCGTGTACGAGCACTTCGGCGGCAAGGAGGGCCTCTACGCCGTCGTCGTCGACCGTGAGGTGCGCACTCTCCACGACGCGATCCGCACGGCGATCACCACGCCGCGGGCCACGCCGCGGGCACTGATCGAGCTGGGCACCCTGGCCCTGCTCGACTACATCGACGACCACCCCAACGGCTTCCGGATCCTGTCCCGGGACTCGTCCGCGACCTCGCCGGACGGTTCGTTCGCCACGATCCTCTCCGACATCGCGTCGCGTGTGGAGGACCTGCTCGCCGACGAGTTCACCAAGCGCAGCCTCGACCCCTCCACCGCACCCCTGTACGCGCAGATGCTCGTCGGTCTGGTCGCTCTCGCCGGCCAGTGGTGGATGGACACCAGGGACGAGCAGGGTCTGGCCAAGCCGGTCGTCGCGGCTCACCTGGTCAACCTCGCCTGGCACGGCATGCGGAACCTCGACCCGTCCCCGAAGCTGCACGTTCCCGCCACCCGCCGCGGCAAGCCCTGAGCCCGGTCGAACCCCAAAAGCCGTGGGGCGTTCGGGGTTCGCGAAAGCAGCGGTAGAGTACCGGCGGTGAGCGCTCTCAGGTCCCGTACAGCCGCCGCGGCGGTCACCCTCCTGTTCGGCTACAACGGTCTGGTCATCGGCGCGTACGCCGCGTCGATTCCCACACTGAAGGCGCGGTTCGGGCTGGAAGCCTGGCAACTCTCGGTGTTCTTCATCTGCATGGGACTGGCCGCGATCGCGTCCATGCAGGTGTCCGGACGCCTGTCCGACCGCTTCGGCGCACGGCGGGTCAGCCTGGCGATGCTGCCGATCCTGATCGTGGCGATCCTGGCCCTCGGTCTCGCCCCCACCCTGCCGCTCGCGTTCGCGGCCGGCATGCTGCTCGGCGTCGGCAACGGCGGCATCGACGTGGCCATGAACGCCATCGGCGTGCAAGTCGAACAGCACCGGCCGAAACCGATCATGAGCTTCTTCCACGGCATGTGGTCGGTGGGCAACATGGTCGGTGCGGCCGTGTTCGTCCTGGTCGCCCCGCTGCTGGGCCGCGACCCGGTCGCCACGATGATCACCACGACCACGACGGTCGCCGTGCTCGGCATCGCCGCCACGGCGACGGCCTGGCGGATCACCCCCGAGACCGCCGTGGTCGCCCACCACGACGAGGCCGGCGCGAAGACTCCCATCCCGCGCGAGGCCTACCTGCTGGGCCTGATGGCGATCGCCTTCGGCCTCGGCGAGGGGACGGCCAACGACTGGTCCGGCCTGCACGTCACCCAGATCGCGGACGTCGACCCGACCACCGGCGCCCTCGGCTATACCTGCGTCGCGGCGTTCATGGTGGTGATCCGCCTGCTCGGCGACTTCCTCGTGGTCCGGTTCGGCCGGCGCGCCGTGACCACCTTCGGCGGCGCCTGCTCGGCGCTCGGCTACCTCGTCACCGCCCTCGGCAGCGGGCTGCCCGTGCTGCTGGTCGGCTGGTCGTTGGTGGGCCTCGGCATCGGCATGATCGCCCCGCAGGTGTACGCCGTCGCCGGACACACCGCCGGTGGCCGCGGCCTCGCGGTCGTCGTGACCTTCGGCTACGCCACCTTCCTGATCGCCCCGGGCCTGATCGGCTGGCTGGTCGGCACCATCGGCATCCAGGCCACGATGTTCGTGCCTGCCGTGTTGCTCAGCGGCCTGCTGCTGATCGCCCGGATCATGCCCGGACGCGAGCCCGCGGCAGAACTCGCCGCGACCGAGACCCGTCCCTAAGGAAAGACGCGGGCCCCCTCCCCTTTCCCCACCCACCACAGCGGCTGCCGAAAGTTGCTCTGGCTGCCGAAGGTTCGGCAGCCTCGGCAGGTTTCGGCAGCTTCGGGAAACTGGTGGGACGAGAGTGACCGCCGGGGGCGTCGGCTCGAGCCTTGGGAGCGCTGTCCGGACGGGCTCAGACCACCAGGCGGGCGCCGGGGACCGGGCCGCTGACCCGCTTCACCGCCCGGCACACTCCCTCGCCGGACAGCTTCACCGACAGGTCGACGGCCGCCGGCTCGTTGGCGGCGAGGAAGGCCACCGTCGGCCCGGAGCCGGAGATGAGGGCGGCCAGCGCGCCGAGGTCCCGGCCCGCCTCGATCAGCGGGCCCAGCTGCGGGCGCAGCGCGAGCGCGGCTGGCTCGAGGTCATTGACGACAGCGTGCCCCAGCGCCTGCACGTCCCCGCCGACGAGAGCGTTCAGCAGGTCGGCCGGGGCCTCGAGCCGGTCCGCGCCGAGACCCATCTCGTCGAACTTGCCGAACACCGCCGGGGTGGACAGCTCTCCGTCGCTGAACGCGAGCACCCAGTGGTAGCTGCCACGGCTGAGCACCGGGACCAGTTCGTCACCGCGGTTGGTGCCCAGCGCCGTGCCGCCGACAAGGCAGAACGGCACGTCGGCGCCGATCTGGGCGCCGAGGGTACGCAGTTCGTCGGGTGAGATGTCCAGATCCCAGAGCACCGCGCACGCCAGCAGCGCCCCGGCCGCGTCCGCCGAGCCGCCGGCCATCCCGCCGGCCACCGGGATCGACTTGCGGATGACGAGCTCGGCGCCCAGCGGATGGGCGGCGCCCCAGGTGGTCGCCAGCAGCCGGGCGGCCTGGATGGCGAGGTTGTCGTCCCCCAGCGGCACCCGGTCGGCCTGCTCCCCGAGCACGCGGACGCTGAACCGGCCCGGTTCGGCCCACGACGCCTCGACCTCGTCGAACAGCGAGACGGCCTGGAACACGGTGGACAGCGAGTGGTAGCCGTCCGGACGGCGCCGGCCGCTGCGTAGGGTGAGGTTCACCTTGCCCGCCACCCGGACGCGCACGGCCTCGGGTTCGGTGACCGGTGATGCCATGGACGCGAGGCTATCCCACGGACCCGGCGAGGACCTCGGCAATCCTGACGAAGTCGGCGACCCCGAGCACCTCCCCCCGAGCCTGCGGGTCGACACCGGCGCCCACCAGGGCGGCGGACGCCGCGGCGGACGACCCGAACAGCCCGGCCAGCGCGGAGCGCAGCATCTTGCGGCGCTGGCCGAAAGCTGCATCCACAACGGCGAACACCTGCTGCCTCGTGGCTGTCGTCGCCGGGGGCTCGCGGCGGACGAGTTCGACCAGGCCCGAGTCGACGTTGGGCACCGGCCAGAACACCGTCGGCGGCACACTGCCCACCCGGCGCGCCGCGCAGTACCAGGCCAGCTTCACCGACGGCACGCCGTAGGTCCGCGAGCCCGGGGCCGCCACCAGCCGGTCGGCAACCTCGGACTGGACCATCACCAGGCCGCCCCGGATCCCCGGGAACCCGGCGAGGACGTGCAGCAGCACCGGCACGCTCACGTTGTACGGCAGGTTGGCGACCACCAGCGTCGGCTGCGGATCGGGCAGCGCGGCCACGGTGAGCGCGTCGGCCTCGACGACCCGCAGCAGTTCGGCCCGTTCGGGCAGGCGTTCGGCCACCGTCCGCGGCAGCCGTTCGGCGAGGCTGCGCTCGATCTCGATGGCCACCACCCCGGCAGCCACCTCCAGCAGCCCGAGCGTCAGCGAGCCGAGGCCGGGGCCGATCTCCAGCACCACATCGTCGGGACGGACGCCCGCCGCGGCCACGATCCGTCGCACGGTGTTGGCGTCATGCACGAAGTTCTGCCCCCGCTGCTTGGTCGGACGCAGGTCGAGCTCCGCCGCCAGTTCGCGGATCGTGCGGGGATCGAGGAGTCCGGCGCTCATCGGGGGGCGCCCTTCGTGACGCGCCCGCCCGTCCCTCGCGAGCGCTTGGGCGCGTCTCGACAAGCGCGACGAGCGATTTCGGAGAATGGACGCCGGGCGCCGAGCCCTTGGACAGCGGTCCCTGAGGAGCCGGCGAGGAACGAGCCGGCGTCACGAAGGGCCATCGGCTCAGCCATCCGCGCCCCAGTCACCGAAGACCGCGGACGCGTTCGCTGCCAGTTGCGCGCAGAGTTCGGCGAGGTCGGCGTCGCGGCGTTCGGCGACGAACCGGACCGTGTGCGGCAGCAGGTAGCTGGAATTCGGCTTGCCCCGATAGGGCAGCGGGGTCAGGTAGGGGGCGTCGGTCTCCACCAGCAGCCGGTCGGCGGGGGTGAGGTCGAGGGCCTCCCGCAGGGCCTCGTTCGCCTTGAAGGTGATCGTGCCGGGGAACGAGAGCCAGTAGCCGCGGTCCAGGCAGGCGCGGGCGACGTCCGCGTCCCCGGAGAAGCAGTGCAGCTGCACCCGCTCGGGCGCGCCCTCCGCGGCCAGCACGTCGAGGATGTCCGCGTGGGCGTCCCGGTCGTGGATCACCAGCGCGAGGTCGTGCTCCTTCGCCCAGGCGATGTGGGCCGCGAACGCCTCCTTCTGCCGGGCCTGGCCCTTCGGGTCGGTGGTGCGGAAGTAGTCGAGACCGGTCTCCCCCACCCCCCGGACCCGATCGGAGGAACCCACCAGCGCGCCGAGCCGATCGAGTTCGGCGGGAAGCCGCTCGCCCAGGCGCGCGGCGTCGTTGGGATGGATGGCCACGGCCGCCACCACGTCCGGGTGCTGCTCAGCGAGTTCGACGGCCGCCAGAGAGGACGCCACGTCCGTCCCCACCTCGACGATCCGGGTGACGTTCACCGCACGGGCCAGCGCCAGTGCGTCCGCAACGGCGAGCCCGCTGTGGTCCTGGGTGCTCAGCGCGTGGGTGTGCGCGTCCGTGGTGGCCACGGGCAGCCGCTCGGGTTCCGGCGGCAGCGCGTACTTCGTTGAACTACGGGCTTCGTCACGCTCAGCCATGGGTGTCCTTCCTGGCGTCCAGGGCGGCGGCGTAGAGCTGCTTGCGCGGCACCCCCGACTCGCCGGCGACCGCGGCGACCGCGGCCGAGAACGGCTCGCCTCCGGACACGCGCTCCGCCACCAGTGGAACCGCCTCGGCCACCGACATCATCGCGGGTGCGGCGCCGGCGACCACCACGGTGATCTCACCACGGACACCGCCGGCGGCCCAGGCTGCCAGGTCCGCGAGACCGCCGCGCCTGGTCTCCTCATAGGTCTTGGTCAGCTCCCGGCTGATCGCGGCCGGCCGGTCGTCGCCGAAAGCCGCTCTGGCGTCGGCGAGGAAGTCGTCCAGCCGGTGCGGGGCCTCGAAGAACACCATCGTCCGCGGCTCCGCGGCCAGGTCGGCCAGCCGCCGGCGGCGCTCACCGCCCTTCCGGGGCAGGAAACCCTCGAAGCAGAACCGGTCCGTGGGCAGCCCGGAGAGCGCGAGGGCCACCAGGACGGCGGACGGGCCCGGCACAACGCGAACCCGGACGCCGGCCGCGATCGCGGCGGCGACCAGCCGATAGCCCGGGTCGGAGACCGTCGGCATGCCGGCATCGGAGACGACCACGACCGTCGCGCCGCCCTCGAGCGCCTCGATCAGCTCAGCGGCGCGGGCCGCCTCGTTGCCGTCGAAGTACGACACGATCCTCGCCGACGTGCGGGCACCGAGGCGGTCCAGCAGGGCCCGGAAACGCCGGGTGTCCTCCGCGGCGATCACATCGGCATCGAGGAGCGCCGCCAGCAACGCCGGTGAGGCGTCCGCCGGGTTGCCGATCGGCGTGCCCGCCAGCACCAGTTCGCCGCCGTCCAAGCTGTCGTCCACCTGTGCAGTATTCCCGATTCCCTCGTGTGCGGCCGGTAGCGCCGACCGGCCACCTAGGATGTCCGGGTGACCGAAGCGGAGTGGGGACCGGGCAGGAGGGGTGCGTCCGCCGACCCCGGCGCGACGGTCGACACCGTCGGGCACCCGATGTCGCCGCTCGACGCCGACCCCGACTCGCTCGATGCCGACACCCCGATGCCGCGCCTCGCCTGGGACGAGCCGGAGGGGGACGCGGTCGCGGCGCCGGCACCCAAGCCGTGGCACCGGCTGCGCCGAGCGATCAGCCGGGAGGAACTGAGCACGATCGAACGGCTGCGGGACGGCCAGGCTGCCCTGCGGGACCGGCTGGTCGGCTGGGTGGTCACCCTTGCGATCACGGCGATCGCTTTCGCGATCCGGTTCGTGAACCTCGGCTACCCGAACAAGCTGGTCTTCGACGAGACGTACTACCCCAAGGACGCCTGGACCCTGTGGAAGTTCGGCTACGAGAAGAGCTGGCCGGACGGGGAGGTCGCGAACCCCAAGATCACCGCCGGCGATGTGAACATCTTCAACGACACCGCCGAGTTCGTGGTGCACCCTCCGGTGGGCAAGTGGCTGATCGGCCTGGGCGAGCAGCTGTTCGGCATGAACTCCTTCGGCTGGCGGTTCATGCCGCTGGTGTTCGGCACGCTGCTGGTGTTCATCACGATCCGGATGGCCCGGCGGCTGTCCCGCTCGACGCTGATCGGCGGGATCGCCGGCATCCTGCTCGCCTTCGACGGCCTGGCGTTCGCGATGTCGCGGATCGCGCTGCTGGACATCTTCCAGGCGTTCTTCCTCGTCGCGGCGGTGTCGTGCGTGGTGGCCGACCGGGACTGGTACCGGGGCAGACTCGCCGACCACCTGGACGCGCTGGGCCAGCGCGACTTCGGCGGCAGGTTCGGGCCGGTCGTGTGGTGGCGTCCGTGGCGGCTTGCGGCCGGCGTGCTGTTCGGACTGGCCATCGGCACGAAGTGGAACTCGCTGTTCGTCCTCGCCTCGATGGGCGTACTGAGCGTGATCTGGGACGTGGGCGCCCGCCGGCTCGCCGGAGCCGACTGGCGGGGGTGGTGGGCGCTGCTGGTGGACGGCGTCCCCGCGTTCATCCGGCTGGTGGTGGTGTCGGGCGTCGTCTACGTGGCCACCTGGGCGGGCTGGCTGCTGAACCCGGGCGGCTACGGTCGCGACTGGGGCGTGAACCACCCCGACAGCCCCTGGACGATCCACCTGGGCGAGATGTGGGCGTCCTTCCTGAAGTACCACCAGGACATCTACGGCTTCCACACCGGCGAGTACATCCGCAATCTGGCGCCGCACACCTACGAGGCGCATCCGATCGGCTGGCTGATCATGGCGCGGCCCATCGGCATCGACGCGGTGTGGGACATCAAGCCCGGCGTGGACGGCTGCTGGGCGACCGGCGACGAGCTGTGCGTCCGGGTCATCTCCGGCATGGGCACCCCGATCCTGTGGTGGATGGCGTTCCTCGCGCTGTTCGCAGGCCTGATCCTGTGGATCGCCGGACGGGACTGGCGCTTCGGCGTCCCGATCGTCGCGGCGCTCTCCACCTACCTGCCGTGGTTCGCCCAGACGGATCGTTCGCTGTTCTTCTTCTACGCGATCTGCATCATCCCGTTCACCGTGACGGTCCTGGCCATGGTGATGGGGCTGATCCTGGGACCCGCGGACGGCCCCAACCGAAGACGCGGCGCGACCATCGTCGGCGTCGCCGTCGCCCTCGTCGTGCTGAACTTCGCCTACATCTACCCGGTGCTGACCGACGGCCTGCTCCTGAAGAGCGACTACTACGCGCGGATGTGGCTCCGCTCCTGGATCTGAGTCCTGATCCACCGAAACCGTTCGTCGAGCTTGTCGAGACGCACTCGATCGGTGGATCCAGGCTGAGGAAGCCGCGAGGAACAAGCGGCTGTCACGAAGGGCCCCGCCCCAGGGAACAGTCCCCTGATTCTTGCCGGAAGCGGCTTCGGATGGACGGAATCTCACCAGAACCGGAAGCCCAAACCACGTGCGCGAGCGGCCAATAGAGTTCGCTCGGCTGCTCCGCGAAGGGAACCTCATGGCTGTTTGGAAGCTGCATGGCAACGGCACGATCGCACCGGGGGCAGTGGTCGCTCCCGACGAACGCCTGGGCTGGGGAAAGATGGTCGGGCTGGGCGCCCAGCACGTCGTCGCCATGTTCGGCGCGACGTTCCTGGTGCCGCTGATCACCGGCTTCCCGATCCCGGCGACCCTCTTCTTCAGCGGCGTCGGCACGCTGCTCTTCCTGCTGATCACCGGCAACAAGCTGCCGAGCTACCTCGGCTCGTCCTTCGCCTTCATCTCACCGGTGCTCGCGTCGAAGGCCGGCGACGACATCGGCAAGGCGCTGTTCGGGATCATGCTGGCCGGCATCCTGCTCGCGATCGTCGGCGGCGTCGTCCACCTCGCCGGTTCAGGATGGATCGACGCCCTGATGCCGCCGGTGATGACCGGCACCATCGTGATGCTGATCGGCTTCAACCTGGCCACCGCCGCGTGGGGCGAGGCGAACGAGTCCGGCTTCTGGGCGGCTCCGCTGACCGGCTGGATCACCCTGATCGCGATCGTGCTGATCACCGTCCTGTTCAAGGGCCTGATCGGACGGCTGTCGATCCTGCTCGGCGTGCTCGTCGGCTATGTCGCGGCGCTCGTCCAGGGCCAGGTCGACTTCACGGCGGTCGGCTCGGCCTCCTGGGTGGGAATGCCCCACTTCACGCTGCCGACGCCCGACTTCGGTGTCACCGCGCTGTTCCTGCCGGTGGTGCTGGTGCTGATCGCCGAGAACGTCGGTCACGTGAAGTCGGTGGCCCTGATGACCGGACGCAACTACGACAAGTCGATGGGACGCGCCCTGCTCGCGGACGGCGTGGCCACCACCCTCGCCGGCTTCGGCGGCGGCTCCGGCACCACCACCTACGCGGAGAACATCGGCGTCATGGCAGCCACCAAGGTGTACTCCACCGCCCTGTACTGGATCGCCGGGACGATGGCGATCGCCCTGTCGTTCATCCCGAAGTTCGGCCAGGCGATCGCCACCATCCCCGCCGGCGTCATCGGCGCGGCGGGCACCGTCCTGTACGGCATGATCGGCCTGCTCGGCGCCCGGATCTGGATCGAGAACAAGGTCGACTTCACCAACCCGGTGAACCTGATCCCGTCCTCGATCGGCCTGATCATGGGCATCGCGAACTTCAACTTCACGATCGGCGGCATGGCCTTCGGTGGCGTGACCGTCGGCACCATCACCGCCCTCGCGCTGTACCACGCGATGAGGGCGATCGCCCGGGCGCGTGGCACCGCCCATCCCGAGGACGCGCCCGTCGGCCCGTCCGACTTCGAGCCCTACCACGTCGAAGAGGTCTGACCTCACCGTCGATCCTCACGGCGCCTCCTCGCACAGACGCCCCCGATGTTCGCAGACGCCCCTGAAATTTCGGGGGCGGCTGTGAACATCGGGGGCGTCTGTGGGGGGTCAGGGCCGGGGGGCGCCGGTGAGGGCGCGGACGGAGGGCGGGACGTCGATGCCCGGACGGAGGTCGGGGCTCGGCTCCGGTTCGCCGTAGGCCGTCCGGATCGGCACGGCGCCGGCCCACGTCTCCCCCGCCACGTCGGACGCCGGGTCGGTCGCGAACCCGTCCGCGCTCCGCAGCGACCACTCGGTGATCGGCAGCGCCAGCACCAGCGTGGCGGCCCGTTCCTTCGCGGTGCTGGGCCGCATCTCGGCGGCGCGTCCGGGCAGCACCCGGTCGACGAACCGGTCCAGCGCCCGGGCGGCCTCGTCCCGCACCAGGACCGTGCACCGACCGAACAGGCAGGCGCTGCGGTAGCGCATCCCCGACTCGAAGCCTGAGCGGGCGACCTTGATCCCGTCCAGGGCCGTGACGGTGACGCAGACGTCCGCCCCGGCGGCGAGCGCGCGCAGCCAGCGCGACCCGGTCGAGCCGTGGAACAACAGCCGGTCGCCGTCGCGGGCGAAGCCGGTGGGGATGACCAGCGGGCCTTCGTCCAGGCTCAGCCCGACGTGGGCGACCAGCACCTCGTCCAGGAGTTCGTCGAGCGTCGCCCGGTCGGCGCTCATCCGGTCGGGCATCCGGGACGGGGTCAGCGTGCGTGCCATGCCCCGATCCTGCTCCACCCCCGCCGCGTTGTCAGAATCTCGCCCGGCCAGAACCGGATGAGACTCCGACAACTCGGCCCCGGGACGTGGGTTAGCGTGGCGCGGTGCGCTCCCGACTCACCCCTGCGGTCCGGATGGGACTCTCGATCGCGGTGGCGGTGGGCGTCTACGGGGTGTCGTTCGGCGCGCTGTCGGTCGCCGCGGGACTCAACGTCTGGCAGACCTGCGCGCTCAGCGCCCTGATGTTCACCGGCGGCTCCCAGTTCGCGTTCATCGGCGTGATCGGGGGCGGCGGGACGGGCGCGGCAGCCTGGGCCGCGGCCACCCTGCTCGGCGTGCGCAACGGGGTGTACGGCATGCAGCTGAAGGCGCTGATCCGGCCGCCGGGACGGCTGATCCCGCTGATGGCGCAGCTGACGATCGACGAGTCCACCGCCACGGCGACCGCCCAGGACGACCACGACGAGCGCGTCCGTGGCTTCTGGACGGCGGGGGTGGGCGTCTACGTGCTGTGGAACACCTTCACGCTGGTCGGAGCGTTCGCCGGCAACGCGCTGGGCGATCCCGCCCAGTGGGGGCTGGACGGCGCTGCCGTGGCCGCCTTCCTCGGCCTGCTCTGGCCCCGGCTGCACGCCAGGGACCCGATCGCGACCGCCGTGGTCGCCGCGCTCGCCACGATCGTCACGCTGCCACTGGTGCCGCCCGGGATCCCGGTCCTGGTCGCCGCGGCCGTCACGGCCGCCTGGTGGGCGGGGCGGCGGCGTCGCGTTCGGGAGGTGGTCGGATGAATCTGTGGACGTGGGTCCTGCTGGCGTGCGCGATCGCCTACGTGACCAAGCTGGCAGGCTATCTGCTGCCCCAGGCCGTGCTCGACCGTCCGGTGTTCCACGAACTGGCCGGCGCGCTCACGGTCGGCCTGCTGGCCTCGCTGACGGTGATGAACGCCGTGGGCAAGGGCCAGTCGATCGCGCTGGACTCGCGGCTGCTCGCCCTGGCCGCGGGTGCGCTCGCTCTGAAGCTGAAGGCTCCCTACATCGTGGTGGTGATCGTCGGGGCGCTGGCCGCGGCCATCGGACGGCGCTGCGGCCTGCCCTGAGCCCGGTGCGACCTGCCCCTAGGACGGGGAGAAGCCCACCTGACCCGTCCCGTACCGCCGGGACGCGGCGCGCGCGCTCTCCACTCGCCACAGCACCAGGGTGGCGAGCGCGGTCAGCAGGATGCAGATCACTCCGAACGAGCCCATGCCGGGAGGCGCGTCCCAGCTCGCGCTGCTGAACATGATCGCCGCCACGTAGTCGGCCAGCTGGTGGAAGAGCCCGATGGCGGTGGACGCCAGCAGCACCAGGGTGTAGCGCAGCAGCCGCACGCCACGCACCCCGTTCACGCCCAGCACGACCACGGTCAGCGGGACCAGGAGTTCGACCAGCACGAACAGCCCGTTCGGCAGGCCGTCGCCGGTGGGCCGGCGGGCGACGACGGCGGAGGCGACCGCCACGCCGAACACGGTGACGCCGGGGACGGCGAGGACGAGCCGCACCGTCGGTGAGCATTCGATGGTCGGCAGCAGCACCAGCCAGGCCGCGGCCAGCAGCACCGCGGCGACGACGCCCAGCACACCGATCATCGACCAGCCGTCGCCCGCCTCCGGCAGAGGGAAGCCGGGCGCGCCGTCCATGGTCTCGAGGCACGCCTCGGTGAACTCGGGCTGGAGCCGGTAGCCGTTGAGGGCGCTGCCGGTGAGCATGTTCGCGGCGCAGGGACGCCAGTAGAGCACCAGCGCGGCGCCAGCGAGGCCAGCCGCGGCGGCCAGCAGGCCGGCGGAAACGGGCCAACGGCTCGACCCACCCCCCATGGACACCACTCTAGGACGGCCGTGACCGGCCCGCCGGTCAGGCGGTGGAATGGGCCCGGATCACTCGGCCGCGGGCACCAGTTCGTCGTCGTCCTCGTCCGTCCCGGCGGCGGTATCCCGTCCGCGGCTGCGGTGGCGCACCAGCAACACACCGCCGAGGACGAGCGCGAGCACCGCGGCCACGTCGATCGCGAGCATGGTCCAGAGCCTGGCTTCGGCGCGGGAGACCAGCAGCGGGTCGCCCTCCGGCAACCCGGCCATGCCGAAGAGGTCGAACCGGCGGTCCAGCACCCACCAACCCCAGTGCAGCGTCATCCCGACGATCACGGACGCCACTCCGCGCGCCCACAGCGGACGGTGCAGCCATGCACCGACGGCGAGCCCGGCGAGCACGATGACGCTCAGCCCCAGTTCCACCCAGCCGAGCACCTGCATGGACGAGACGACCGCGTCCTGGCCGATCGTGCTCGTGACCGCCTCGGTGAGCGCGAGATTGGCGGCCCACACCAGCACCAGGCTGACGCCCAGCGCGATCGCGGCGACCGCCACCACGAACTGCAGCACCGGCCACCAGCCGAACCGCGCCGTCGAGTCCATCCGTCCATCTTGCTCCAGGACCCGCCCGGAAGCGAAACCGGGTCCCGTGTTCCACCGCGCGCCACCCCCAGTCGCCCCCTGAGCCCCGGAGCCATCGATCGAGCGCGTCTCGACAAGCTCGACGAGCGATTTCGGTGGATCAACTCGACGAGCGATTTCGGTGGATCAGCTCGACGAGCGGTTTCGGAGGATCAGGCCCAGCCCCCAACCGCTCCGGGCTCGTTCCTCTCCCGGACGCTCCTCAGGGAGCGGGGTGAGCGTCAAGGAAGGCGGCGCCGAGCCACTCCTGGGGGATGCCGAAGCCATCCACCAGGTCGAGCGCCACGGGACGCAGCTCCGCGCACAGAGCGTTGAGCTGGGCGCTGATGGCCTTGGCTCGTCCGGTCGAGATCCGGTTGTGCTCTCCGAACCAGGCCCGGTCGGCGGAGATGCTGGACAGCGCGAACAGGCTGCACAGGCGCTCCAGCACGTCCCTGGCCCCGGGATCGGGGCAGGCCTCGATGCCGGCGATGAACGCCTCGAGCATCACCCGCTCCAGGTGCGCCCGGGCCACGAACAGCATGTGGTCGCCCAGCCGGTTCACCGCCTCGAAGTCCCGGCTGGACGCGCGCCGCATCCGCCGCGCCAGCGACTCGAGCGAGTGCCGCTCACGCTCCTCGAACAGGTAGGCGTGCCAGGCCCGGTCGACGAGCGCCAGCTCCTCCGGACGCCGGCGCGCGGTCGCGACCAGCCGGTCGACCAGGAGGTTCGCCGCCGTCCGCTCCAGCACCGTCCCGCCGACCAGCCGGGCGGTGGCCTGCACCATGCCCACCCGGTCCAGATCGCCCCAGACCTGCCGGTAGTCGGTCAGCAGCGCCTTGGTCACCAGTTGCAGCAAGACCGTGTTGTCGCCCTCGAACGTGGCGAAGATGTCGGCGTCCGCGCGCAGTCCGACCAGCCGGTTCTCCGCCATGTAGCCGGCGCCACCGCACGCCTCGCGGCACTCCTGGATGGTGTCGTTGGCGAACCGGGTGGCGGTCGCCTTCAGTCCCGCCGCCATGGTCTCCAGCTGCCGCTGCTCACGCTCGGTGTGCTCTCCCCCGCCCTGCACATGGACCAGGGCGGCCGTGAGTTCGTTCTGCGCGAAGCCGAGCGCGTAGGCGCGGGCGATCGCCGGGAGCAGCCGGCGCTGGTGGGTGACGTAGTCGAGCAGCAGCACCCCGTCCGGACGGTCCGGCGCGGTGAACTGTCGCCGCTGCAGCGCGTAGCGGGTGGCGATCGACAGCGCACGCCGGGCAGCGATGCCGCCCCCTGCGGCGATGCACACCCGGCCCCGGACGAGCGTGCCGAGCATGGTGAAGAAGCGCCGGTTCGCGTTGTCGATCGGCGAGGCGTAGCGCCCGGTGTCGTCCACGCCGCCGTAGCGGTCGAGCAGCATCCGCCGCGGCACCCGGACGCGGTCGAACCGCAGCAGTCCGTTGTCGACGCCGAGCAGGCCGCCCTTGCCGCCATGGTCTGAGGTGGTCACTCCCGGCAGGTCGGCGCCGTGGGTGTCCCGGATCGGCACCAGGACGGCGTGCACGCCGTGGTTGCGGCCGCGGACCAGCAACTGGCCGAACACCACCGCCATCGACCCGTCGCGCGCGGCGTTGCCGATGTAGGCCTTCGTGGCCTCCGGCGTCTGGGAGTGCACCTCGTACTCGTCGGTCTCGGGCACATAGGTGATCGTGGTCTCGAGCCCGGCGACGTCGGAGCCGTGGCCCAGTTCGGTCATCGCGTAGCAGCCCAGCAGCTTCAGGCTGGTGATGTCGGGCAGGAACGTGTCGTGGTGCCAGCGCGTGCCGAGGTTGGTGACCGCGCCGCCGAACAGGCCGAACTGCACCCCCGACTTGATCAGCGCGGAGAGGTCCCCGTGCGCGAGCAACTCGAACGCGATCACCGCCGCGGCCGGGTCCGCGGTGTCGTCGGCATTGACGGGGACGCCGGCTGCGCCGAAGCCCGCGTCCGCCAACTCGGTGAGCCGCGCCAGCACCCACTCCCGCGCCTCGGGGATCGTCTGCTCGGGGTCGCGGTGCAGGTTCTCGGTCGGGAACCCCGCCCGAGCGGCCTCCCTTCGGTCGGCCAGCGTCCCGTCCAGCGCTCTGCGCAGGGCCTCGCCGAGACGGGCTTCGTCAGGCTCAGCCACCACAGAGTTCCCTGAGCCCACCACCGTGTTCCCTGAGCCTGACGAAGGGTCGAACAACGCGGTCATGACTGCTCCTGTCTCTGGGGGACGGCGGCCAGCCCGCTGGCCAGCGCGGGGGTGAAGAAGGCGTCCAGGTGCTCGAGCACGAGGGACCGGGGCCGCCGGGGTTCGGTGGCCATCCACGAGTCGGCGGCGGCGCGGATGAAGCCGACCAGCCCGTGCCCCCAGGTCGCCGCGCAGGCCGGGTCCTGGCCCTGCCGGGACAGGTGGTCCGCGATCGCACGAGTGACGTGCTCGCCGATCAGCTCGGGCAGCCCGCCGTAGGGATCGACGGACGCGGCGTCCGGCGGGTTGAGCAGGAACCGGTAGATCTCGGGATCGCGCTCGACCAGGGTGAGGTAGGCGTCGGCGAGGTCGTGGGCGAGCCGGACGAGGTCGCCGGCGTCGGTGAGCTCCAGCGCCGCCTGCAGGTCGTGGTGGATGAAGTCGTGCACGTTCGCCACGACGGCGGTGTACAGCCCCGCACGGTCGCCGAAGTGCCGGTAGATCACCGTCTTCGAGGTGCCCGCCTGGGCCGCGATCTCGTCCATGCCCACGCCCGCGCCGTGCTTGCGGATCGCGCGCAGGGTGTCCTCGACGAGTTCGCGGCGCCGGTGCTGCCGGTGTTCCGCCCAGCGGGTGTCCCGTCCGTCCGTGCCCATGTTCGCCACACTACCCGGTACCTGACGTATCTGCTACCGTCGGTATCGACTAAATCCGAGGAGGACCGATGCAGCTTCCCCGCAGTGCCGTGGTCGTCGGCGGCAACCGCACGCCGTTCGCGAAGGCCGGCGGAGCCTATGCCTCCGCGAGCAATCTCGACCTGCTCACCGCCGCGCTGGACGGCCTGGTCGCCCGGTTCGGTCTGGCCGGTCGCCAGGTGGACGAGGTCGCGGCCGGCGCCGTCCTCAAGCACACCCGTGACTTCAACCTCACCCGTGAGGCCGTGCTCTCCTCCGCTCTCGCGCCCAACACGCCCGCCGTCGACCTGCAGCAGGCCTGCGGCACCGGGCTGGAGGCCGTCGTCTACATCGCGAACAAGATCGCGCTCGGGCAGGCCGACGTCGGGATCGGGGGTGGCGTGGACTCCGCGTCCGACGCGCCGATCACCGTCAGCGAGGGCCTGCGGCGAGCGCTGCTGGCGGCGAACCGGGCGAAGACCCTGCCCCAGCGGCTACAGGCGCTGGCCGGCATCCGGCCGGGCCACCTCGCGCCCGTCGCGCCCCAGGTGGTCGAGCCACGGACGGGCCTGTCGATGGGCGAGCACCAGGCCCGGACCACCGCGGCCTGGGGCATCACCCGCGAGGCACAGGACGAGCTGGCCGCCGCCTCCCACCACCACCTCGCCCGGGCGTGGGACGACGGCTTCTTCGACGACCTCGTCACCCCCTATCTGGGCTTGACCAGGGACAACGTGCTGCGGCCGGACACGTCGGTCGAGAAGCTGGCCGCCCTCAAACCGGCGTTCGGCGACACCATGACGGCCGGCAACTCGACCGCACTCACGGACGGTGCCGCGGTCGTCCTGCTGGCCGAGCAGGAGTGGGCGCAGGCCAACGGGCTGCCCGTCCTGGCCCGGGTCGTCGACGCCCAGGTCGCCGCGGTCGACCACGCGTCCGGCGACGACCTGCTGCTCGCCCCAGCCCATGCGGTCGCGCGGCTGCTGGCCCGGCAGGGCATGGCGCTGGCGGACTTCGAGCTGTACGAGTTGCACGAGGCGTTCGCGTCCACCGTGCTGGCCACCCTCGCCGCCTGGGAGTCGCCGGAGTTCTGCCGCGACCGGCTCGGGCTGGACGCCCCGCTCGGCTCCATCGACCGCGCGCGGCTGAACGTGAACGGCTCGTCGCTCGCCGCCGGCCACCCGTTCGCCGCCACCGGCGGACGGATCGTCGCCACGATGGCGAAGCTGCTCCACGACCGCGGCGCCCGCGCCCGCGGCCTGGTCTCGGTCTGCGCAGCCGGCGGCCAGGGTGTCGTCGCGATCCTGGAGGCGGTGTGATGGGCGGTCTGGTCGAGCGACTGTTCTACTCCGGTGCCGGACAGGCCGTCGCCGGCAGGCTCGGACTGCCCGAGCCCCCCGTCCTGCGCCGCGGCCGCACGCTGCCTGACGGCCCGGTGGTCCTGGCCACCCTCGCCGGCTCGCCCCTCGCCGCGGAAACCCTGGAACTGCTGGGCATCGAGGCAGCGCTCCCCGTTCGCGATGAGCCGGTCCCTGGGGAGCAGCCGCCGAGGAAGGAGGCGGCTGCGTCGCGAAGGGCCGCGACCGACGGGCCCCCCGCCTACCCCACCAGGATCGGCGCCATCGTGGTGGACGCCCGCGGCCTCCGCGAGGTGCGTGAACTGGAGAACCTCCGCGCCGTGCTGCGGCCCGCCGTCCGGGCGCTGGAACCGTCCGGCCGGGTGGTGCTGCTCGCCGACGACGAGGTGGACGGCCTGGAGGCGCACGCCGTCCGGCAGGCGCTGGACGGGGTCACCCGCACCGTGGGCAAGGAACTCCGCGGAGGCGCCACGGCGAACCTGGTGTTCGTGCGGCCGGGCACCAGCCCGGAGGATCTGTCCTCCACGCTGTCGTTCCTGCTCGAGGGCCGCTCGGCCTTCGTCGACGGCCAGGCCTGGGTCGTCGGTGCTGGCGCGTCCCCGAGGGAACCGCTGGTCGAGCCTGTCGAGACCTCGCTCGACCCCCCGCAGCCCCTCGCGAACCGCATCGTCGTGGTCACCGGAGCCGCCCGGGGCATCGGCGCACAGATCGCGACCGTGGCCGCACGCGGCGGCGCCACCGTGGTCTGCGTGGACGTCCCGGCCGCCGGCGAGGCGCTCGCGTCCCTCGCGAACGAGTTGCGCGGGACGGCGCTCCAGCTCGACATCACCGCACCGGACGCCGGCGAGCGGATCGCCGCGCACGTCGCGTCCCGCTACGGCACACAGGCGCGCATTCACGGCATCGTGCACAACGCGGGCATCACCAGGGACAAGCTGCTCGCCAACACCGATGCCTCCCGCTGGGCCAGTGTGCTGGCGGTGAACCTCGAAGCCGAGCTGCGGATCAATCCCGTCCTGCTGGACGGACGCTCCGGCGGGCTGGCCGACCACGGCCGGATCGTGGGCATCGCGTCCACGTCCGGGATCGCGGGCAACCGCGGCCAGGCCAACTACGCGGCGTCCAAGGCCGGAGTGGCGGGCCTGGTGAAGGCGATGGCACCCGAGCTCGTCGGGCGGGGGATCACCGTGAACGCCGTCGCGCCCGGATTCATCGAGACCGACATGACCGCGAAGATCCCGTTCGTACAGCGGGAGGTGTTCCGCCGCACCAACAGCCTCGGCCAGGCCGGCCGACCGGTCGACGTGGCCGAGACCATCGGCTACTTCCTCGACCCGGCCAGTGGTGGCGTCACCGGACAGGTCGTCCGGGTCTGCGGGCAGAACCTGGTGGGACAGTGATGGACGCCGACGTCGAGCTCCTGCCGGCGCTGCCCCGGCTCAACGGGCTGTTCGCCAAGGCGCTGCTGCCGAGCCTCGACCGCGGGCCGGCCCGGGTTCCGCGGCGGACGGCCGTGGTCGCCGGAGTGCCCCAGGAACTCGCCCGGCTCGCCGACTACGACCGGGTCTGCGGCTTCCCGCTGACCGACCGCGTGCCCCCGACGTGGCTGCACGTGCTCACGTTCCCGCTGCACGTGCACCTGCTCTCCGGCAGTGACTCCACCGTCCGGCTCGCCGGGGTCGTGCACGTGGCCAACCGCATGCGGCTGCACCGTCCGGTCGAGGTGGCCGAGCGACTGGACCTCGCCGTCCAGGTCACCGATCTGCGACCACACCCGCGCGGCGCTCTCCTCGACCTCGTCGGCGAGGTGCGGGTTGCCGACGAGGTGGTCTGGGACGGGGCGAGCACCTACCTCGCACCGGGCGCGTCCGTTCCCGGCACTCCGGACGTCACCGAGCGTCGGCCGAACGAGGCGAGGCCGCCGATCGCCACCTGGCGGCTGCCCGCGGGACTCGGCCGCGACTACCGCCGGGTGTCCGGCGATCCGAATCCCATCCACACGTCCCGGCTCGCCGCGAAGGCGTTCGGCTTCGCGCGTCCGATCATCCACGGGATGTGGACCCACGCTCGCCTCCTCGCCGCTCTCGCCCCCCGGCTGCCGGACACCTACACGGTCGACGCCGCGTTCACCCGTCCGATTCTGCTGCCGGCAAAGGTCGGCGCCTGGTGGCATCCGGACGCGGACGGCTGGCGCGCGGCGGTGACCACCCCCGACGGCGCCAAGCCCTACCTGCTGGTCACCGTCACCTGACGCCACCGGTCGACCTCCCCACAAACCGCTGGTCGAGCTGTGGGAACCTCATTCCGGCGAAGGCCGGGATCCTGCACCCGCTCAGCCGCGGCGCGGGACGCTGCTCACGGCTGCGGACTCGGCGAGGGTGAGGTCGTCGGTGTGCGGCACGGTGTGCCAGGTGGGGTCGCGGTAGAACAGCACGACGACGTTGATCACCGACCAGCTGAACAGCCAGATCGGGAACCCGAGCAGGGCCTTCCCCATGCCCACCCAGCGCGCCCGCTCGAGGCGGGCGACCAGCAGGCCGAACGCGAGCAGGAGCACGTAGCCGGCCACGGACGACACCGCCACGGTCAACAGGGTCCGGCCGACGCCGGCGCCGCTGGCCAGCCCGAGCGCGAGACTCAGCACCCACAGCACACCGGAGAGTCCGCCGACGACCACGCCGATGATGTAGAGCGCAGCGTCCAGCGCCCCCAGCTGGCCCCGCCGGACGCTCGCCAGCAGGGACGGCACGGACGTCCGGATCAGCTGCACCGATCCGACCGACCAGCGGTAGCGCTGCTTCAGCGACTGGGCGAGCGTGAGTGGCTGCTCGTCGTAGAACAGGGCGTCCTGGGCGAGGGCGACGAAGTGCCCGGCGGCGATGGCCTGCAGGGTGAACTCGATGTCCTCGCAGGCGCTGCTGGTCTGCCAGCCGCCGTCGCCGAGCACCCGCAGCGAGAACATGAAGCCCGTGCCGCCCACCGAGGTGCACGGCAGGTTGCGCAGGGCGCGGGGGACGTGGAAGAAGCGGGTCTGCATCAGCCAGAACAGCGTGCTGGCTCCGGCCACCCACGAACTGGACGGGTTCTTGCCCATGCGGTAGCCGACCGCGATCTGGTGGCCGGCCCCCAGCTGCCGGTTCATCGCGGCGAGGAAGCCCGGGTCCACCACGTTGTCGGCGTCGAAGACCACGCAGGCGTCGTATCCGGCCGGGAGGTGCTCGGCGAAGAACCAGTTCAGCGCCGCCCCCTTGCCGCGCGGCCCGGTCGACTCCCGCTCGTACACGATCGCGCCGACGTCCCGGGCGATGGCCGCCGTCGCGTCCGTGCAGTTGTCCGCGGTGACGAACACGTCGAAGCAGTCGGACGGATAGTCCTGCTCCCGCAGGCTCGCCAGCAGGTTCCCGATCACCCGCTCCTCGTTGCGGGCGAACACCAGGACGGCGAAGCGGTGATGCCGTCCGGTCTCCGGCAACGCGGGCAGCTCACCGGTGAACCGGGAACTCACCACCACCTGGTACGCCCCGTACACCCCGGTCAGCACGAGCCCGAGCGTGCACACCCACAACAGCGCGCTGACCACCGATTCCCCGATCTCCCCCGACTTGTACCACCCCCCATTGTGCCCGGCGAGCGGCGGAACCCGGGCCTCGTAGGATGACAGTGAGGAGTGAGTGTCTGTGACGAATGCGTTGGCGGGCCTGTTCTGGCTCAACTTCGCCCTGTACTGGGTGTTGACGGCGGCCCGGATCCTGATCGACCCCCACCTGCCGGAGCGCCTCTTCGACCCGGGGCGCGCGGAGTTCCGCACCCAGCGGTGGGAGGCCGGCGGCGAGTTCTACCGCGTCCACCTGCGGGTCGACCGGTGGAAGGGCTACCTGCCCACCTTCGCGGGACCGAACGGCTTCTCGAAGAAGACCCTGGCCACCACCGATCCGGACTACCTCTCCCGGTTCATCGTCGAGACGTGCCGGGGCGAGTCCAACCACGTCCGGGCCATCGCGTCCGTGATCGGCATGAAGCTGTGGACGCCGTTCGACCTGTGGCTGTTCATCTTCGTGATCGCGCTCGTCGGCAACCTGCCGTTCATCATCGTGCAGCGCTACAACCGTCCCCGGCTGCAACGGGCCCTCGCGCTCAGCGAGCGCCGCGCGGCCCTCGAGTTGGGACCCGGCGACCTCGAACCCCGCCTGGCCTGAACCCACCTGGACGGGCGGGTCGCGGGCTCAGCCGTGCAGGGCGCGGGCGATCCCGTCCAGCTTGGCCTCCACGGCCGAGAGGCGGTCGGCGAGCTCATCGGACGCCACCGGCTCCGGCTGCGGCACCGCCCGGCGCCGGCGGACGAACTTCAGGTTGCCGATCGCGATCGTCACGGCCAGCGCGATCGCCACCACCACGAAGCGCAGCACGTCCTGGCCGGCGAAGATCGTCCAGCCCACCGCGTACACCATGGTGAACACGCCACCGAGCAGCAGCCCGTTGGAGAGCACCCCCTGGGCCTCCGGCAGGAACAGCGACACCACGAGAATCACGGTCGCGCACACCAACAGGGTGATCCCGGTGATCAGGCGCCAGCTGTCGTAGCCCGCCGGCGCGCTCCCGTCCACCGGCCACTGCGGTTCGGGATAGAAGGTGTTGACCCCGATCCCGACGAAAGCCACAACCACCAGCCCGAGGAAGAAGGCGAAGATCACCTGAAGGGCGTTGTTGGTCTTCATGACCGGCCAGTCTCCCACACCACCGGCGAATCCACCCGGGGCGGCCTGTTCCTCGTCTAGTCTGGAAGTGGTCACGTCCCGCCGAAGGCCAACGGTGACCTCCGGCGGTAAGTCTCCAGGAGGACACCATGGATGCAGCCCAACTCTCCCGAATGGCGACCGGCAAGGGATTCGTCGCCGCACTCGACCAGTCCGGTGGCAGCACGCCCGGAGCGCTCACCCGGTACGGCATCGGCCCCGACTCCTACTCCGGGGACGAGGAGATGTTCGACCTCATCCACGCGTTCCGCACCCGGATCATCACCAGCTCGGTGTTCAGCGGCGACCGCGTCCTCGCGGCGATCCTGTTCGAGCAGACCATGGACCGCGAGATCGACGGCATCGGCATCCCCGACTTCCTGTGGGACGTGAAGGAGGTCGTGCCGTTCCTCAAGGTCGATCGTGGCCTGCTGGAGGCGGCGGACGGCGTCCGGCTCATGAAGCCCATGCCCGATCTGGACGCCCTGCTGGAGCGGGCCGGCACCAGGCACGTCTTCGGCACGAAGATGCGCTCGCTGGTGCAGACCGGCAACCAGGCCGGGATCGACGCCGTGCTCGACCAGCAGTTCGAGATCGGGACGCGGATCCTCGCGGCCGGCCTGATGCCGATCCTCGAGCCGGAGGTGGACATCAAGGCGCCCGACAAGCCGATCGCCGAGGCGATGGTCACGGCCGGCATCCTCGACCGGCTCGCCGGCCTGCCCGAAGGGGCCCAGGTGATGCTGAAACTGACCATCCCGTCGGAGGCGAACCTCTACGCACAGCTGATCGACCACCCGGCGGTGCTGCGGGTGGTCGCGCTCTCCGGCGGCTACTCCAGGGATGAGGCGAACCGCCTGCTCGCGGCGAACCACGGCCTGATCGCCAGCTTCAGCCGGGCCCTCACCGAAGGCCTGCACGTGGACATGTCGGACGCGGAGTTCGACGCCGCACTCGCCGCCTCGATCGGCTCGATCTACACGGCATCGGCCACCTGAGCTCTTCCGGCAGCCGCCCCGTCCGGGTCTAGAGTGCGGCCATGCCCCCGCACGAGCCGCCGACTCCGGGTCCCTGGGCCGTGGTGGTGAACCCCACGAAGTTCACCGACCTCGCCCAGGTGAGAGCCGACGTGCTGCGCGTGTGCACGAGCCACGGCTGGCCGGCGCCGGCGTGGTACGAGACAACGGCGGAGGACCCCGGCGAGGGCCAGGCGCGGCAGGCGGTCGCGGACGGCGCCACCGTGGTCTGCCCGATGGGCGGGGACGGCACGGTCCGGGCGGTGGCGAGCGGCCTGCTGGAGACGGGGCATCCGTTGGGGCTGCTGCCGGGCGGCACCGGAAACCTGCTGGCACGCAACCTGAAGCTGCCGGTGGACGACCTGGACGCCGCGGTCACCGTCGCGCTCACCGGGCGCGACCGGGCGATCGACGTCGGCGAGGTCGCCTGGGACCGCAGTGAACCGGCGATCTTCCTGGTGGCGGCGGGGATGGGCCTGGATGCGGAGATGATGGCCGGGGCCGACGACGGGCTCAAGCAGCGGGTGGGCTGGCTGGCGTACGCGCTGTCCGGCGCCCGGGCGCTGTTCCGGCTGGGCTTCGGCGTCCGGGTCGCCGCGGACCGGCAGCGGGCGGTCAGCCAGCACGCCCTCACCGTGATGGTGGCCAATTGCGGCGAGCTCGCCGGCGGGCTGCGGCTGATCCCGGAGGCCGCCGTCGACGACGGTCGGCTGGACACGGTGCTGGCGTCCCCGCGGTCGATCTCGGGGTGGCTGGCGATCGCGTGGCACTTCGTCTCCGTCCGGCGCCGCGGCCATCCGGCGCTCGTCCACCTCGTCTCCGAGCGGGCGGACGTGGCGACCCGCGAGCCCGTCGAGGCCCAGCTGGACGGGGACGCCGTCGGCAGGCGCTCGCTGATGAGCTGCCGCGTCCGTCCCGGTGCGCTGACCGTGCGGGTGAGCCCGGACACCCCCGTCCAGGCGTCTGTTTCGACCCGAAGTTGACACGCAGACCCGGGCTCCTGTTCCCCTCACAGGGGACCAGCCGCTAAGGTTCTCGACGTAGTCGCTGTACCGGCTCGTCTTCCCAGCCGGGAGGGCGGGTGAAGCTCCTTCGGGGGGTGCGGGGACAACACGGCGGTTCCGGACGGCGGAACCGCACGCACAAGAAGGAGTTAGTACATGGCCACTGGCACTGTGAAGTGGTTCAATGCCGAAAAGGGCTTCGGCTTCATCGCCCCGGACGGTGGCGGCCCCGATGTCTTCGCCCACTACAGCGCGATCTCGTCCTCCGGCTTCCGCACGCTGGACGAGAACCAGAAGGTGCAGTTCGAGATCACCCAGGGCCCCAAGGGTCCGCAGGCGTCGAACATCACCCCGCTCTGATCGACCAGACGAACGGCTCCCCCGCTCCGGCGAGGGAGCCGTTCGCTTTCCCGCCGGAAGACCGCCCGTCGAGCCAGCTTCACCATCAATCGTCATCCCGGGCTTGACCCGGGATCGTTGCCGGGACGGGTACAGAGATCCCGGCGTCCGCCGGGATGACGTTGGGGGAACCAACCCACCGTCATCCCGGGCTCGACCCGGGATCCCCCAAGCGACGGTGCCAGGACGAGTGCAGAGATCCCGGCGTCCGCCGGGATGACGTTGGGCGTCAGCACCAAGGGAGAATGAGCCATGGCGTCCGATGTCTTCTGCCAGATCGTCAGCGGCGAACTCGCCACCCACGAGGTGTGGCGCGACGAGCAGGTGGTGGCCTTCCTCGACCACCGGCCGGTGTTCAAGGGGCACGTGCTGATCTGCCCGACGAGGCACGTCGAGACCCTGCTCGACCTGCCCGGTGAGCTGATGCAGCCGCTGCTCACCGTCGCCCAGCGGGTGGCGGCGGCGCTTGGTCCAGCGCTGGGCGCACAGGGCAGCTTCGTGGCCATGAACAACGTGGTCAGCCAGTCCGTGCCGCACCTGCACATCCACGTGGTGCCGCGGACGAAGGGCGACGGCCTCCGCGGCTTCTTCTGGCCACGGACGCGCTACGCCGCCGGCGAGGAGGCCGAGTACGCCGCCCGCCTGCGTCGCGCCCTGCTGCCCGACGATGCCTGAGCCTGACGAAGGCCAGGCCCGGAAAGTCACCCGAAAGGGGCCTTACTCGACCGCCTGAGCGCATGCCAAGCTCGAACTGCATACGCGGGAGGGGTCCACACATGCGACGAAGACTGTTGCGCGCGCTCACAGCCCTGGTGGTCGGTTTCGGTCTGGCCACGGGCATGCTCAGCGTTTCCGCAGTCCCTGCTCACGCGGCGAAGTTCGCCCTCAGCCTCACGATCGCCGACCGGACCGTCACCGTCCGCGACACCATCACGCTCAGTGGCAAGGTGTCGCCCAAGCCGAAGACCAAGTACGTCTACGTGCAGCGGCGGTACGTCGGTTCGACGTCCTGGAAGACCGTGAAGAAGGTGAAGACCTCCAAGTCGGGAGCCTTCCGGACCACGATCGGCGCAGGCAACGACACCGACCGCTACTACCGCATCTACAAGCCCAAGCAGGGCAGCCGCAAGGCCGGTTACTCCCCGTCCGTGCAGGTGATCGTCGATCCGGCCGCCAGC
This sequence comes from Propionicimonas sp., assembly GCF_029975155.1. Taxonomy (GTDB): domain Bacteria; phylum Actinomycetota; class Actinomycetes; order Propionibacteriales; family Propionibacteriaceae; genus Propionicimonas. The sequence continues at coordinate 8,956 of NZ_JARKPQ010000338.1, read as the reverse complement.
ACGACCTCGACGGTGACGCCCATCAGCCTGTCGCCGGCGTCCGGCCGCCTCTCCGGCGGGACCACGGTCACCATCAGTGGCTCCGGCCTGTCCGGGACGACCAGGGTCACCTTCACCCCGCAGGTGACGGCGGCCCAGACGAAGGACGGCACCGGCATCCTGCCGGAGCTTCCGGGCACCGTGCGCGTGGTGAACGACAACACCCTCCAGGTCGTCACGCCCGCGTCGCTCGGCGGGGCCAGCCTGGTGAAGGTCTACGCGCCGAAGGCCACCCTGACCAGCACCTATACCTTCGTCAGAACCGCCCGCGAGCTCGACCCCTTCGAGCAGCAGGTGCTCGAGGAGATCAACGCGCGCCGTGCGGCACCTCAGACCTGCCGCGCCGGCGGCGCCACCAACCGGATGCCGGCGGTCGGGCCGATCACCCTGGACACGTCACTCGCCGACCTCGCCCTGGCGCACAGCCGCGATCTCGCCGCGCGCCAGGACGTCTACAAGGGCCTCAGCCACGTCACCTACGGCACCTCGGCGTTCGACGTGCGCTTCACCCGCGCCGGCGTCAGCGGCCGGTACGGCGAGATCCTGGCGCTGTCGCCGCAGTTCGTGAAGGGCTCGCCCGTGACGGCTTCGTCGGTCGTCGACCAGTGGATGGCGAGCACCACGGGACACTGCGAGTCCGTGATGAGCAAGAACTGGACCCGGGCCGGCGTGGGGGTCGCAGCCGGCGTCTGGCAGACCTCGTTCGGCCCCCAGAATTCGCTCTTCAGCAACGTGGACTTCTCATGACACAACTCGACACCATGACCGGTTCCCGCTTCCTCGACCCGTTCGACGAGCCCAACCACGCCGACGAGCACTACGTCCCCCGCCACCTGCGCGCGGTGCCGCTGTCGCCCGAACTCCAGCAGGCCCTGGACGAGGCCTTCGCCCCTGAGCCCGACCCGGCACCCGCAGCGCCCCCGGTCGTGACCGCACCCGAACCGGACCCGGTCGTGGCGGCAGAACCCACACCGGAGCCGGTGGTGACGCAGCCCCGGCCCGAACCGCAGCCGACCTGGACGCCGCCACCGTCCCCGCAGCCGGTCACAGGGATCGCGTTCCCCGATCCGATCTCCTACGCCGCCCGCCGCGTGATGGGTGAGGCCGCCGCGCCCGCGACCGGCGGCCTGTTCCGGCGCAAGATCGACCCGTCCCGCCTGATCGTGCCCTCCCCGACCGATCGCGGGTAGCCTCGGGTCCACCGATCGGGCGCGTCTCGACAAGCTCGACGAGCGATTTTCGCGTTGAGGAGCTCGCCAGGGCCGCAACAACCAAACGCTCCCCGAGGAGCCCGGCCCTGAGCCTGCGAAGGGCCGGGCGTCACGAAGGGCCACGCCCCAGCATCACGAAGGGCCACGCACCCACACGAACCGACCCGCCTGCAGCACCGCCGCCACGGCGTCGGACGAACGCAGGGTCGCCGGATCACCCGGATCCCGGTCGAAGAACACCAGGTCGGCCGGACGCCCCGGCGTTAGCGGATCGGCCACCCCTTCCAGCAACCGGACGCCACCGGCCGTCGCCGCGGCCAGGGCCACCGCCGACGGCACTCCGGCATCGATCATCGCGGCCACCTCATGCAGGTTCCGGCCGTGCTGGGCCGGCAGTCCCGCGTCCGTGCCCATGGCGAGCGCGACGCCGGCGTCCAGGCAGTGCCGGAGCGCGACCGGATGCGTGGCGACCGCCCGCCGCGCTGCCGGAGCGAGCCCGTCGGGCAACCCGCCAGCGGTGGCCAGCCGCAACACCTCGGTGTAGATCCAGACGGTCGGCACCACCGTTACTCCGGCAGAGGCCGCCCGCACGGCCTGTGTCGCGGTCAGGAGCACGCCGTGCTCGATACTCGCCACGCCGAGATCGATCGCCTGGTCGACCGCAGGACCACCCCAGGCGTGCACCATCACCGGCAACCTCGCCGCTCCGGCTGCGGAGACGATCGCCGCAAACTCATCGCGGGCGAACACCGGTTCGAGCTGGTCGCCCGCCCCGACACCGCCGGTCGCGGCGATCTTGATCCATGCCGCCCCCGCGTCGGCGAGTGCGGCCACCCGGTCGCGCAGGTGCCGCTCACCGAGAGCGTCGGCCGGACCGAGTATGTCCACCGAGAGCCAGGTCCGCGGGCCCGGCTGGCCCGCGAGCCGCCGGCGCAGCGCCGGGTCGTAGCCGCCCGCGTCCCGGACGGCGGTCACTCCCGCTCGCAGGGTGGCGAACTGGTTGGCGGCCGTGCCCGCGACTCGTACCTCCTCATCCGCGCTACGGTCGGCCGGATCGAAGTCGCTCCAGGCGAGGTGCGAGTGAGCGTCCACGAACCCGGGAGTCACCCACCAGCCGCGCGCGTCCACAAGCTGCCCACCGGCCGGCGCCTCGGCGGTGAACAGCCCGTCGGTGATGCCGAGGAACGGCAACGGACGGAACTCCCCGTCCACGCCGAGCAGCAACCCGCCGCCGACCCCGGCGACCGTGTCGCCGAGGCCGGGCGCGCTCACCGGTCCTCCCGGGACGGCAACCGGGGCACCGCGGCCAGCAGCGCCCGGCTGTAGGGGTGCTCGGGCCGGGTGAAGAACCGGGACGCGGGCGCGCGCTCGAGCAGCACGCCGTCCCGCAGCACGGCCACCTCGTCGCACACCGCGTGGATCACCGAGAGGTCGTGGGAGATGAACAGCGTGGCCAGCTGCATCCGCCGGGCGAGGCCGGAGACGACGTCGAGCACGGTTCGCTGCACGGAGACGTCGAGGGCGCTGGTGGGCTCGTCCGCGACCAGCACCCGCGGCTCGACCGCGAGCGCGCGGGCGATCGCGATCCGCTGGCGCTGCCCGCCGGAGAACTCCCTGGGATAGCGACCGAGCGCGTCCGACGGAAGCCCAACGAGGTCGACCAGCTCCTCCGCGCGACGCCGGCGTTGGCTGGAGGATTGTCCACCGAGTTGGGTGGACAATCCTCCACCTTCCGGCAGTCCGTGGACGCGCAAGAGCTCCTCGAGCACCTGTCCGACCGTGAGCAGCGGGTTGAGGGACGTAAACGGGTCCTGCTGCACGAGCTGCACAGCCCGGCGCTCGGCGGCGGTGCGGCGGACGCCCAGTGTCGAACCGTCCAGCCGGACGGCACCGCCAGCCAGCGGCACGGCCCCGATGATCGCCCTGGCCAGGCTGGTCTTGCCTGACCCGGACTCGCCGACGAGCCCCACCACGGCTCCCGGTCGCACCTGCAGCGAGACCCCGTCGACCACGCGCCGGCCGGCGTAGGCGACGCTCACGTCCACCACGTCGAGGCCGGTCATGGCGCGTCCAGGTCCGGCAGCGGCAGGACGGCATCCACCAGCGAGCGCGTGTAGGCGTGGGCAGGCCGGGTGACCACGTCGACGGTGGGACCCTCCTCCACCATGCGCCCCTCGCGCAGCACGACCACCCGCTCGCACACCTGGGCGACGACGGCGAGGTCGTGGCTGACGAACACCAGCGACAGTCCGCGCTCGATGCGCAGGGTCGCGAGCAGTTCGAGCACCTCCCGCTGCACGGTCACGTCGAGCGCGGTGGTCGGCTCGTCGCAGAGCAGCAGGTTGGGTTCCTGGGCGAGGGCGAGAGCCAGCAGGACCCGCTGCCGCTGGCCACCCGAGAGCTGGTGCGGGTAGCGCCGCGCCAGCACGGACGCATCGGGCAGCCGGACGGTGTCCAGCAGTTCCCGCGCCCTCGCTCGCGCCGCGTCCCGTGTCCCGCCGCGGGCCGCCCGGCTGACCTCCGCGACCTGGCTACCGACCCGCATCAGCGGATCGAGGAAGGTGAGCGGGTCCTGGAAGATCATCGCCGCCGTCCCCGCGATCCGGACGCTGCCGCCGGTGACCCGCAGCCCACGCGGCAGCAGTCCCATCACCGCGCGCAGGGTGAGGCTCTTGCCGGAACCGGACTCCCCCACCACGCCGAGTGCACCGCCTGGGACGACCTCCAGGTTGATGCCGTGCAGCAACTCGGTCTCGCCGGCCACCCGCAGGCCTTCGACGACCAGCCTGCCGCTCACCGGAGCCTCCACACGTCGGCGAGCCCGTCGCCCACCAGCGAGAGCCCGACCCCGGTGGTGACCACCGCGAGGCCCGGCAACGTGGACACCCACCACTTCGTGGTCAGCACCAGCTGGCCGTCGCTGATCATCGTGCCCCAGTCCGGGGTCGGCGGCTGGACGCCGATACCGAGGTAGCCGAGGGTGACCACCGCGACCATGATCAGCAGGATCTCGGTCGCCAGCAGCACCACGGCCTGCGGCAGCACGTTGGGCAGCAGGTGCCGGGAGAGCACGCGCAGGTGCGAGAGTCCACCCCGGTACGCCGCGTCGACCCAGCCCTCCCGGCACAGCGCGCGCGTCTTGGCGCGGATCACCCGCGCGTAGCTGATCCAGCCGACCAGGGCGTACGCGACGAAGATGCCCCGCTCACCGGTGCCAGCAGCGAACACCACGACGATCACCAGCACGTAGAAGGGGAAGGCCACGAAGGTGTCGACGACGCGTCCGACCATCCAGTCGAACCAGCCGCCGGCGTAGCCGCTGGCCATCCCGACCGCGACCCCGAAGAGGAACGGCGTCACGGCGGCGAGCCCGGCGATCCTGAGGTCGGTGGCGGTGGCCGCGATCACCCGCGAGAGAATGTCACGACCGAGTTGGTCGGTGCCGAACCAGTGCGCGGCGGACGGCGCGGCGAGCCCGTTGGCCAGATCCTGGGCGGACGGATCGTACGGCGCGATCACCGGCGCAAGGACCGCGACGGCGACCATCGCCAGCAGGATCACCGCCCCGCCCAGCAGCGTCCGACTCCGGCGCGCCCGCCGCACCCAGCGAACGGACGGCCGCGGCACCGGCGCCCCCTGAACCCCTTCCGCTCCCTGAGCCACCCCTTCCGCTCCCTGAGCCACCGCTTCCGCTCCCTGAGCCTGACGAAGGGCGTCCGAATCCCTGTTCATGCCGTCCGGATCCTCGGGTCGAGCACGGCGACCAGGGCGTCCGTGACCAGCGAGATGACGACCACGGCGAGGGCCAGCACCAGCGCGATCCCCTGCACGACGGGGAAGTCGCGGGAGCTGATCGAGGAGAACAGCAGGGCTCCGAGTCCGTTGATGGCGAAGACCTTCTCGATCACGAGCGTGCCGCCGATGAGATAGGCGACGTTGAGGCCCAGCAGCGACACCGTGGGCACGGCGGCGTTGCGCAACACGTGGCCGAACTGGATCCGCCACTCCGGCAGCCGGGCGGCGCGGAGGGTGACGACGAAGTCGGCGTCCAGCACCTCGAGCAGCTGTTCCCGCAGCGAGCGGATCAGCGGCGGCGACATCCCCAGCGCCACCGTGAGCGCCGGCAGCACCAGGCTGCGGAGTGGCTCGCCGGGACCCGTCCCGATGCCACCCACGGGCAGCCAGTGCAGCTGGACGCCGAACACCAGCACCAACAGCAGGCCCACCCAGAACGCCGGCATCGCCATACCCACGGTTGGCACCACCCGGACGAGGTGGTCGACCGGTCCGCCGGCGTGCGTGGCGGCCAGCATCGCGAGCGGCACCGCGATCAGGATCGTGAAGCCGACGCTCAGCCCCACCAGCGCCGCCGTGACCCCCGCCCGGGACGCGACCAGCCCCAGCACCGGCTGGGAGGTCACCAGCGACGTACCGACGTCGCCGCGGGTGAACACGGCGACCAGCCAGTTGGCCAACTGCTGGCCCAGCGGCAGGTCGAGTCCGAGGCGCTGCCGCAACGCCAGGATGGACGCCTCCGTCGCCTGGTCGCCGAGGATCATCGCCGCCGGGTCCCCCGGCACGATTCGCAACAGCAGGAAGACGCACAGCATCACCCCGACGACCACCGGCACGACGGAGAGCACCGATCGCCCCACCCAACGCATGGCCCGATTCTCCCCCTCCCCGCGCGCCACCGTCATTCGGCGCGGCGCACCGCCGTCGTGTCCGAGTCACCGTCACGATCCCAAGCCACCGTCATTCCGGGCTTGACCCGGAATCCCGTGGGCCGGGTTGCCGGGCCGGCTGCGGGGATCCCGGCGTTCGCCGGGATGACGAGAAGACACCGTCATTCCGGGCTTGACCCGGAATCCCGCGGGCCGGATCGCCGGGATGACGAAAAGACACCGTCATTCCGGGCTCGACCCGGAATCCCGTGGGCCGGATCGCCGGGCCGGCTGCGGGGATCCCGGCGTTCGCCGGGATGACGAAAAGACACCGTCATTCCGGGCTCGACCCGGAATCCCGCGGGCCGGATCGCCGGGATGACGGGACCAGGGATGGGCCCGACCGGCGAGCCCTACTGCTGCACCCAGACGTCGGCGAACAGGACGCTGCCGTTGATCCGCGGCGTGAGCCCGTGGACGGTAGCCCTCGACGCGACCACGTTCTTCGGGTTGTACAGCGGAATGTAGGGCACGTCGTCGGCGAGGATCTGCTGGATCTCGGCGTAGATCTTCGCCCGCTCCGGACCGTCCGCCGTGACCCGGCCCGCGCGCATCAGCTTGGTGACCTGCGGGTTGGTGTAGTGGGTCCAGTAGGAGTTGCTGAAGCCGTCCGGGTCGGCCTGGAAGGTGATCAGGCCGTTGGGGTCGGGCGCATCCGACTGCCCGGAGTTGAGCATGAACTCGTAGTTGAACGCCTTGAACCGTTCGCGGAAGGAGTTGAGCTCGATCGCCTCGATCTTCACCTGGATGCCGAGCGGCTTGAGCGCCTCCTGGATGATCTGCGCCTCCTGCGCGCGGGCGGAGTTGCCGGAGGCGATCATCAGGGTGGTGGTGAAGCCGTCCGGGTACGCCGACTGGGCCAGTTCGGCCTTGGCCTTGTCGAGGTCGTTGTCCAGGGCGTTCACGTTGGCCGAGTACTGGATGGTCGGCGGGATCAGCGTCCGCAGGGTCGCGGCCGCGCCGAACGTGGTGGCCTTCGTGATGCCGTCCCGGTCGAGTGCCCACGCGATCGCCCGGCGGACGTGCCGGTCGGCGAAGTGGTCGTCCAGGGTGTTGAAGAAGACCTGCTCGACCGTCCACGAGCCGAGCTCGGACACGGTCACCCCTGCGTCGCCCTGCAGCTGGGCGAGGGTGGCCGGCGCGACGGACTCGATGCCGGAGAGCTGGCCGGCCTGCAGCTGCTGGATGCGCTGGGCGTCGTCCGCCACCACCTTGTAGACCAGTTTGTCGGCGTACGGCTTGCCCTTCTGCCAGTAGTGCTGGTTGGCGGTGAAGGTGGTGTCGCCGCTGGGGTCGAAGGAGTCCACGACCCATGGCCCGGTGCCGATCGGCTTGGCGAAGAACTCCTTCTCGCTGCGGCCCCCGAAGTCTTTGGGGAAGATCCCGTTGGAGAACCCGGAAAGCTCGGAGAGGAACGGGGTGTAGGGGCTCTTCAGGGTGATGCTGAGCACATGGTCGTCCTCGGCCGTGATGGACGCGATCGGTGCCTCCAGCGGTAGCGGCCCCTGCACCTTGAGGTGGCGTTCGAGCGAGAACTTCGCATCGGCGGCCGTGACCGGGGTGCCGTCGGAGAACATCAGGGTGCTGCGCAGGACGAAGCTGTAGGTCAGCAGGTCGCGGCTGACGGAGAACTTCTCCGCGAGCCACGGGATGATCGTCCCGGTCGTGTCGAAGGAGACCAGCGGCTCGAAGACCTGGTCGATGGCGAAGGCGTTGTTGGCGGTGATCTCGTTGTTGAGGTCGAAGGAGGTCGCCGCGGCGGCGCGTCCGTAGGTGATGGTGCCGCCGTGCTGCGGCGTGGTCGGCGCGGGGGTGTCGGTGGCTCCGGGACTCGCCGCGCAGGCGGAGAGCGTGAGGACGGCGAGGGCTGCCGCGACGCGGATGGCGAGGGTGCGGGTGCTGGCGGTCATGACTGGCTCCTGGTTCGGCCGGGACGGTGGTCGCTGCGGCCCTCGATGAGGGACGGCTTGGGCTTGCGATGCGAGGACGCGGTTGCGTCCGGCGGATCGGTCAGCGCCAACACCGACAGCAGGCAGCGCATCGGAGCATTCGCCCGTGCATCCGGTTGCCGTACATGCGCAGAAGAATACCGCCCCGCTCCGTCCCCGCCTCCGCCGCCCCTCGAACCGCCGGTCGAGCCTGTCGAGACCCCCCACCCGAGGGCTACCGTAGGACCGAAGGCAGGTTCGCAAGGAGGCCCTAATGCCTGGAACAGACCCGCACATCGAGACCCTGGAACCCTGGGTGAGCGTGGGAGTGCGGAACACCGTGCCGATGGCCGAACTCTCCAGCGTGTTCGGTCCGACGTACGAGAAGGTCGCCGCCGCGGCCGGCGAGGCCGGAGCTCAGCTGGTCGGGCCGGCGTACGCCGAGTACTTCGGCATGCCCACCGACACGGTGGACGTCGAGATCGGCTTCGGCGTCGATCGTGTGGCCGACGTGCCGGGCTGCACCGTGACGGAGCGTCCGGGCGGCCGGGCGGTGGTCGCCACCCATGTCGGCCCGTACGACAAGCTGGAGGAGAGCTACGCCGAGCTCATGCCCTGGCTGGAGATGGAGAGGGTCGAACTGACGGAGTCCATGTTCGAGTTCTATGACTCCGAACCGGACGAGGACCCCGCCACCACGGTCACCCGCCTGGTCTTCCCGTTGGCCTGAATCACCGCACCGTCATCCCGGGCTCGACCCGGGATCTCCACATCGCGACCAGCTGCGCGGGTTTCGTTCGCGCGCCTGCCGGATGCTAGTCTGGACGGGCTGTTTGAGGCAGTTGGGGCTATGGCGCAGTTGGTAGCGCGTCTCGTTCGCAATGAGAAGGTCAGGGGTTCGAATCCCCTTAGCTCCACCCAGATGTTCTTGTCAGAAGTGCATCCGACGCTTGTGAGGCCGCCCGAGGGGCGGCCTCAGTCGTCTCCGGGCCTGGTGATGCTGGCGAAGGGTTCGTTGAGCTCGGCGCGGATCTGGTCTGGGCCGAGGAAGACC